>NZ_QTPY01000031.1:0-64103 GCF_003857765.1 Burkholderia sp. Bp9016
TCCTTGCGTTTGCGTGGCATAAAAGTGGCTCCTTGGCCGTCAGTTTATGCATCACACACAAAAGACCGGATAGGCTCTTCGAAGTTGCTACATCGCGGCCCCCGCCGAATGTCCTTTACTCCACCGTCACCGACTTCGCCAGATTCCTGGGCTTGTCAATATCCGTCCCCCTTGCCAGCGCCGCGTGATAAGCCAGCAATTGCATCGGCACCGTATGCAGAATCGGCGACAGCGGCCCGTAGTATTCGTTGAGCCGAATCACCTCGATTCCGTCGCTCGGCACCAGCCCGCAGTCCACATCCGCGAACACGAAAAGCCTGCCATTGCGCGCGCTGACCTCATGCATGTTCGATCGAAGCTTTTCCAGAAGCGCATCGTTCGGCGCCACCGCAATCACCGGCATCTCGTTACTGACCAACGCCAGCGGCCCATGCTTCAATTCCCCCGCGGGATAAGCCTCCGCGTGGATGTACGAAATCTCCTTCATCTTCAGCGCGCCTTCCAGCGCGATCGGATAATGCATCCCGCGTCCGAGAAACAGCATGTTGTCGCGCCGCGCGAGCAGTTCCGACCAGCCCATGATCTGCGGCTCCAGCGCGAGCACCTTCGACATCGCATCGGGCAGATGCCGCAGCGCACGCAGATGCGCCTTCTCCTCGTCGTCGCTCAACCGCCCGCGCACCTGCGCCAGCGACAAGGTCAGCAAGAACAATGCGACGAGCTGCGTCGTAAAAGCCTTCGTCGACGCCACCCCGATCTCGATCCCCGCCCGCGTGACGAACTGCAGCGCGCATTCGCGCATCAGCGCGCTCGTCGCGACGTTGCAGATCGCGAGCGTATGCATCATCCCGTTGCGCTTCGCGACATGCACGGCCCCGAGCACGTCGGCCGTCTCGCCGCTTTGCGACACCGCGACGACGAGCGTGCGCGGATTCGGCACGCTGTCGCGATACCGAAACTCGCTCGCAATCTCCACGCTCGCGGGCAGCTTCGCGATGCGCTCGATCCAGTACTTGGCGGTCAGCGCCGCGTGATAACTGCCGCCGCACGCGAGCAGCAACACCGAATCGGCATCGTTGAACACGCGCCACGCACCGTCGCCGAACAGCTCCGGCATGATCGACCCGACATCGAGCAACGTATCGGCCACCGCCTGCGGCTGCTCGAAGATTTCCTTCTGCATGTAATAGCGATACGACCCGAGGTCGGCCGCACCGCTATGCGCGGCCACGCGCTGCACCGCACGTTCGACACGCTGGCCGGCCGCATCGACGATCCAGTAGCGATGGAGCTGAATATCGGCGACATCGCCGTTCTCGAGATAAGCGATGCGATCGGTGATGCCCGACAACGCGATGGCATCCGACGCCAGGAAATTCTCGCCGTCGCCGACACCGACGACGAGCGGCATTCCGTCGCGCGCACCGACGATCCGGTGCGGCTCGTCGCGGCACATCACCGCGATCGCGTAGCTGCCGTGCAGTCGCGCGACGGCGCGGCGCACCGCGTCGAACAGGTCGCCGTCGTACAGATGGTCGATCAGGTGCGCGATCGCTTCGCTGTCGGTCTGGCTCGCGAACACGTAGCCGTGCGCCTGAAGCTCCGCGCGCAGTTGATCGCAGTTCTCGATGATCCCGTTGTGCGACAGCGCGATGCGTGCGTTGTCGTCGCTCGGCGAGAAGTGCGGATGCGCGTTGAGCGTGACGGGCGCGCCGTGCGTCGCCCAGCGCGTATGCGCGATGCCGGTGTACCCGGACAGCGCATGCGCGGCGATCTCGCGCTGCAGGTTGGCGACGCGCTCGACGCTGCGCGCGCGGGCCAACGCGCGGTCGCGGTAGACCACGACGCCGCACGAGTCGTAGCCGCGGTATTCGAGCCGCTTCAGCCCGTCGACGAGGTTCGGCAGGATGTCCCGCTGGGCAACCGCTCCGACAATTCCACACATATCGCGCTCCGTAAATGTCCTGTCTGGACCTGTGACAGCGATGGTAGAGGCGGGCTAATGGAATTAAATTTCAAAATACATCTATAAATGAAACGAATAGGCGATCAGTTATCATGTTGAAATTAAATTTCACGTCTTGACGGGAAGGAGCCGCCGATGGCCGGCATCACGCTCGACGATCTCGACCTGCGCATTCTCGCGATCCTGCAGGACGAGGCGTCGGTATCGAACCTGGAGCTGGCCGAGCGCGCCTTGTCGTCGCCGCCGACCTGCATGCGCCGCGTGCGGCGGCTGACGGAAGCGGGCGTGATCCGCCGGCAGGTCGCGGTGCTCGATCCGGTCGCGATCGGCACGGCGGTCACGGCATTGATCGAGATCAGCCTCGACCGGCAGACGGCCGAAGACTACGACGCGTTCGAAGCCTACGTCTGCGCGGAGCCGGCGGTCACGCAGTGCTATCGCGTATCGCCGGGGCCGGATTTCGTGGTGGTGGCCGATCTGGCCGACCTCGCCGAATACGACGAATTCGCGCGGCGGCTGTTCACCGGCGCATCGAACGTGCGCAACGTGCGGACGTTCTTCTCGACGCATCGCGCGAAGTTCGAGGCGAACGCACGGGTCGCGCATGCGATGCGCAAGCGCGTGTAATTGCCTCGAATCCGTTCTCACGCGGCGTCCGTCAGTTGCAGCGGCTTGCCATACCCGAAGCAATGTGCGGGCTCGGGAAACGCGGATTGCCGTACGTCCTGCGCGTACTGGCGGATCGCATCGCGCATCACCGCATTCGCGTCGGCGTAACGCTTCACGAAGCGCGGCGTGTACGCATCGAACGCGCCGACCATGTCCTCGGTCACGAGCACCTGCCCGTCGCAAGCCGGCGACGCGCCGATGCCGATCGTCGGAATCGACAGCGTTTCCGTTACGTGCCGCGCGAGCGCTTCGGCGGTGCCCTCGATGACGACGCCGAACGCGCCGGCCCGCTCGGCGGCACACGCGGCATCGAACACCTGCGCAGCCGAACGCGGATCCATCCCCTGCGCGCGGAAGCCGCCGGTCGCGTTCGCTTGCTGCGGCATGAGGCCGACATGCGCCATCACTGGAATGCCGCGATCGGTGAGGAAGCGGATCGTGTCGGCCATCTCGCTGCCACCTTCGAGCTTCACGGCCTGCGCACCGGTTTCGGCGATCAGGCGCGCGGCGGAGCGATACGCCTGCGCGGGCGATTCCTGATACGTCGAGAACGGCAGGTCGACGACGACGCACGCGTGCGCGGCGCCACGAACGACGGCCGCACCGTGTGCAATCATCATGTCGAGCGTGACGCGCAGCGTATCGGGCATCCCGTACAGCACCATGCCGACGGAGTCGCCGACGATGATCATGTCGGCCACCTCGTCGACCAGCTGCGCCATCGGCGCGGAGTAGGCGGTCAGCGATACGAGGCTGCCGATGCCTTTGGTCGAACGGATCGCGGTGATGGTCTTGCGGGTGGTGCGGGTATGAGCGCTCATGAACGGAAGCCGTGTGAAAGAGGAGCCGTCACGGTAGCATCGCACTCGTTCGTGCAATGACCTTCGGAGGACGTCTTATGTTGCTGGCGGGACAACCGGCCGACCCTTACGCGGTGCCGCCGATGGCGCGCCTGCCGAGGCCGCTGTTCGTGCGTGCGTTCGAGATTCCCGGCAACGTGAGTGTTGGTGCGCACAGTCATCCGTGGGCGCAGCTCATGTATGCGACGCGCGGCGTGCTCGAGGTGTCGACGCCGTTTGGTCAGCATCTGCTGCCGCCGCACTACGCGATGTGGATTCCGCCGGACGTCCCTCATGCGGTAACGACGCGCGATTGCGTTGCGTTCCACAGCCTGTATCTCGATGCAGCGATCGCGCGCGACGATCCCCGCGACGACTGCACGATTCTCTGCATGACACCGCTTCTGCGCGAGCTGGTGATCGCCACCGGCGAGTTGCCGGTGAACTACGACGAGACGGGGCCGGACGGTGCGCTGGTGTGCGTGATCGCGGACCGGATCGCACGCATGCGGCCGGCGCCGCTGACGGTGCCGCTGCCTCGCGATGCGCGACTGATGAAGATCGCACGCGCATTGCATGCATCGCCGGGCGATACGCGCAGTCTCGACGAATGGGGACATCAGGTCGGCGCGACGCGGCGCACGCTGTCGCGTCTGTTCCGGCAGGACACCGGGCTGTCGTTTACCGAATGGCGGCAGGCCGTGCGGCTGCTGGCAGCGTTGCCGCTGCTCGACGCGGGCGAGCCGATCGGGACGGTGGCCGCGCTACTCGGCTACGACTCGACGTCGTCGTTCATCGCGCTGTTCCAGGCGAAGTTCCGCATGACGCCTGGTGCGTATGCGAAACGCGAGGCACGGCGGCCGGTGCTGGCCGACTGACGCGCCCCGGGCGCGCCGGACGTCGGCGTTCAATCAGAATGCAAGCGACTGCTGCATCGCATGGCGCTCCCCGCGCTGAAACCCCGCCCCTTCGAGCGACAACAACGCTCGCTTCCGTTCGATCCCGCCCGCATATCCGGTCAGGCTGCCCGACGCGCCGATCACGCGATGGCACGGCACCATGATCGACACCGGATTGCGGCCGACCGCGCCCCCGACGGCGCGCGCGGCGCTCATCGGCAGCCCGACGCGTTCGGTGATGTCGCCGTACGACACGAGCTCCCCGAACGGAATCGCGAGCAGTTGCTTCCACACGCTGCGCTGAAACGCGGTGCCGCGCAGGTGAATCGGCACCGAGAAGGTCTCGCGCGTGCCGGTGAAATACTCGGCGACTTCTTCTGCGATCTTGCGTGCGAGCGGCGATGCGTTGCGTGCGTCCGCATTCGCATCCGACGCGATCGCGAGCGACGGATAGTATTTCTGGCCGACGAAAAAAAGGCCCGTCAGCGCATCGTCCTCGATGCGGATGGCGATGTCGCCCAGCGGGCTCGGAATCAGATGAGCGGGAGTCAACGCGAAGCTTCTCCATGAAGGCGCCACACATGCAGTGCGGCATACGCGCGCCATGGCGCCCAGCGCGCCGCATGCGGCGCGCTGGATGCAGATGATGCAATGCGCGGACGATCGGCGGCGCGCTGTGCAAGCCATGTATCGTCGGCGGGGAATGCGTTCGGCCAGCCCATTGCGCGCATCGCGACGTACTGCACCGCGCGTTCGTCGAAACCGGGCATCGCGCGCAACGCGGCGAGCGTCGCGTCGAGCGGCGCCATCGGTTCGAGCGCGAGCGTGCCGTCGGCGACCGCGCGTGCCAGCGACACGATAGCGCGCGCCGCATCGCGCGCGATGCCGATCGCTTCGAAGGCTGTCGGCGGCGCGCAAGCGAGCGTCGCGGCGCAGGGCAGGGTATGCGTAAGCCCGGGCGACGCGTGGTCCACCGGCGAGCCGAAGCGTTCGGCAACGCGCGCGAGTAGCGCGGCGGCGTGCGTTGCCGCCAGCTGCTCGCCCGCGATCGCGCGGATCGCAATCTCGAGCCCGTCGAATGCACCGGGCACGCGCAGGCCGGGCGAGCCGTGTGCGAGTTCGCCGAGGTGCGCGTCGATCACGTCGGGCCGGCTGTCGAGATCGAACAGCCGCCGCACGCGCGCGAGCACGGCCGGCACGACGGGCGTCAGCGCGGGCGATACGGTGACGGCGAGCGCGAACCGCTGCGGCACGTGCGTCACGGACAACCAGCCGGCGACATCGCCGCCGCCATGTCCGTTCGGCAGCGCGACGACGCGCGCATAACCGTTCGCGTCGATCCGCTCGACGCCGTCGATCTGCCGCTGCGCGAGAAACTGCATCAGCTCGGCCCACGCGAACGGCGGCCGGTACGGCAGCGGGAACGTCATGTCGCCGCCGGCCGCTGCGCTGGCGCCCTTGCGCAGGCGCAGCGGATTGAGGCCGTAGCGTTGCCGGAACAAGTCGTTGAAGCGCCGCACGCTGCCGAATCCGGCGGTCGAGGCGACGACGGCCACCGGCAGCGCGGTGTCGGTCAGGAGGCGCTTGGCCATCAGCAGCCGGTGCGTCTGCGCGAATTCGACCGGCGACACGCCGAACTGCGCGGCGAAGATCCGGCGCAGATGGCGCTCGGTCACGCCGACCCGCCGCGCGAGCGCATCGACCGCATGCTCGTTCAGAAAACCGTCCTCGATCAGCGCGGCGGCCGCATCGGCGAGATTGCCGGACAGGTCGAGCAGCCCGTGACCGGGCGCGAGCTCGGGCCGGCAGCGCATGCACGGCCGGAAGCCGGCCTTCTCGGCCGCCGCGGCGGTCGGATAGTAACTGCAGTTCTGCGCCTTCGGCGGCTTCACCGGGCAAACGGGGCGGCAATACACGCCCGTCGTCGACACGCCCGCGAAGAACCAGCCGTCGAAGCGGCGGTTCCGCGAGAGCAGGGCGTCGTAGCAGATGTCGGGATCGAGGCGCATGCGGCGACTGTAAACCATCCGCGCCGCCGATTCTGGCTGGAATCGGACATGTGTATCGGCTGGCGCTTCCGCGTCATGGCCTCGTTCGCACCCCGTTTCCGCGCAGGAAAATCGCGGAAAAACGATTAATGCCAATCTGCGAAACAGTCGTCTCTTTTTGCGCGGCCCGATTTGAGATGACTCATCGAAATCCCCGACTGACATGCCACCAGCGCCCGTCCTATGCTTTGAAAAACGTTTTCCAGACATCGACAGGCGACCGGCCGTGCCACGAACGTGGCACACCGCCGCCCGCCCCGGCGCCCGTCGCCGGTCACGGACACGCATCATCCAGCGGCGCGACGGGCGCGGCCGCGCATCGGAGACACTCATGCAATCTGCCGTCGTCGGCGCCGTGCGCGCCGCGGCCAGCCGCTACCGCTGGACCGTCTGCGCGCTGCTGTTCTTCGCGACCGTCATCAACTACATGGATCGGCAGATCCTCGGCCTGCTCGCGCCGATGCTCCAGCACGACATCGGCTGGAGCCAGGTGCAGTACGGCCGCATCGTGATGGCGTTTTCCGCGTTCTACGCGATCGGGCTGCTCGGCTTCGGCCGCATCGTCGACTGGCTCGGTACGCGCATCTCGTACGCGGTCGCGATGCTGGTGTGGAGTATTGCCGCGGTGCTGCACGCGGCGGTCGGCTCGGTGATGGGCTTCGCCGCGGTGCGCGCGCTGCTCGGGATCGGCGAGGGCGGCAACTTCCCGGCCGCGATCAAGACGACGGCCGAATGGTTTCCGCGCCGCGAACGCGCGCTGGCAACCGGCATCTTCAACTCGGGCGCGAACATCGGCGCGGTGTTCGCGCCGGCGATCATCCCGGCGATCGCGGTGGCCTACGGCTGGCGCGCGGCGTTCGTGATCATCGGCGCGATCGGCATCGTGTGGCTCGCGGTGTGGCTGGTGATGTACCGCCCGGCCGACACGCGTGCGCTCGCCGCCGAATACGACGAGCCGCGCGACGAAGCCGAAGCGCTCGACGCGGCAAACGCGGATGCCGGCGCGCCGCGCTGGAGCGAACTGATCCGCAAGCGCGAGACGTGGGCGTTCCTGATCGGCAAGTTCCTGACCGATCCGGTGTGGTGGTTCTACCTGTTCTGGCTGCCGAAGTGGCTCAACGAGTCGCGCGGGATGGACATGCAGCATATCGGCCTGCCGCTCGTGTGCATCTATGCGCTGACGACGGTGGGCAGCATCGGCGGCGGCTGGCTGTCGTCGGTGCTGCTGCGCGCGGGCTGGAGCGTGAACGGCGCGCGCAAGACGGCGATGCTGATCTGCGCGTGCTGCGTGCTGCCGATCGCGTTCGTGTCGCAGGTGCAGAGCCTGTGGATCGCGGTGCTGATTGTCGGCCTCGCCGCGGCCGCGCACCAGGGCTGGTCGGCGAACCTGTTCACGACCGCGTCCGACCTGTTTCCGCGCCGCGCGGTCGCGTCGGTGGTCGGCATCGGCGGGATGGCCGGTTCGATCGGCGGCGTGCTGTTCTCGGAAGTGATCGGCCAGGTGCTGCAACGCACGGGCCACTACTGGGTGCTGTTCGCGATCGGCGCGCTGGCCTACCTGCTCGCGCTGGCCGTCATGCACGTGCTCACGCCGAAGATGAAGCCTGCGAAGCTCGACGCGTAATCGCGGCGGGCGGGCAAATGAACGCGCCGCCTCGCGGGCGGCGCGTTTGCTCTGAAGCGAAGCAAGGGCGCGGTGCGATGCGAGCGTGATGCGCTTCAACCGGCCTCGGCCGTCGATGCGCGCACGATGAGCCGCGGCTCGAACGTCGAATAGCTCGCGTCGGTGCGGCCGGCGAGCGCGTCGATCAGCTTCTGCATCGCGAGCTCGCCCATGTTCTCGCTCTGGATGTCGATGGTGGTCAGCGCGGGCGCGGCGTACTGGCCGTACGGCACGTTGTCGATGCCGGCCACCGACACGTCCTGCGGCAGCCGGAACCCGAGCGATGCGGCTTCCTTCATGAAGCCGAGCGCGATCAGGTCGTTGTAGCAGATCACGGCCTGCGGGCGCTGCGGCCCGAGCATCACGCGCGAGCACGCGCGCTCGCCGGCTTCGGCGGTCGGCGCATGCGCGTCGTGCACGTCGAGCGTGAGCCCCGCTTCGGCGAGACAGTCGCGCGCGCCCTGGATCCGTTCGTCGTTCGGGCGGGCCTGCCCGAAGCCGAGGTACGCGATGCGCGTGTGGCCGAGATTGAGCAGGTGGCGCGCGAGCATGTAGGTGGCGAGCCGGTTGTCGATGCCGACGCTCGGAATCGGCAGGCCGGGGCTGCGCCGCAGCAGCACGAGCGGCTTGTGAAGATCGAGCATCCAGCCGGCTTCCTCGTCGGGCATCCGCGTGCTGACGATCAGCCCGTCGACGCGCTGCGCGAGCGCCTCGATCAGCGAGCGTTCGCGCGCCTGGCTCTCTTCGGTGTCGACGAGCAGCAGCGTGTAGTCGTGCTGGAGCGCGACGCGGTTCGCGCCTTTGACGACGTTCGTGAAGTACGGGTTGCTGATGTCGAGGATCACGACGCCGATGGTGCGGGTGCGCCCGGTAATCATCGAGCGCGCGAGCGGGTTCGAACGGTAGCCTAGCCGCTCGATCGCTTCCTTGAGCCGCGCTTCGACGTTCGGCGAAAAGCGCTGCGTGCCGTTCACATACTTGGACACCGTCGCGACTGACACGCCGGCTTCCGCGGCCACGTCGCGGATCGTCGGGGAAACTTTTTTCATCGGAAGGGTAACGTTTTCGTTGGCTTGCCCCGGATTGTGGCAGAAAAAGCCGGCGCCCGGCCGCCGGGCCATATCGGGAAAGTGCGGATAGCCGGGAGCGTGTTCGACCATTGACGTTCGGCTTTTTGGCCGCGTATAGTTGGAAAACGTTTTCCGATTTTCGGTACACCCCAGGACAGATTCAAGGAGACACATTCGATGAACGCCTCATCCACCGGTGCGCGCAAGCCGTTCGGGCGCCTGCTGCTGACCGGCGCGGCCGGCAATCTCGGCCGCCAGGTGCGCGGCGCGCTGGCGAACTGGGCCGACGTCGTGCGCGTGAGCGACATCGCGGCGCTGGACGACGCGGCCCCGCACGAAGAAACCCGGGTCGTCGACCTGGCCGACCGCCCGGCGGTGATGGATCTGGTCGCCGGCGTCGACGCGATCGTCCACCTCGGCGGCATTTCGATCGACGCGCCGTTCGACGATCTCGTCGATGCGAACATCACCGGCACGTACAACCTGTACGAAGCCGCGCGCAAGCACGGTGTGAAGCGGGTCGTGTTCGCGAGCTCGAACCATGCAATCGGTTTCCATCCGGTCACGGAAGTGCTCGACGCCGATTCGCCGCTGCGTCCGGACAGCCTGTACGGCGTGACGAAATGCTTCGGCGAGTCGCTGTCGCGGTACTACTTCGACCGCTTCGGCATCGAGACGGTATGCCTGCGGATCGGCTCGTCGTTCGAGGTGCCGAAGAACCCGCGCATGCTCGTGACGTACCTCAGCTACCGCGACTTCATCGAACTCGTGCGCTGCTCGCTGCTGACGAACCGCGTCGGCCACGCGATCGTCTACGGCGTGTCGGACAACCCGGTGAAGTGGTGGGACAACACGAAGGCCGGCTTCCTCGGTTTCCGGCCGCAGGACAGCTCCGAGCAGTTCGCCGGGCTGTTCCCGGTAACCGCCCCGACCGCCGAGTACGACGACGCCACGCAGCGGTATCAGGGCGGCGGGTTCGTCGTCGGCGAGCCGATGGAGCGCAAGGCGACGTAATCGCGGCAGCACCCGATGCGGCGTGGCTCAGCGCAGGATGTCCGTTGCCTTGTGCCGCTCGTCCACGCCGTCGATCAGGATCAACGGGCCGCTCGCGTGTCGCGCACGCAGCGGCTGAATCTGCCGGTACGCCTCCGATTCGTACCATGCGCGCGCCGTGTCGAGATCGGGGAACGCGATCGCGATCAGGTCGCCGCGCCATTCCCCTTCGCGCACCTCCGGCCGCGCGCCGTGAATGACGAAATGGCCGTCGAACGGCGCGAGCGTGCCGTCGATGCGCTGGAGGTATGCGACGATGTCGTCGCACATCCGGACGTCGTGCAGGTGGGCGATGGCGTAGGCGGTCATGGCGGGCTCCGTGGTGTCGATCCGACGGGTTGATCGGTCAAGCCATGATCGGCGCGCTTGCTGCGCGCGTCGATTACCTGCGACGTAAGCGAATCCCCCCGGGCCTCGCGCCATCCCGCGCGCACGGCGCAGCTTGCCAGCCGGCCGCGCGTCGGTAAGAATGCGGCCAGACCACACGCGACCGGGCGACGAAGCCGCATGCCGACGGCGCCAGCCGATACGCGTGAACGCAATCGAACGAACACGGCGGCCGCTCCAGGCGTTCGCCCGAAACCAACACGCTATCCGCCATGATCCGGCGCGCTTCCCGCCATCCGCTCGCGATCGCCGCGATCGTCCTGACGCTGCTGCTCGGCGTCACGCATCTGGTCGTCGTCGAGCTCGACGCGCGCACCCGGGCCGCGGCCGACCTGAAGTTCGGCGAATTCGTCACCGACACGAGCAACAAGATCCAGGTTCAACTGCTGCGCTACGTGGACGTGCTGTCCGGCGTGCGCGGGCTGTGGTCGGTCGTCGGCGAACCGACGCAGCGGCAGTTCCGCGATTACGTCGCGTCGCTGCACGTGGCGCGGCGTTTTCCCGCGCTCGAAACGATCAACTACTGCGACTACATTGCGACCGCGGATACGCAGGCATACGAGCAGGCGATGCGCTTGCGGTTGCACAAGGCCGATTTCACGGTGTTTCCGGCTGCTACGCCGCACGCGTACCGGATGGTGCTGCGCTACAACGTGCCTTTCAACGCGATCTACGTCGGGCGCGACATTGCCGCGAACTTTGGCTGGAACGTTGGAAAAGACACGAACCGGATGGGGGAGCCCTATACGTCCGGCGTCGGTGTCGCGCAGCTCGACGGGCACGTCGGCCCCGGCCTCGGCATCCGCCTCACGGTGTATCGCGGCGGCGAAGTTCCGCCGCCCGCCGAGCGCGAGTCGCGCGCGATGGGATCGGCGGGCATCTTCGTCGACGTGCGTTCGCTGATTCGCGAGGCCATGCCCGACGACGACTGGCGGTTCGTGTCGCTGCGGCTGCATACGGTCGCGAAGCCCGGCGAATTCGCCGACGTGCAGCGCCGCGTGCTGTTCGCGTACGACAACGACGCGCTGGCCGGCGCGGCGACGATGGCCGAACGCCGGACCTTCACCGTCGCCGGCCGGCAGTTCGTGCTCGACATCGCGGTGCCGGCCGACCACTTCCAGGACGCGATCGGCCGCCATATCCGCGCGATCGGCTATGCGCTCGGCGGCGCGATCAGCCTCGCGGCGGCCTGCATCATCTATCTGCTGCTGGCCGCGCAGCGCCGGCTCGCCGACACCGTCACGCAGCAGTCGGCATCGCTCGCGAGCACGCGGCACCAGGTGTCGACGCTGCTCGATGCGCAGTTGCACGCCGAGCGCGAGCTTACGCGGCAAGGCGAGCGCGAGCGCCAGCAGATTGGTCGCGAGCTGCACGACGATCTCGGCCAGAAGCTGACCGGTGCGTCGCTGATGCTGAGCACGCTCGCGCAGTCGCCCCGCGACGCGGCGGACGATCATCGGCAGGTGATCGACAGGATTTCGGCGATCGTCGAGGATGGCATCCAGACGATCCGCACGCTGTCGCGCGGGCTGTCGCCGTTCGACGGTTCGCCGCACGATCTCGCGGCCGCGCTGCGCGAGCTGTGCGGCGACGTCGACCGGCTCGTCGCCGACGGTTGCCTCCTGAGCGTCGAGTACGATACCGAGCTGCTGTCGCCGGATACGTCGCTGCACCTGTACCGGATCGTGCAGGAGTCGGTGTCGAATGCGCTGCGGCACGGGCACGCCACGCGGATCGACGTCGTGTTGCGCGACATCGACGGCCGCGTCGCGCTGGCGATTCGCGACAACGGCACGGGCTTCGCGGCGGGCATCGATCCGGCCGCGCAGCCGGCGTCGCGTCTCGGGCTGCGCAGCATCCGCTCGCGCGCCCAGCTGCTCGGCCTGCACGCACGCTTCCTGACCAACGAAACCGGCGGCACGACCGTCGAAGTGGACTGACCATGAACCCGACCATCGTGCTCGTCGACGATCACCCGATCGTTCGTGAAGGGCTCGCGACACTGCTGCATGCGGTGCCCGGCTACCGGGTCGTCGCGCAGGCCGGCAACGCGCATGACGGCCTCGACGCCGTGCGCGCGCACCGGCCCGCCATCGCGGTCGTCGACCTGATGCTCGGCGACACGCTCGCGCTGCGGCTCATCGAGGAAATCGCGCAGAGCTGCCCCGACACGGCCGTCGTGTGCATCTCGATGCATTCGGACGTGGCGTATGCGGAGCCGGCCGCGCTGGCCGGCGCGCTAGGCTACGTGAACAAGGCGAACGTGAGCCGCACGATCCTCGACGCGATCGACTCGGTGTTGCGCGGCGTACCGTATTTCCCGCCGGCAGTGCAGCAGAACCTGCTGCGCCGCGCGCGCGGTCAGGCGGCGAAACCGACGACGCCGCTCGCCGCATTGTCGCCGCGCGAGATCGAGATCCTGCGGATGATCGGCGAAGGGCTGACGAAGCAGCAGATCGCCGAGCGGATCGGCCGCAGCGCGAACACGGTCGAAGCGCACCGCACCAACATCAAGCGCAAGCTCGGCCTCGACAACAACGCCGAGCTGATCCGTTTTTCCGCCCTGAACCTGTTGTCGGCACCCGGGCGCTAAACCGTGAAGCGAGTGCCCCTCGCTCACCGGTTGAGGCCCGCGCCGATCCGTCGAGCGATTGTCCGGCCCGTGCGCCGGCCCTACGATCCCGATCAATACGACAACAACGCTGCGGGGTCTCCATGCCATTCCGATTCTTGCCCGACCGGCCCGGCAGCGCCGGCCCGTCGGATCCACGCGGCCTGACTCGCTGAACGACCATCGCGCGAACGGCAAGTGCCTGCCGTCGCGCGCGCAGTCGTTCGTGAAGCGCATCCCGGCGCCGGTGTCGCGACCCGATGCGGCGCCGCGCGGCCATTCGTCGTTCGCGACTTTCGAACCACAAGAGAGAGACCATATGAAACAACAGACCCTGGCTGGCCTGCTTGCCGGCGCGACCGTGCTCGGCGCGCTGTCCGGATGCGGCGGCGGTGGCGACGGCGCTTCGTCGTCGAACAACGGCAGCAGCAACAGCGGCAACGTGACGACGTCGTTGAGCGGCACGGTCGCGACCGGCGCACCGCTCGGCAACGTGACCATCACGGCCTACGAGGCGAACGGCAACCAGTGCGGCTCCGCCGTCAGCGCGGCCGACGGCACGTACGTGATGAAGAACATCCATTGCGCGTCGCCGTTCCTGATCGAGGCGCAGACGGCCGACGGGCTGCTGGTGTCGCCGTACGTCGGTTCGGGCATCGTGTCGAACATGAACCTCACGCCGATCACGACCGGTATCTTCTTCGGCACGATCGCGAAGAGCGGCATCACGCGCACGCTGACCGATTCGCTGCAGACGCTCGACGCGGCGACGCTCCAGGGCTACTACGTGAACGTCACCGCCGATCTGCAGACGATGTTCCCGCCGTCCGCGTACGGGGTCGACTGGTCGAGCATCGATCCGGTGACCACGCCGTTCCAGGCGAATCACCAGCTCGTCGACGCGGTGCTCGACCATCTCGGGCTGATTCGTCCGACGGCCGACAACCCGTCCGTCACGTACGTGAACACCGCCACCAACCAGCAGTTCTCGACGACCGCGTCCGACAACGGCGGCGCGGCGACGGTCGGCAGCGTGACGACGCAGACGCCGCTCGCGTCGTCGGTTGCGCCGGCGAACACGACGGTCAACTATCTCGACTTCAACTACCGGCAGCCGCTGGCATCGACGACCAGCCTGACCGGCTCGATTCTCGATGCGGGTGCGTCGGGCAACGGCATCGCCGGCACGGTGTCGTTCGGCAGCCCGCAGGTGTCGTCGCCGTTCACGAGCGTCGACGGCAACTACACGTGGGGCGCGAAGATCGCGGCCGGCAACGGCTTCGACTCGAACGCGAGCGACTTCAACCTGCCGGCCGCCGCGATGGTGTGCCAGTCGCTGTCGGGCGGCACGGGCCCGTCGAGCCTGAAGTCGACCGATGTGCTGGTGCCGGCGAACGCGGTTCCGGTGACGCAGGCGTCCGATCTCGTCGGCGTGTCGTTCACGCGTTACTACGAGGACTGCCTGCAGGGCGGCACGAGCCCCGCGACGACGACCGGCAACTATCTGTCGTTCGACGGGCAGGGCGGCGCGACCTTCGTCGTCGCGAACGGCGGCTCGGCGTCGCAGACGATCACGGTGCCCGCCGCGCAGGTGACGGGCGCGCTCACGGGCACGCCGCTCGTGTCGCTCGGCGGCCAGCCGGGCAGCACCGTGCTGTCGGCGTATCGCTATCAGACCGCGTACGGGCTCACGCGCTACGTGCTGGTCGAGCGCGGCAGCGCGGATGCGTCGTCGGGGTACGTCGGCATCTGGCTGCAGTAACCGGCTGCATCGAACGGCGCGGTGCGGGGGCTGTACCGCGCCGGCCGTCGATGCGTCGGCGGCGGGCGTGGGCGGCTTCGCTGCACGTGCCCGCGCGATCCGGACGAGGTCGGCGCGCGAGCGCCATCGTCCGGATTTTTTATCGTGCATGCCGGCAATGCGTTGCCGATGCGGCATGCGTGCGACTCTGCGCATCACCCGATCATGCGTCGACAGCACGGCGGACAGATCGCGGTTGCCGGTGCCGGTGCCGGTGCACTTACGCGCGCTTTCGTAGCAGCCGTGGCGGCGATGCCGGCACGGGCGCGGGCTCCGGCTCCGCCGCCTCCTTGCACAGCTTGTCGAGCATGCGCTGTGCGGCGGCCGCGCAATCCTCGCCCGCCGGCTTGTTCGCGATCTCGTCGATCAGCGCCTGCAGGTTGCGCCGGTTCTGCGCGAGACGCTGCTCGAGCAGCGCGATTTCATCGACCTTGTGCCGCAGCGCGTGCAGCAGCTCGTCGTGCGGCCATGCGCCGAGATCGGGCGGCAGCAGCGCCCGGATCTCGTCGAGCGCGAAGCCCGCGCGTTGCGCGCGGTCGATGATCGCGAGCCGCGTCAGCGCATCCGACCCGTATTCCCGATAGCCATTCGCCTGCCGGCGTGCCGGTTCGAGCAGGCCGCTCGCTTCGTAGAAGCGGATGCGCGACGCCGCGAGGCCGCTGGCCCGTGCCAGTTCACCGATTTTCATGTTGGGCTCCAAAGAGGCTTGACCTTGAAGCTGACTTTAAAGTTATGGTTGGGCATCGTCAATCGAGGAGATCCACCTTGAACCTGTTTGCGCCCCTGACACTGCCCAATGGCGCGGTGATTCCGAACCGGCTCGCCAAGGCCGCGATGGAAGAGAACATGGCCGATACGGATCACGCGCCGTCGGACGCGTTGCTGCGCCTGTACCAGGCGTGGGCCGACGGCCGGGTCGGCCTGATCCTGACCGGCAACGTGATGGTGGACGGTCGCGCGATGACCGGCCCGAACGGCGTCGTGCTCGACAGTGACGCGCACCTCGACCGCTTCCGGCGATGGGCACAGGTGTCGCGCTCCGGCGGCGCGCAGGTGTGGATGCAGATCAACCATCCGGGGCGCCAGATGCAGGCGGCGCTCGGCCAGACGACGCTCGCGCCGTCGGCCGTGCCGCTCGCGCTGGGCGCGCTGTCGAAGCAGTTCCCGGTGCCGAAGGAAATGACGGAGGCCGACATCGCCGACGTGCAGCGGCGCTTCGTGCGCGCCGCGCAGCTCGCCGAGCAAAGCGGCTTCACCGGCGTGCAGATCCACGCGGCGCACGGCTACCTGCTGAGCCAGTTCCTGTCGCCGCTGACCAACCGCCGGCAGGACGCGTGGGGCGGCAGCATCGAGCATCGCGCGCGGCTGCTGCTCGACATCGTGCGGGAGGTGCGTGCGACGGTGTCGCCGGCGTTCGCCGTGGCGGTGAAGCTGAATTCGGCCGATTTCCAGCGCGGCGGTTTCAGTGCGGACGATGCCAGGCGTGTGGTCGAACTGCTGAATCCGCTCGGCGTCGATCTCGTCGAACTGTCGGGCGGGAGCTACGAAGTGCCGGCGATGCAGGGCGAGGCGCGCGACGGGCGCACGCTGGCCCGCGAAGCGTATTTTCTCGAGTTCGCGCGGGACATCACGGCCGTCGCACGCATGCCGCTGATGGTCACGGGCGGCATTCGCCGCCGCGCGGTGGCCGAAAAGGTGGTCGACAGCGGCGTGGCGATGGTCGGCATCGCGACCGCGCTGTCGATCGAGCCGAACCTGCCGCGCGACTGGCAGGCCGGCAAGGACAGCGCGCCGGTGCTGCAGCCGATCCGCTGGAAGAACAAGGCGCTGGGCGCGCTGGCCAACATGGCGGTGGTCAAGTTCCAGCTCGCGCGGTTGAGCGTCGGGCGACGCACGCATCCGGACGTGTCGCCGCTGCGCGCGCTGGTGTCGCAGCAGCTTGCCGCGCAGTGCCAGACGCGGCGCTACCGGAAGTGGATGGCACGCCGCGCGGCCGCCCCGCGCGCGTGACGCGCATGCGTGTCCGGCCGCATTATCGGGCCGGATGACGGATGGCCCGGGCCGCCGTGTGCCGGGTCGATTCTTTCGGATTGCCGTGTGATGCGCCGCGCTGCCGGCCGCCGCTGCCGGCCTGTCCCATGCCGCTTTCGCGCACGCACACGCCGTGGTCGGCGACCGCGTCTTTCCGGCGACGATGGCCGTCGACGGGCCGCCATACCAAGGCGCCGCCGCGCCGCGCGGCGTCAGAACCGGTAGTTCGCGAGCACTTCGAACCGGCGGTCGTTGCCGATCAGATACTGCGTCTCGTTGTAGTACGCGGACTGCACGTAGCGCCGGTTGAACACGTTGTAGGCGCGCGCGGTGATCGTCGTGTCCTTGCGCGGCTTCCACGCGAGCCCGAGGTCGACGTTCGTGTACGACGGCATCACGAGCGTGTTGGCCGTGTCGGCAAAGCGCTTGCCGACATACTTGATGCCGGCGATGCCGGTCCAGTCCGGCGCGAAGCGCCAGCTCACCCACAGGTTCGCGAGCCGCTGCGGCACCGACACCGGCACGTTGCCCGCACGCGAGACCGTCGTGCCGCCGGACGCCTGCTGGAAGTCGTCGTATTTCGCGCGCAGGATCGACACGTTCGCGTCGACGCGCCAGTCTCTCGCGATCTCCGCGCCGACCGTCGCTTCCAGCCCGCGCGACGATTGCCGGCCGACCTGGATCGACTGGTTCGGGTTGAGCGGATCGGCCGTCAGGAGGTTGTCCTTCACGATCCGGTATGCGGCCAGCGTCCATTCGGCCTTGCCGTCGAGGAGCGACTGCTTCACGCCGATCTCGATCTGCCGGCCGGTCGCGAGCGTGAAATTCGCCTTCGACGCATTCAGCGACAGCAGCGAGGTGATCGGATCGGCCGCGACCGAATACTGCCCGTACACGGCGAGACCGGGGCGCACGTCGTACACGGTGCCAAGGCGCCAGCCCGTGTTCGCGAACACTTTCGTGAACGCACCGCCGTTCACGAGATCGTCGCGGTTCACGCTTGCATGGTCGTAGCGCAACCCGCCGATCACCGACCAGCGCGGCGTGATTTCGAGCCGGTTCTCCGCGAACAGCGCGTACTGGTTCGCCTGGCTGCGGTACTTCGGATACGTGCCGGCCACGTTGACGAAGCTGCCCGGATCGAAGCTGAACGGATCGACCGTCGACGTGCCCGAATACGGCGAATTGTTGTCGTGCTGGAATGTCGTGTGGTTGAACTCCGCGCCCGCCGAGAACGTGTTGCGCATCCCGAGCAGCATGCCGGTCGCGGTGGCCGTCGTCACGTTGCCGTACTGCTGCTGGTCGTGGAAAATTTCCGTGTAGCTGCTGCGCCGGACCTGCGCGCTCGACGGCAGGTACGTGTAGTACTCGGCATCCTTCCAGTGGCGATTGCTCTGCATCCGGTACAGCGTGCTCGTCACGTTCAGGCCGTCGCTCGGCTGCCAGTTAGCCGACACCGTCGCCCAGCTGTCGCGGAACGCGATGTCGCTGTCGCCGACGTTGTAGTTCTTCCTGTCGAGCGCGCGATCGCGCGCGCCGTTCACGAGCGGTACGCCGAAATATTGCATCGGATGCTGGAAGCCTTGCGCGTACGACGCCGTCACGTACAGGTCCGGCGTCACGTCGTAGCGCAGCGCACCCGAGATCGACAGGTTGCGCGAATCGCCGCGATCGACCCAGTTCGCCGAGCGGTTGCCGCTGATGTCGAAGCGGTACGACAGCGCGTCGTTGATCGCGCCACCGCTGCCGAACGCGACGCGCGCCGTGCGTTCGGTGCCGCCGCCGACCTGCAGTTCGTTGCGGATCGGTGTGCGGGTCGGCTTCTTCGGGACGATGTTCACGACGCCGCCGATCGCGCCTTCGCCGTAGATCACCGAAGCGGGGCCGCGCAGCACGTCGATGTGGTCGACCGACCACGTGTCGAACGGAAAGGTGATGCCGATGGCGCCATACGGGCGTACGCCGTCGTAGAGCTGCGTGACCGACGACGCGCCGACGAAGCCGCGCGCGCTCAGCTCCGAGTCGCCGTTGCCGGGATGCGGCGATGCGCTGATGCCGGCGGCGCGGCTCACCGCATCGACGATCGAACTGTCGCCGCGCGTGTCGAGCGTCGCGCGGTCGATCCGTTCGACGCTCGCGGGCGTTTCGAGCGGCGTCAGGTCGAGGCGGCTGCCGATATCGAGCGGCTGCCGCAGCGGCGCGACTTTGCGTGCATCGACGCGGATCGGCTCGAGCATCGTACCGGCACCGTCGCCGCCGCCGCTTTCCTGTGCCTGCCCGAGCGGTGCAAAGGCCGCGAGCGCGGCGGCGGGCAGCATCAATCTGAACTTCATGTTTCGGGTTCCTTGAAGGGGGCGTCGTTCGACGATCAGGCTGCCGCGCGCGTCGCGCGGCCGAACAGCAGGCGGTCGATCGACCACACTGCGACGATCGTCAACCCCGTCAGCGGGAACACGATGCCGAGCAGCACGAGCCCCGCGATCCAGCCGCGCATCGGCGGCGCGCCGCGTTCGCGCGACGGTGCGCCCAGCGTTCCCGCCGGACGACGCTTCCACCACATCACCGCGCCCGTGACGGCCATCGCGGCCAGCCCGAGCGACAGCGCCGCGCAGACGATCTGGTTCGCGAGCCCGAAGTAGCGGCCCATGTGCAGCGACGTGCCGTACGACACGGCTTGCGATACCGCGCCGTAGTCCGCGTAGTGGATGTCCTGCAGCACCGCGCCGCTGTACTGGTCGATGGAGATGGTGCGCTCCGCTTTCGGGTCGGCCGGGAAGTACGACGCGGTGAATACGCCGTCGGGGCCCGACGGCAGAGCGAGCGTGTAGCCGCTCGTCACGCCGAGCCCGGCGACGATCGCGATCGCGCGTGCGAGCGGCAGCGGCGCGGACGATGCCGGCGCCGATGGCGAATCGGGAACCGGTACGTTGCCCACCGCCCAAGGCGTTTGCGGCAGCGGCAGGTCGTCCATCACCATGCCCGGCATCGATTCGCCGGCTTCGTGATGGTGATGGCCGGCCGGCGCCGCGGCCCGTGCCGGTGCGGCCGAGGCAGCCGACGCCGCCGCGCCCGGGCGCGTCGAACGCATCGACCCGCCGCCCCATGCGCCCGGCGGCGCGCCGAGGTTCACGGTCGCGGCCAGCGCCTTGAAGTTCTTGCCCCACGAACCCGACCACGGCAACCCGGTCAGGATGAATGCGACCGTACCGGCCGCGAGCCAGATGCCGGCTGTCGCGTGGATGCTCTTCCACAACGGCCTGCCGCGCAGCGACAGGTCGGGCCGCAGTGCGCGGCCCACGCGCGTGGCGCCGCGCGGCCACCACAGCGCGATACCTGTGCCGATCATCACGAACGTCCAGCATGCGGCGAGCTCCATCAGCAGCTCGCCGGTCTTGCCGAGCAGCAGCTTGCGATGCAGCATCCGGTCGACCTGCATGAAGCGTTGCTCGACGCTCAGCGTGCCGAGCACGCTGCCGTCGTACGGGTTCACGTACACGCTTTCGCGGCTGCCGTCGCGCAGCCGGAACACGTATTCGGCGCTGCGCTCGGGCGCGGTGGAAACCTGCGCCGAAACCGGCGTCGCGCCGGCCGGCATCGCGGTGCGCGCCTTCGCGAGCAGCGTGTCCGGATCGAGTCGCGGCGTCGCGCGCGGTTCGACGATCAGCCGGTGCGGATACAGCAGCGGCTCGATTTGCGGCTGGAAGCAGTAGAGCGTTCCCGTGATCGCGAGGATCACGAGAAACGGCATCACGAACAGGCCGGCATAGAAATGCCAGCGCCAGAGCGTCCGGTAACCGGCGCTGGCGGAACGGGCGGGCGACAGGGCCCGCTCGACGGTGGTCGACATGGTGTCAGCTCCTCGGGTTCGTCGATCGGTCGGGCCGGCATGGGCCGGCCGCCGTCGACGCGCGGCACACCCGCGTGCGCGCGGCGGCGAAACGGACGACGGCACGTCATGCGCGGCCGGTCATGGCGCGCATGGCGACGTCGCCCGGGCGGCGGGCGCAGTCGGGTGATCGCTTGAATCGGGTGGTGTGAAACGAACGGCGTGACGGTCCGCGCACGTCGACGTGCGCGGACCATCAGGCGAAACGATCAGCAGAACAGGGGAGGCGCGCGGGAGGGCGGGCGGTCGTCGAATATCGATCGCACGACGCGAGGGATGCCGAAGCGAATCCGGAACCGCCGCGGCACCGCGGCGGGAAACAACAGCACCAGCGCCGCGAACGATGTCAGCGCCGTGAACAGCGCCGCGCCGAATGCGCAGAGGCCGTCGTCGCTGCCGGCGGACGACGCTGCATTGCCGGCGTGTGCGTCATGCTTCAGTGCGTCGGCGAGCGCGAACGCATCGTTGGCCGGTGTGATCGGCGCACCCGCGTCGAAACGGGTGGCGCGTGCTGCCACGTCGACGATCAGCGGGCCGCGCCCCGAACACAGCACCACCGAGCCCGCATCCGGACCGTCCGGATCGAGCATCACGGCGCCCGACATCAGCGCGCGGGACAGCAGCGTGACGAGGAGGACACCCCACAGAAGCTGTCGCGCGACGCCTTGCCGGAACAGGAAGCGGCGAAGTGCGTTCATGGCGCGCGATTGTACATCCGATTGGCTGGCGGCCCGGTTGCGGTGCCGGGAGGCGGGGTGTGCCGGTGTGCCGCGGAGGGGCGTTCAGCGGACGCGGCGCGGGTCGGCGGCGTCGTTTTCGTCTTCGTCTTGGTCCTTGCCCTTATCGGCCAGCCGATCGGAGAGGTCGGCGGCCGACAGGCGCCGCATCGCCCGTTCGACGTCGTGATCGTAGCGGCGATCGTTCGGGTCGGGATTCTGCCGGGCCTTCCGGTTCCTGATGCTCATCCGGTGCGGTCATCGGGCATGCGCGCGTATCGGTCGCGGTTCGTCATCGAGATCGACGCGGCGCGCCGGTTCAGACCGGATACGCATCGTCGACCTTCAGGTTCGCGAGCCGGAACAGCGTGCGCAGCGTCTGCGGATGGATGTCGCGGCGCGCGGCGAGCGACGTCAGCATGAAGTCGAGCACCTTCGCGTAGCGCAGCAGCACGAGGCAGCGCGTGAGATCGGCGGTGCCACTGCGCATGTCTTCGGCGAGACGGACCATCTGGCCGGACAGCGTGCGCGCCATGTCCAGTTCCATCTGCTGCTTTTCGGTCCAGTCGGGCAGCGGCTGCTCGAGCAGCTTCGCGAGAAAGAGCTGGAACGACGTGTCGGACGAGTTGGGCAGCGCATCCATGGAAAGCCTCGTTGCTTCGCGGTGTTCGTGGCCGCGCCGATCGGCGGCGCGGCTTGCATGACAAACGGGATGCAGGTTCCGTACCAGCGCCGCGATCCAATTGTTGCGCAATGTTGACGCGCGTCGCGGCGTCGGTCGTTGCGTCCCGCCGAGACTGGCTCGCGCGAAAAATCGAGGCGGCCGTCCATACGCGTCGCGACGTGGCGCACGCGGGTGCGGCGGCGGTCGAACGAATGAAATGCTTCAACGATGTAACGTAACGCAGGTTCAAAACGGGCTTCGTGTTCCTGTCGGCGACGAGCGGGAAGGCCGTGGTCGGGCGGTTCGCGCGGCATCCGCGCGGCGCCGGGCACGGCGACCCGCAACGCCCGACCCTGACCGAGGAATGCCGCAATGCCCACGCGCCGGATGTTTCATAACCGAAACAGTCCGAGCGCGCCGGCCCCGACACGGATGCAACGTCATGCGCAGGCATGCGCTTCGCGCAACTGGCCCAGCGAATTGCCGGCCAACTGTCCATGGGCAGATGCCGCGCATTTGCGAACAATCGATCGATCATCCCCCGCGAGGTTCGACATGAGCGTCCACGCCTTTTTCTCCGCCAACCTGCTGCTGGCTTACACGGCTTATTTCGTCGGCACGGCCAGCCCCGGCCCGAGCAATCTCGCGATCATGTCGGTCGCCGCGAACCATGGCCGCAAGGCGGCGCTCGTATTCGCGCTCGGCGTGATTTCGGGATCGATGTGCTGGGCGATGGTGGCCGCGCTCGGCGTGTCGGCGGCGCTGCTCGCGTGGTCGAAGCTGCTGGTCGCGATCAAGCTGTTCGGCGGCGTGTACCTGCTGTGGCTCGCGTTCAAGTCGGGCCGCACGGCATGGTCGCCCAACGCGGCGGCGACGCTGAAGACGACGCCCGGGCAGCGGCTGTCACGCTTCTACGCGCGCGGTGCGATGCTGCACCTGACGAATCCGAAAGCCATCCTGGTGTGGGTGTCGATCGTCGCGCTGTCGTCGAACGGTTCGGGCGCGTCGCACGGCGCGGTCGTGCCGGGCTGCATCGCGATCGGCTGCATGGTGTTCGGCGGTTATGCGCTGGTGTTCTCGACCGATGGTGCGCGCCGGTTGTACGTCCGTGGCCGGCGGGCGATGGAAGCGTGTCTGGCGGTGGTGTTCGGTCTGGCGGGGATCCGGCTGCTCGCGTCGAACGTCTGAACGGACGACGCGTGCCCGTCCGGACGATCCGCCGCACGAACGCACGGCGGATCGTCCGTCGCCTCGCGCCGCGCTTCAGAAAATGAAGCCCGTATTGATGAACTTCGAGTAGTGATCCGACACGATCGAGTCGAGCAGTTGCTTGCTGCCGTCGGTCTGCTTCGCCGCAACCATCGAGCGGATCGAGAACGCGCGCAACGCGTCGGTCACCGACAACGTGCCCTCGGCCGAATCCTTGCGCCCCGCGAACGGGAACACGTCGGGCCCGCGCTGGCACTGACAGTTGATGTTCACGCGGCACACCTGATTCACGAGCGGATCGACGAGCGCGCCGATCTGCGCCGGATCGGAACCGAAGATGCTGACCTGCTGGCCGTGCTCCGACGTGGTCACGTAGTCGAGCGCGGTTTCGACGTCGTCGAACGGCGCGACCGGGATGATCGGCCCGAACTGTTCCTCGCGATACAGCTTCATCCCTTCGGCGACCGGATACACGACGGCCGGATAGAACAGCGTCTTGCTGAACTCGCCGCCCGACTGGTTGACGACCTGCGCGCCCCTGGCCTTCGCGTCGTCGATCGCGTCGGTCATGTACGCGGTGCGATGCATGCCCGGCAGCGGCGTGATGCTGACGCCTTTCTCCCAGGGCATCCCGATCTTCAGCTGCTCGAGCGCGGCGGTAAAGCGCTTCAGGAATTCGTCGACGATCGAGCGATGCACGAGCAGCATCTTCAGTGCGGTACAGCGCTGGCCGTTGAACGACAGCGCGCCGAGCAGGCACTCTTTCACGGTGAGGTCGAGATCGGCGTCGGGCAGCACGATCGCCGCGTTCTTCGCGTCGAGGCCGAGGATCGCGCGCAGCCGGTGCGACTTCGGATGCTGCTTCTTCAGATAATCGGCGACCTTGCTCGAACCGATCAGCGCGAGCACGTTGATCTTGCCCGACGCGAGCATGTGCGGCACGACCACGGCGCCCGGCGCGTAGATCGTGTTGATCACGCCTTTCGGGAATGCGTCGCGGAACGCCTCGA
Organism: Burkholderia sp. Bp9016; assembly: GCF_003857765.1. NCBI lineage: Bacteria > Pseudomonadati > Pseudomonadota > Betaproteobacteria > Burkholderiales > Burkholderiaceae > Burkholderia > Burkholderia sp. Bp9016. Next base: position 24,523 of record NZ_QTPY01000031.1, read on the forward strand.
GCAGCGGTTCGAACAGCAGCGTGCCGTACTGCGGCGGCTTGAACACCACGGTGTTGCCCATCAGCAGCGCGGGGATCAGCGTCGCGAAGGTCTCGTTAAGCGGATAGTTGTACGGCCCCATGCACAGCACGACGCCGAGCGGCGTGCGGCGGATCTGGCCGATCGTGCCTTCGGCGATCACGAAGCGCGAGTTCGCGTTGTCGAGCTCCTTCAGCGCATCGATCGTCTGCGTCATGTACGTGACGGTGCGGTCGAACTCCTTCTGCGAATCGGCGAGGCTCTTGCCGATTTCCCACATGATCAGGTTCACCACCAGCTCACGCTGCGCGACCATCCGCTTGATGAAGTCCTGCATGCACGCGATGCGTTGCTCGACCTTCATCGTCGGCCACTCGCCGCGGCCCGAGTCGTACGCGCGCACCGCGGCGTCGAGCGCCGCGTCGCTTTCCGTTTCGCCCATCACCGGGTAGCTGCCGATCTCCATCTGCGCGACGCTGCCGTCCGGCTGCCGCACGCACACGGGCGACAGCACGGTCTTGGTCGTGCCGTCCCACGGGCGCAATTCGCCGTCGACCAGCGACACGCGCTGGTGGATCGGCGAAGCGAGCCGGTATTCGGCGGGGATGTCCTGATAGGCGGGAAACAGCTGCTGCAGAGAGGCGGAATCGGGCATGACGGTCTCGTTTGACGGGTGGCCGGAAAGGACGGGCGACACGGAATCCTGAGCTGAATGATCCTCGATCCTGAATCGGCATCATGACGCGCGCACGACGTCGCGTCACGCGGCGGCATGGCCGAAATACGGAATGGAACCAGTTCCATTAAAAAGCAACGCCGTGCCGATTGCAAGAATTGCCGACCGCCATCGTTCAATCCGAAAGGAATTCGAAGGATTGTGTCCGGTTATGAGGGATATGCCGCTCAGTGCGTGCGCAAACGTTTTACTTCGGCCGGTTTGAGTGGATAATGACCGGCGCGGCAAAGCAAAAAAATGCAGGGAACCTGAGAGAACCTACGCAGTGAAGAAGAAAGTCCGCCGCGCCGCCGATACGAGGTCGGCTGCCCGGAGCGTCGGGTCGGGGCTGCCCCGGCCCGACGCGCACCGGACACAGGGCCCGTCGTTCGCTCGGTCCTTCCTTCCGGCGATTTCGTCGCCGCGATTTCCCCTCCCCCGGTTTCCCCCGCCGCGAAGCAGCCGCTGAACGCCTGACGCACGTGGCGCTATTCGATGTCCTCGTCGTCTTCGTCATCCTCCTCGTCGCGTTCCTCCTGCCCCGGCGCCGCATACGCGCTCGCCTGTTCCAGCAGCCATGCGCGGAACGATTCCAGCGGCTTGCTGTGGCTGAACTCCGTCGGATACACGAGGTAGTACGCCGAATCGCCGACCGTCGCCGCGTCGCACGGCACGACGAGACCGAGCTGCTGCAACTGTTCCTCGACGAAGAACTTCGGCACCAGCGCGATTCCGAGCCCGGCCGCGGCCGCGCTGATCAGCATCGTATGCAGCTCGTAGCGCACGCCCTGCATCGTGCGGATGTCCTCGATGCCGTGCGTCTCGAACCATTGCGCCCACGCGCCGGGACGCGTGGTGGAGTGCAGCAGCGGATACGCGAGCAGATCCTCCACGCGTTCGACCGGCCTGTGGAGCAGCGACGGCGAGCAGATCGGCACGACTTCCTCGCCGAACAGGTAGTCCGACGACGTGCCGGGCCAGGTCGGCTTGCCGTAGTGGATCGCGGCTTCGAAGTGCGTGTCCTCGAACGAGAACAGATCGGTGCGGCTGCCCATGTTCACGCGTACGTCCGGCGTGCGGTCGTAGAAGCTCTTGATGCGCGGGATCAGCCAGTGCGACGCGAAGGTCGGCAGCACCGCGAGCTCCAGATAGCCGCCGCCGCTGCCGTGCGCGATGATCGACAGCGTGTCGCGGTCGAGCGCCTCCAGCGCGCGCCGCACCTGCGTGCCGTACAGCTTGCCGGCGCGCGTCAGCACGACGCGCTGCTTCACGCGCGCGAACAGCCGCACGCCGAGGCTTGCTTCGAGCGTCGCGATTTGCCGCGACACCGCGCTCTCGGTCAGGAACAGCTCCTTTGCCGCGTGCGTGAAGCTCTCGTGGCGCGCCGCGGCTTCGAAAGCCACGAGCGCACCCATGTTGGGGATCTTGAATTTGCGCATGATGTTTTGTCTGACGAACGGACCCGCCCGAGGCGGGCCGGCGGACGCGTGCGGAGGGCGTGAATAATTCCAAAAACTCATCACGTGTCAATTTAATCTCGCTTTACGCCCCGCTGCAACCCTTTGAATAATGCTTCCCGTGCAAGGTCAGGCGCCCGCCGGGCGGCCGGCCACCGAGTTGCCGGCACGTTTGCCGGCGGTCCCCCGACACGAGAATCCTGATGCGCAATCCGAATATCGAGAGCTTGCTGACGAAGCTGCTGGGACAGGCGAAGACCGACGCCCTGTTCGCGACCCTGAACATGCCGGCCATCCTCGAAGAGTGGGAAGCCGACGTCGTCACGCGCGCGGAAATCGCGCAGGCGATGAACATGGCGCTGTTCGAGGGGCTGCTCGAACGTTCGGCGAACGGTCGCGCCTATACGGCCGACGCGATCGAAAGCGGCGGTTCGGTGTACTTCGATCACGGCGCGCTGCGCACGGTGCGCTGGCCCCATACCGGCGCGCTGCCGCCGGGCGAAGCCGCGTTCACGCGCATCCTGCGTCCGCTCGGCTTCCGCCTGAACGGCCGTTATCCGCTCGACAAGCTCGGCATGACCGGTCGCGCATACGCGCATGAAGACGCACCGGACGAGATCGCGCAGTTCTTCGTCAGCGAACTGCATCCGGAGCGCTTCTCGAAGGAATTCCAGCAGGCCGTGACGAACGTCGTGAGCTCGTCGCGCGACCCGCTGTCGCCGGCGGCCGTCGCGCTCCTGTGGGAGATCGAGCGCGAAGGCTGGCTGTCGCTCGACGCCGCGCACGCGCTGCTGCCCGAAATCGTCGGCGCATTCGCCCGCCAGCACGATCTGCCGAACGAACTCGACTACGAGACGCTGCTGCTCGAATCGGCCGAGATGGCCTGGATCGCGACCGAAGGCAACGCGTTCAACCACGCGACGGATCGTGTGGCCGATGTATTCAAGCTGTCCGACGACGAGAAGGCGAAGGGCCGGCCGATGAAGCCGGAAGTCGAACGCTCGCGCTCGGGCCGCGTGTTCCAGACGGCCTATCGCGCGGACATCGTCGAGCGCGAATTCCGCACCCGCGACGGCGGCACGGTCAAGCGCAACGTGCCGGGATCGTTCTACGAATTCATCACGCGCCGTCGCACGTTCGACCAGGCGGCGCGCCGCTGGGTGACGGACCTGCGCTTCGATGCGGGTAACGCGCAAGGCATCTTCAAGATGACGGCGAACGCGAAATAGCGGACGCGAAGCGGACGGCGGTGCGGGCGGCGGCGTGAATCTCGCGCCGGCATCGGCGAGCCGCGGCCAGAGGAATCAACCGATCGGGCAGGGCGCGGCAGCGTCCTGCCCGTTTGCGTTGGGCGGCGTGTGTCAGTCGCGCGGGGCCGTGGCGTCGCGCAGCGTGCGCGCGTCATAACGGCGGGTATCGTCTCGCGCGGTCCCGGGCTCGACGACGCGGAAGCTCGCCGGATCGGCGCCGTCGATTTCGACGAGGCTCACATGGCCGACGATATACGCGTGCTTGCGGTCGCGTGCGAAATCGTCGTCGATGAATTCGAGCGTCGGCAGATGCACGCGCTTCGTCGATACCGGCCGGCGGCCGAAGAACAGCTTGTCGCCGGCGCGCAGGAACGTCGGGTGGAGCACCCGGAACTCGCTGGCCGGCACGTCGACCTGCAGCGGCTTGCCGTCGCAGAACAGGCGCTCGCCGTCCCACGCGTAGCTGCCTTCGACATGCAGCCGATCCGGGTCGATGCCCTTCTTGACGACGCCGAGATGAAACGCACGCGTCGCGTCGCGCGCCCAGCCGCCGGACAGCACGCGGAACGCAGCCGGATCGGCGCCGCGTAGCGGCTGCGGCTGTGACGGCGAGAACGCGTAGAACACCGTGGCGCCGTCGGTGAAGTAATGCTTGCCGAGCACGCGGACCGCATCGATCGGCTGGTCCGAGAAGCGGGTCAGCTCGACCGGCATTTCCGCGCAGGTCCGGTGCGCCCAGTGAATGCCGTGCGCATCGCCGCACAGCCAGTCGATCGCACCGAAATCGAACAGCGTTTCGCGCGCCGCGAAGGTCGCGGGATCGAAGCCGGTCAGCGTCGCGTCCCGGAACCGGACCGTTGCCGCCGCGGCCGGCTGCCGCCGCCGGTGCCACCAGTAGTCGTGCAGCGCCGGGCGCATCGTGAAGAAGCTGTGCCATTCGTCGAAGAGGCGCGTTTCCTGCACCGTCTGCCGCTCGCCGGATTCGATCGGGCCGATCCGGTCGGTGCAGCGCAGGTAGCCGGCCGCGTCGGGCCCGCACAGGAAGCTCTCGCGATCGATGTCCTTCGGCCGGCCGTAGTAATACACGCGATTCGCATCGGCGAAATAGCCGCCCGGGAAGCCGATCGCGCTCGCGCCATGCGAGCCGTTGATGCGCCGGCCGTTCATGTAGATCGATTCGTCGTCGGTCGCCAGGTACGCGTGCTCGCGCATCTCGAACGTGACGCCGTGTGCGTCGTCCGGCCTGTTCCAGGTTTCGTAGACGAGCGGCCGGAATGCGTGCGGGCTGCGCGTGCGGATCGTGCGGCCGGTGATGTAGTACGCCTGCCGCGCATCGCGTGCGTAGCGCTGGTTCAGGATCTCGAACGTGTCGAGATCGGCGTCCTCGATCCGGTAGTAATACAGCGACACCATCGCGCTGCCGAGTTGCGCCTGCACGATCACGTGCACGCCGTCGGTGAACCAGCGGCCGCCGATGCAGCGAAATGCTTGCGGCCGCTCGATCGGCAGCGGCTTGCCGTCCTTGCCCCACAGCGGCAGGCCGTCCGCGCGGCGGATCACGGTGTCGCCGGCGATAGCATAGTCGGGATGGTTGGTGTCCTGCAGAAGCGGCTGGGGCATGGCGAAGGGCCCGCGGGTGTCGTGGCGGTCGCCGTAGTATGCCGTGGAATGGCGGCGGCGCGTGGCGGCGCCGCGCGATCAGAAAATGTGCGTGACCAGAAAGAACAGCACCAGCAACCCGATCGGTACGCCGAGCAGCCATGCGATCAGATACTTGCCCATGTCGATGTTCTCCTCGGTGCCGCGACGCGCGGTGCGTCGCGGCGGGGTGAGACGACTTGCGCGTTACAGCTCGCGATCGAAATCGCGCAATTGCTTCTCGGCTTCGTCGCGCGCGATTCCGTAACGCTCCTGGATCTTGCCGACCAGATAGTCGCGGTTGCCTTCGGCGACCGTCAGGTCGTCGTCGGTCAGCTTGCCCCACTTGGCCTTCAGCTTGCCGGTGAGCTGCTTCCACTGGCCCTTGATCTTGTCCTCGTTCATCGTGTGCTCCTCATCGAGTTGGGGGAGAAAAGAGCGGCGCTCGGCCGCTGGATAGCTCAGGCCTTCGCCTTCAGCCCGGATGCGTCGACGTGCGTTACGCCCTTGATCGCGCGCGTCACGGCGACGGCCTTCTTCACGGCGATCTTCGTCGGCAGCACGCCGGTGAGCGTGACGACGCCGTCCACCGTCTTCACGCTGATGTCGGTGCTCTTCACGCCGTCGGTGGTGGCGAGTTCGCTCTTCACCTTGGTCGTGATCCACGTGTCGGTGACGGGCTGGTTCGATTCGGCCGTCATGCCGGTGTCGGCCGACGAAGCCTGGGCCTGTGCGTTCGTGAGCGGCGCGGCGGAAAGCAGAAAGGCCGCGCTGACGGCGAGCAGCGTCGAAAGGTGCGAGGTCTTGTTCATCGATGTTCTCCTTCGATTGGCTTGGTGAATGAGCGAGTCGGCTCGTGCCGGCGGATCGCGTGGCGTGCGCCGCTTACCGCACGATCGGCGTGTCGTAGCCGGGCTCGCGCGGCGGCATGTCCGGGCGCGGCACGTCGGGCGGCAGCGGCACCGGCGGATCGGTGCCGGGCGGCGGTTCGGGCGGATTGTCCGGGGCCGGTTCGGGCCGCGTCGGATCGGGTGTCTGATGCAGCTTCATCAGGGGAACCTCCTCTGCGGTGTGGAAGGGCAGCGCGGGAGCGCCGATGCAGTACCAGCGTACCGGTGCGAACGCACGCGGACATCGCGCAAATTCACCGGGTTCGCTAGTGCGTTTGCACGGGGGACGGAACGGTGCGCGGGAACGGGGAATGCGCCCGTTGCACGTGCAACGCGCGACGACGGACGCGGGGGAGGTGTTGCGCCGCTCGGCGGGGTATCGCACGATGCCGAAGCGGCGTGCGAATGTACTATTGGGCATAGTGCATCCGCGCCTGTCGCCTGAATCGGCGGCACGCGATCATCGCCGCATGCGCCAGCCGGCGCGTGCCGGCCACGATGCGGCCGGACCGGCAATCATGTTGACGACGTGGGCCACGATTCAATGGACGAACAAGTAAACGAACAGGCGCTGAAGTCGCATACCGACCGGCGCCAGCTGCACCAGATCATCGCGGGGCTCACCGAGGGCGTGATCCTGATCGAGCCCGACCAGCGCATCGTGTGGGCGAACGAGGCCGCGCTCGCGATGCACGGCGTCACCGGGCTCGAGGCGCTGGGCGCGAACGTCACCGAGTATCGCGAGCGTTTCCGCCTGCGTTACCGGAACAACCATCCGGTGCGCGACGGCCACTATCCGATGGATCGCGTGATCGCGGGCGAGGAGTTCAGCGACGTGACGGTCGAAGTCGAATCGGCCGCCGACGAGAACGTGAGCTGGGTTCACCGGATCCGCAGCCTCGTGCTGACGAACGCCGCCGGCGAGCCGGACTGTCTCGCGCTCGTGCTGCACGACGCGACCGAATGGGCGAGCGCGGAGGAGCGCTTCGAGCGCACGTTCAGCGCGAATCCCGCACCGGCCGTGATCTGCCGGCTCGACGATTTGCGCTACGTGAAGGTCAATCAGGGCTTCCTCGACATGACGGGCTACGTGCGCGACGACGTGCTCGGCCGCTCCGTCTACGAGGTCGACGTGCTGGAGCAGGCCGAGCGGCGCGAGCTCGCGATCGAGCGGCTCGGCGAGGGCGCGACGATTCCGCAGATGGAGGCCGTGCTGAAGTGCGCGGACGGCAGCACCAAGGCGGTCGTCGTCGCCGGGCAGCCGATCGACATGAGCGACGAGGCGTGCATGTTGTTCACGTTCATGGATCTCGAGCCGCGCAAGCAGGCCGAGCTCGCGCTGCGGCAGAGCGAGGAACGGTTCGCGAAGGCGTTCCGGATGGCCCCGGTTGCGACCGCGATCGTCACGGCCGATCGGTTCGAGCTGCTCGATGTCAACGATGCCTTCGTCGGGATGACCGGCCATACGCGCGACGACCTGCTCGGCAAGTCCGCCGACGAGATCGGGTTGTGGGCCGAACGCGGCGCGCGGCAGCACCTCGACAGCCAGCTCGCGCGCGACGGCAACGTGCGCAACGCCGACGTGCAGATCCGCACGCAGGACGGCGACGTGCGCGATTGCGTCGTGTCGGCCGACCCGGTGGCGATTCACGGGCAGGATTGCCTGCTGATCGCGCTGCTCGACATCAGCGACCGCAAGCGCACCGAGATGGAACTCGTCTATGCGATCGAGACGGCGATGCAGGATGCGTCGTGGTTCAGCCGCACGCTGATCGAGAAGCTCGCGAACGTGCGGCGCGCGAATGCGCCGGATGCGGGCGCGCAACTGTCGGATCTCACTGCGCGCGAGCGCGACGTGTTCGACCTGCTGTGTCGCGGTCTCGCTGATAAAGAGATCGCCGGGCGCCTCGGCCTTGCGCCGAATACGGTCCGCAACCACGTCGCGACGATCTACGCGAAGCTCGACGTGCATAGCCGCGGCGAGGCCATCGTGTGGGCGCGCGAGCGCGGCATCGTCGGCTCGGCGGAGACGAGCGGCGCGCGGGGCGAGAAGGGCGGCGCGAACGGCAAGAGCTGATACCGATCGTTCCCGCCATCGGCGTCATCGGTGCGAATGCACCATGCAGGCTGGTGCATCCGTATCTGCCCCGCGCGGCGCGCGGCTGCGATCCTGTCCACTCGGCGGTGCGGCGCGGGGGCCCCGCGAGTGGCCGCATTGCCGTCTCCCCAAATCATCGCAGGAGACGACCATGGACAGGAATCGCATCGAAGGCAAGCTCAAGCAAGTGAAGGGTTCGGTCAAGGAAGCACTCGGCAAGGTGACGGGCGATCGTGAGACGGAAGCGGAAGGCGTGGCGGAGCAGCAGGCCGGCAAGCTCCAGGAGAAGGCCGGCGAGGCGGCCGATGCGGTGCGCAAGCATACGGGCACCGACACGCACATCGACCGGCACTGACGCCGCGGGTGTCATCGGCGCGGATCGCGCGACGCGTGACGTGCCGAGGTGGCCCGAAGCAGTGGTAATTCTCCATCGGCATTACCCGGCACAGCCTCGGTGCAAAGGCATCTGCGCGCATCCCGCCTGACGTTTTCCCTCCCGGCCCGTCGTCGCGCGGGCCGTCCGCCGTCCGATGCGACGGTACTTGATGACAATTCCTCACAACATAGTTCCGATATTTCGTTTGCTGCACGCGTATTGGCTACCCACAATCGGTTCACCTCTTTCGCGCCGACAGGTTCCCCGGAGACGGAACCGCGGTGATCCGCCGGCGCGCGAAAGATCGCCGGCGCGCGGCAGTCGCGCGTCGCATCCCGACATACAGAAGAAGGATTGGCCGATGACGTTTCGCATTCGTTCGCTTTCCGGCATTGCGTTGACCACCGCGATGTTCGCGTTCCAGACGGGCATGGCCCACGCTCAGGAGACGGTCGTCAAGGTTGGCGTGGCCGTGCCGTTGACCGGCAGCGGCGCCGCCTACGGCAAGGACATCGAGAACGGCGTGCGCATGGCCGTCGACGAGGCGAACGCCGCGCACACGACGATCGGCGGCAAGCCGGTGAAGTTCGTCGTCACGTCGCAGGACGACCAGAGCGATCCGCGCATCGGCGTGCAGGCCGCGCAGCAGCTGACCGACGCGCAGGTGGCCGTCGTGATAGGCCATTTCAACTCGGGCACGACGCTACCCGCGTCGAAGATCTACGCGAAGGCCGGCATTCCGATGATCACGCCGTCGGCGACCAATCCCGACATCACGCGCGCCGGGCTCGGCACCGTGTATCGCGTGATCGCGACCGACACGCAGAACGCTGGCAACGCCGGTGCGTATGCGGCCGGTGTGACCAAGGCGAAGCGCATCGCGATCATCGACGACCGCACCGCGTTCGGCCAGGGCGAAGCCGACGAATTCGAGAAGGCCGTGAAGGCCAACGGCGGCACGATCGTCGCGCGCGAGTTCACGAACGACAAGGCTGTCGACTTCAGCGCGCAGCTCACCAAGATCAAGAGCACGAACGCCGACCTGGTGTTCTTCGGCGGCCTCGACGCGCAATCGGCGATGCTCGTCAAGCGCATGCGCCAGCTCGGCATCCGCGCGCAGTTCCTGGCCGGCGGCGGCGTGATGAACGCGAATTTCATCAAGCTCGCCGGCAACGCGGCGGAAGGCGCGGCCGTGTGGGAATACGGGCAACCGCTCGCGCGTCTCGCGAAGGGCAAGCAGTTCGAAGCCCAATTCAAGCAGAAGTACGGCGTCGACATGCTTGCGTACGCACCGTTTGCGTACGATGCGACGTGGATCGCGATCAACGCGATGCGGAAGGCGAACTCGACGAAGCCGGCCGATTTCAACGGCGCACTGAAGAGCACGCGCTACGACGGCATCACGGGCACGATCGCGTTCACGAACACGGGCGACCTGAAGAACCCGAGCTCGACGCTGTATGAAGTGAAGAACGCCGCGTGGCAGCCGGTCACCACGCAAACGGCGAACTGAACACCCGAACGCGCGCGGACTTTCGCGGCGCGCCCGGACGTGCTGAAATACCAGGAGCGATCGCATGCGATCGCGGCGCATGTCCGGGCGGTTCGCCGGGGGGCCGCCCGGACATGCGCCGCGTGCGACGCGGCACGAACAACCTTCGGGCGCGGCCGGCTGGCCGTGCCTTTTACGTGCAACTGGAGTGAGTCGTGAGTTCTCAAGTCGTCATCGTTGGCGGTGGTGTGATCGGCAGCTCGATCGCCTATTTCCTGCGTGCTACCGATCCGACGGTTTCCGTGACCGTCATCGAACGCGATCCCACCTATGCGAAGTCGTCGTCGGCGCTGTCGGCCGCGTCGATTCGCCAGCAGTTCTCGACGCCGTTGTCGATCGAGATGTCGCTGTTCGGGATCGACTTCCTGCGCAATATCGGCGAGCGGCTCGAGGTCGACGGCAACCGGCCGTCGATCGATCTGCATGAAGGCGGGTATCTGTTTCTCGCGACGCCCGCAGGCGACGCGACGCTGCGCGAGAACCACGCGCTACAGACGAAGCTCGGCGCCGATATTCGCCTGATGGACCGCGATGCGCTGCGCGCGAAGTTCCCGTGGCTGAACGTCGACGATCTCGTGTCGGGCGCGTACGGCGTGAGCGGCGAAGGATGGTTCGACGGCTACGGGCTTGTGCAGGCGCTGCGCAAGAAGGCGCAGGCGCTCGGCGCACGCTACGTACCGGCCGACGTGAAGTCGGTCGTGCGCGATGGCCGCAAGGTCACGCATGTCGTGACGGGCGACGGCGAGCGTTATGCGTGCGACACGGTCGTCAATGCGGCAGGCGCGTGGACGCGCGCGCTGTCGTCGATGATGGGCATCGATATTCCCGTGTATGCGCGGCGCCGCAGCATCTTCAACGTGTCGTCGCCGGCGAAGCTCACGGATTGCCCGCTGCTGATCGACCCGACCGGCGTGTATTTCCGGCCGGAAGGGCGCACGTATATCTGCGGGACGTCGCCGAGCCCGGACCGCGACCCGGACGATCTGCCGCTCGACGAGGTCGATCACGACCTGTTCGACGAAGTGATCTGGCCGACGCTCGCGAATCGCGTGCCGGAGTTCGAAGCGCTGCGCGTGGAGAATTGCTGGTCCGGGTACTACGAGTACAACGTATTCGATCACAACGCGATCATCGGCTATCACCCGGAGCTCGACAACGTCGTGTTCGCGAACGGGTATAGCGGCCACGGGTTGCAGCAAGGGCCCGCGACCGGACGCGGGGTGAGTGAACTGATTCTGGGCGGGCGGTATGACTCGCTCGACCTGTCGTCGCTCGGCTGGGCGCGCGTGCTGGAAAACCGGCCGATCGTCGAAAAGAACGTCGTGTAGCGCGGCGTGACCGCCCGGTGCGGGGTGGGCGGGATTCTCCTTGTGTCTCAATCTGACTGGCCCGGCTTTGCCGGGCTTTTTTTTCGGTTCATCGCGGATTTCCGTGGACGTCGCTTGCCGACCCAATCCGGAACTTCCGCGGTCAGGATTCGAAGCCGAAAAGCAGACTCCCGAAAACTATGGGCTGATGTCACTTCCGTACGTCGAGTGTTGTGTCATGCCGAGTCTTGCTCGCGCGCGTCACAATCCTGAACCGAACAACTTTGGCAGTCCGGTTGTTTGCCGCAAACAGGCTTTGGGCGCCACCCGTGCTCCTCCTTCGCTCGGTCCTGCGCGTACCACATAACCAAGCGATCGACTTGGCGAGAGCTGAGCTCAGAGACACTTGGGAACATCACACCGTTGCGCGATGGCGGTGGCGCCAGCGCACTCGAAGAGAAGGGTGCGCAAGCGTCCTGCCATGCTCTCACGAACGGAAGCGTGAGCGCTGGGCGGAGATCATCCGTAGCGCCGTCAGGAAAGTATCGTTTCCATTGGCCACCTAGCCTGCTGACGAACCGACAAATATGCCGATCCGGTTTTACCACTCCCCATCCCAGGTCCATCAGGATATGAAGCGCCGCCTTGTCTGCGACACCTGTAAAGGTATAGAGGACCGTGAACGGATCTACGATATCGTCGAGTGACCAATTCTTCTTCGGTTGAAGAACCGTCGCGAGCCGGTCCGTTCCATAAGCGGAAATCTCTTTCGCCCGCATGAAGAGTTCCTCGACGCGCCTGCGCATCCCGAATTCTTTTCCACCGGCTACGGCGATCTGCTCAATGTCGGCAACCGTCTGTCTACCACTGACGGCATCCTCTATCGCGAATGGCAGCTCTCGGAGCGCGTCAATGCGTCGAGTTATGCTGGCTTGGCCCATTCCCATCGAATACATCGGCAAGTAGAGGACAGCGTCGACAGCAGTGAAATTGTTTACGGCGCTGTCCAGTCGCCGCTGAAGTTCTGCAGGATTCAGCGTCCTCTGGCAGAGATTCTGGTAGACGGCGTTAATCTGATCGGGTGTCATAGTGATGAGGTCGTAAGTGCCCTTGTGATTTTCCGACCGCAAGGCGGCCGTTGGCGAAGGTCGGCTCATGGCCGACAGCAGTTTTCGGAAGCTCGATATCGGCACGCACGTCAAAATACTTCGAACGAACACCAGTCGGGCACAAACCCCTCGAAGACAAAAAAGTCGTCGATGTATGTCAGCCCAAGCCGCTCCAATGACCTCGTACACTCGTCGGCCGCATCGCCCCCAAAGAACGGGCCAAGTGATATAAGGCTGTCGGATTCGTCAAAATATTTCCGAAAATTGAACTCGACCATAAGCGCGGATAGGTCGACATTCTTGGCCGCTAGCGCAGCCCGTCGGACAACGATCCCGAAATCTCTCGAAACTTTCATCGTTATTGACCAAAGGCAAGCGTGTGCTCAAGATCGTCTGCGATTCAGCCCTTATGGTCGAGCGTCCGTTCCCGGCCGAACACCGACGTTTCTCCCCGGAATTCCCCGGTGAACATTTTTCGACCTCACTCAAGCGTGCGGCCGGCGCGAGACTCAGGCCAGCAGGCGGGCGATGAGATCGTGTGTCGTCCGGACTTCATACTTCCGCAACAGGCTCGCGCGATGGATGTCGACGGTGCGCGGGCTGATGTTCAGCTCCTTGCCGATTTCCTTGCTCGTCAGGCCGTGCACCAGAAACGCGGCAACGTCGCGCTCGCGCTCGGTCAGCGTGCTGGTGACGTCGGGATGCTTCGTGCCGCCCGACAGGTCGGTGAAGGTCCAGATGGCCAGCTCGAACGGGCGCTTCGGGTTGTATCCGAAGCCGCAGACGGTGACCCAGAAATGGCTGCCGTCGATGCGCCGCATGATGCGGTCGTCGCTGAAGCCCGCGTGTTTCGCGAGCAGCGGGGCGAGGCGACGGCCGGTCGTCGCGAAGTCCTTCTGCTCCGGATACAGCTTCGCGAACGACTGGTCGATGATGTCGTCGCGGGTCGCCCTGAACAGGTGCAATGCGCGGTCGTTGCAGTCGACCATGATGCGTTCCTTCGCCACGATGGCTGCGACCGGCAGATGCCGGAAGAGATCTTCGTAGTCGAGGCTGGGCATCGTGTCGGTCATGTTCGGCATCGTGTCGACGGGCCCGGACCGGATTCGGACCCTGGCTATCGGGCAGGTTCACTCCGGTCCGATTGTAGCGCTTGCCGGGCGAGCGGCTCGACATGAAAGATGCAGCAAGCATGCCCCTCGCCCGCGCATTGCATTTCGGATGAAAACGCGCGCGGGCCTTTGCTCGCCGCGTCGGCCACGGTGTCGTTGACCCAGTCCATCGCGCCGGCGAACCAGCCGGCGAACATGTAGCAGAGCTTGCCGTGCGCGTCGGGCCGGGCCAGCACGAAGGACGAGTGGTGCAGATGGATGCGCGCGTGCGACGTCGCCGGATCGGCTTCGGCGATGCTGAACACTCCCCAGCCGCGCTGCGACAGCCGTTTCAGGTAGTGCTCGAACACCGCCATGCCGCCGATGCCGTGCTGTTTCGCCTCCTTGTCGCACCAGTGATAGGCCGACTTGTAGCCGGCCGGGTAGAGGATCGACGCGTAGGCTTCGCGTCCCAGCGCTGCTTCGACCGCCACATGATTGTTCGTGAAGAAGTGGCGCGGGACGTACAGCATCGGCAATGCGTCGGTGGTCCAGATGCCGGTGTCCGGATCGACGTCGATGGGCAATTGTGGCTGCATGGGGGCGACGTGTGCGTGGTGCGGCTCAGACGTTCCAGACTTCGCCGAAGACCCGCAGCCAGTTCTCGCCCATCACCTTCCTGATGCGCGACTCGCTCCAGCCGGCGCGCTGCATGGCGGCGGTCAGGTTCGGGAATTCGCCGATCGTGCGGATGCCTTCCGGATTGATCACCTTGCCGAAATCCGTCAGGCGGCGATAACGGCCCTTGTCGTGCGTGATCCAGTCGAAGAATTCCGTGCTATAGCCCTGCGTGAAGTCCGTGCCGATGCCGACCTTGTCTTCGCCGATCACGTCGATCACGTATTCGATCGCTTCGAGATAGTCGTCGATGGTGGCGTCGGCGCCGCGTCGCAGGAACGGCATGAACATCGTGACGCCCACGAAGCCGTTGGCTTCCGCGATCTCGCGCAGTTGATCGTCCGTCTTGTTGCGCGGATGCTCTTTCAGCCCGGACGGGCAGCAGTGCGAGTAGGTGACCGGTTTCTTCGAGCACGCGATCGCATCGGACGAGGTCTTCGCGCCGACGTGCGACAGATCGACCATGATGCCGACGCGGTTCATCTCCTGGATCACTTCGCGGCCATATCCGGACAAGCCGCCATCCGGTTCGTAGGAGCCCGTGCCGACCAGGTTCTGCGTGTTGTAGCAGAGCTGCACGACATTCACGCCGAGCTCCTTGAACACTTCGATATAGCCGAGGTTGTCCTCGAACGCATACGCGTTCTGGAAGCCGAAGATGATGCCGGTCTTGTTCTCCTGCTTCGCGCGCAGGATGTCGTCCGTCGTGCGTACCAGCGTGAGAATCTCGCTGTATTCGCGGATCTGCTGCTTCATTTCCGCGATGTTGTCGATCGTCTTCTGGAAGTCTTCCCACACCGAGACCGTGCAGTTGACGGCCGTGACGCCGCCCTTGCGCATGTCTTCGAACACCGATCGTTCGAATCTGGAAATGTTCAGGCCGTCGATGATGATGCTGGAGTCGTGAAGGCTCGTCATGGTGTCTCTCCATGCGTTGATTTTTGCAGGCCGGCTCGATGAGCCGGACGTGGGTTCAAACGGCGCGTTCGACGCCGCGCTTCGCGGACTGGGCGGATCTCCCCGTCGCCGGACCGGCATCTTCGAGCGCGGTCTTCGACGTTTCCGGCAGCGCCAGGCCGCCGATCATCGCGAGGATCGACACGGCGATCAGGTAGTACGCCGGCGACAGGTTGGTGCCCGTCGCGGAAATCAGCCACGTGGCGACGAGCGGCGCGGTGCCGCCGAAGATCGTGTAGGCGAGGTTGTACGTGATCGCGGAGGCCGTGTAGCGGGTTTTCGTCGCGAACACTTCCGACATCAGCGGTGCCGTCACCACGCCCGAGAACACCGCGCCGATGGCCAGCAGCGCGACGCCGGCCAGCGAGTGCGACAACACGCCCGAGCTGCCCAGAGAAAAGGCAGGGTAGACCGACACGATGATGAAGATGCAGGTACTTGCGATTGTTGCGCGGCGGCCGACGAGGTCGGAGAAGAGGCCGGCGACCGGACACAACGCCGCGGCGAACAGAAGGGCGAGGACCGTCACGAGGAGCGACGTGCCACGCGACAGGTGGCCGGCCACTTGCAGGTACGTCGCGAAATACGTCGTGAACGTGTAGAAGGACAGCGCGGTCACGGACACGAATGCGCCGAGCTTCAGGATATTCCAAGACTGCGAGTGCAGCGTTTCCATCAGCGGTGCGTGTGCGAGGTCGTGCTTGCCCTCGAGCGCCTGGAATGCCGGCGTTTCATTCAGGTTGACTCGGAGGTAGACGCCGATGAGGCCGACCGGCGCTGCGATCAGGAACGGCACGCGCCAGCCCCAGTCGATCATCGCCTGCGACGACAGCGACGACTCGAGCAGATAGGCGACCACGGCCGCGCAAGCGAACGACGAGAACGTCGACACCGGCACGAAGCTGCCGAAAAAGGCGCGGCGGCGGCGCGGCGCGTGTTCCATCACGTAGGCGCATGCCCCCGCGTATTCGCCGCCTGCGGAGAAGCCCTGGACGCAGCGAATGATCGTGAGCAGCACGGGCGCCCAGTAGCCGATGCTTGCGTACGTCGGCAACAGGCCGATCAACGTCGTCGAACCGGCCATCATCAGGATCGTCAGCGCGAGCGTGCGCTTGCGCCCGATGCGGTCGCCGATGACGCCGAAGATCAGGCCGCCCAGCGGGCGGAATGCGAATGCAACCGCGAAGACGGCGAAAGTCTTCAGGAGTCCGATGGTCGGATCGCCGCTCGGAAAGAACTCGCGCGTCAGGATCGTGGCGAGAAAGCCGTATGCGGCGAAGTCGAACCACTCAACGAAGTTGCCGATCGACGCCGCGGCAATCACGCGCCGTAACGTTTTGGTGTCGACGTTTTGGGTACTCATGGTCGTGTCCTTTTCAGATGCGCGCTCGTTTCGCGTCGA
Source organism: Burkholderia sp. Bp9016 (assembly GCF_003857765.1). Classification (NCBI taxonomy): domain Bacteria; kingdom Pseudomonadati; phylum Pseudomonadota; class Betaproteobacteria; order Burkholderiales; family Burkholderiaceae; genus Burkholderia; species Burkholderia sp. Bp9016. Next base: position 41,061 of record NZ_QTPY01000031.1, read on the forward strand.
AACCATACTAGGGACGCCAATTACCTAGGTCTATACGTGTCAATTACCTAGGTAATCGGGGGCGGCTGTCGGGCCGTAGCCGGGATGCGTAGCCGTTTATCGGGAGCGCCGGGCTCTGCCATTCCGGCAGACTTTGACATTCTTGCGTTCGCGCTGCGTCGCGGCATTGCGGCATTGCGGCTCGCCACCGGCTTCTTCCGTCAGTTGGAGAAAATCAACGACCGAAGCTGTTCCGGTCTGCCAGGGTAGGGTTCCCATGTCGACAACCCGTGGGACGCGTTAGCCGGACTCGAATGCCATTGCGCCCCAATGTAGTACGGGGCAGCGAAAATTGACCGGGACCAGATATTCGACATCGTCAGACGGATCGCCGACAATCGGTATGCGGTTGAGCAGCGTGCCCCGTCATTTCGCGTGCCGTCCGACCGGTCTGCCGTTTGTCGAAAAATTCGAATCGGGTTACCGGAAAACTGCCATGGCGCATCCGCAGACGTCTTTCATTCTGTCCGTCGTCGATCCGGATTTACGGAACCCGTGCCTCGACGTCCGGTTCGAAACGGACGACCTCGATATGCTGCGTCGGCTGGTCGATCCCGATGCGTCCGGCGATGCAGCACTCGACGAAGCCTATCTTCTGTCGTCGGCACAGGTCGCGGCCGTGTGCGACGCCTTCGGGATCGCGTTCGACCATGGCTCGCGCGAAGGTTTTCTCTGCAAGCACGTCGATACCGGCGTTCGCGTCCCTTACCTCGTCCATACCGGCTATGAGCTGGCGCTGATGGTGCAAGGGCGAAAGCCATTCGGGTTCATCGAATACAACAGCGAATGGCAGCCTTCGGTCGAACTGAAGGCGCGCTTCGACGCGTATGTCGATCAGGGTGTTTTCCATTCGCAGGAAATCATTCTTGATGCGTCTCGCCCAAACCATCCGGCACGCCGCATCGGGCAAGTTCTCTATACGCTCAAGGGCGAAGAGTGGCGCATCACGGCGCTGGAGCTCATTCGGCAGCACATCAACCTGCAAGGGGACGGCCGCGAGAACATGGAGCGGCTCGAAGGCGCGTTGCTGGGCTACGAGAGATGGCAGAACGATTGGTGGATCGACCACCTCGCGAGTAGCGGTATCAACCTGTACGGGGCTTCGAGTATCGTCAAGGTCGACCGCGCACAATACGATTGGCTCGTTCATGCGGGATTCCGGGCACTGCCGCCAGTCGATGCACCGACGTTCACGCTCTATTCGGCACACGGTCTCGATGATGACGCGATGAAGGCGGCGATGCAGGAGGATCCGACCATTGAAGCGTTCGTTCAGTTCAACGTCGGGTTGAGTCACATCATGCATGCGGCCGATTTCGGGGCGAGCGGGCCTTACGAGATTCCGGCATCGGTGATTCCGACGATCAACCGTCACCTGCTGCGTGCAGTTCGCGTCCTGATTCAACGCGATGATTGCGGCGCGCCGGCCGAGCGCCCGGCGTGAACGGTTTCCGCGCGAAAGCGCGACGCGTCGCCGGATCGGCACCGGGTCGCTACCGCGCTCGGCCCGGCTTCGCCGGGCCTGTGCCATTCCACGCGTTACCGCACGCCGTAGACTGCATCGCGCAGATCGACCGTGTACTGCCCGTTCATGCCCTCATACAGCGTGTTCGATAGCGACACGACGGTGAGCCCGCGAGCGCGGTCGACGAACCACGAGTGGCCGTACACGCCGCCCCAGCGCCAGGTGCCAGCCGATTCCGGCGACGCTGCCGCCCGCGGGTCGCGCAACACGGAAAAGCCGATCCCGAAGCCCACGCCGGGCCGGTCTGGCAACTCGACATCGCCGGTCTGTACGCGGCCCATCTCGTCGACCAGCGCGGCAGGCAGCAGTGCACCGCCGCCCGCGCGCAGCGTGTCGAGAACCTTCAGCACTTCGCCGGCGGTGCCGACCATGCCGGCACCGCCGGACGGGAACGCATGCGCGTCGAGCGCGCGCGACGGGGAGTAGGTCACGCCGACGAACCCTTCGACGATGGGAACCGTCTCGTTTTCCGCGAGCCGATGCGGCTGCGGCGCGTCGTTGACGTAAGGAGTCGCGAGCCGTGCGGCATCGCGCGCGACGAAGGATGTGTCGCGCGCACCGAGCGGATGCAGCACGAGCGCATCGATCGCGTCACCGAGCGGTACGCCGCAAACAGCCTCGATCAGCGCGCCGACGACGTCGATCGCGACCGAATAGTTCCAGTTCGTTCCGGGCGCGTACAGCAACGGCACGCTCGCGATCCTGCGCACGTTTTCGCCGAGCGTGATCGTTGCGCCATCCAGGCCGTCGGAGATGCCCGCGCGTGCATAGACGCCATTCGCGTCGGCCTCCGCGAAGCGATAGCCGAGGCCGGCCGTATGCGTGAGCAACTGGCGCACGGTGATCGTCGGCACGCGACCGTCAGGCAGCGCCGGGCGGAAATCGGGCAGCCAGCGCGTGACGTCTTCGTCGAGCGACAGCTTGTGTTGTGCGATGAGCACCATCGCTGCCGTCGAGACGATCGGCTTCGTCACCGACGCGAGCCTGAACAGCGTGTCCTCGCGCATCGGCGTGCGCGACTCGCGGTCGGCGAATCCGGCGGCGCGGCGATAGACGAGCTCGCCGTGGTGCGCGACCAGCACGACCGCGCCGACGAGGCGCTGTGTGTCGAGCTGGCGAGACAGAACCGCGTCGATGCGCTCGACAAGCGCCGGATCGGCTTGCGGTTGCGGTGACGATGAGGGCGTGGCGGTCATCCGGGACTCCGTCGTGGTGGGTCTGCACGACATGTTAGGGGGCGTTCGCCGGAAGCGGCGTTAACCCGTACGTGAAGAAGGGCTACGAATGCCGGGCGTGACGGCGTGCGTGCGCGAGCGATATGTCACCACTTGGGCGAGCGCGACGGCGACCGGCACTTCGTCATATGGAGTAATAGCTGTAATCCGGGCTGAAATCTTCTTTGGGCCGTAACGGGCTAGACTGGCCTTGCCTTGCCCCCCCAAGGTGTTGTCTTAGCTTCGCTTGGCCTGCGCCTTTCGGCGCAGGCCTCTTTTTTGGCCGCCGCCATCGACGATACGACGATCGCCGACCGGATGCACGTTGGAGACACACCGAGTGACCACCCACTTCACAGCCCGCGATGCAGGTTCGCTCATGCGCATCATCGTGTCGGGCGCGGCGACGGCAACCGCCGCGCTGGCCTGCATGCCGACAGCGTTCGCGCAAGACAGCGCGCCCGTTACCAGCAGCGTATTCGTGCACCAGCCGTACGACACGGGCAACAGTGCGATCAACGAGAACTTTCAGTACATCGCGCATCCGCCGATACGGCCGGTGACGGTGAGTGCGCCCACGGTCGTGCATGGCGGGCATCGGGGCCGGCGGGGGCAGGCTGGCGCGACCGGCGCACCGGGTGGCGGGGCGGGCAACGAGGCGGCCGTGCCGCTGCCGACCATGCCGACGGATGGGGCGTCGGGCGGCCCGGTTGCGCAGTAGCGGCGTTTCTTTCGATGCGATCCTTGGGGCCCTCATGACGGGCACCTGATCGCAAGATCGTACAAGCGTGACGAATTCGGTCCGCCTATCCTGTTCTTCCCCCTGGGAAAACAGGATTGACGATGACCCGCAAGGTGTTCTGGGACGACCCTTATCGAACTGTGCTGGAAACGGTCGTTACTCTGGTGAACGACGATCAGGTGCAAGTCGATTCGACGATCTATTTTGCATTCTCGGGCGGCCAGGAAAGCGACGCCGGGTCACTGGGCGGCTATCCGGTTCTCGGCGCGGAAAAGCGCGGTCTCGACATCGTGTACACGCTGCCGCTTGAGCATGCCCTGAAGGTCGGGGATTCCGTTACATGGAAAATCGACTGGGAACGGCGATACCGGCTGATGCGTCTGCATTTCGCGGCGGAAATGGTGTTGCAACTGGTATATCGACTTCGTCCGGGTATCGAACGTATCGGCGCGCACATCGCGCAGGAAAAGGCACGCGTCGACTTTGCAAGTGATGTCAGTCTGTCGCCGTTGTTTGCAGAGATCGAATCGGCGGTGACGGACCTGACCGCGCGCGATCTGCCCATCGTGACGGATTTCAGCGATGTCCAAACGCAGCGCAGATTCTGGAAGGTCGACGGTTTTGCGACGATGGCGTGCGGCGGGACGCATCCGAAATCGACGGGCGAAATCGGCGCGTTGAGACTCAAACGCAAAAATACCGGCAAGGGAAAAGAGCGAATCGAGATCGCGCTGGTCGAATAGCGGTGTCTTTGCGTAGCCGTTCGAGCATCCTGTGTGGTGCCGGAAGCGACACGACGTCGGCCCAACCACCGCCGTTCGAGGATATTTTCTTCAACGCGAACGACATCCCTCGCAGCGTTCGAACAATCGACTATACGACCGACCGACGAAGGCCAAAAGGACGTTTTTCCCTCATTTGAAGCCATATGTCCGGGTTTGAGGTTTTTCCGTAAAATACGCCTTTATCGACATTCCCAGTGACTCGTCCGCATGCATCGAATTGGATTCTTCGTCTGCCGTGGGTACGATGTTCTCGATCTCGGCGGCCCCCTATCCGCGTTCAATCAGGTGGCCACGGTTACCGGCCATACCCCGTACGATCTTCACGTCATCTCGCAGCCGGGCGGCTCGGTTCTCGGCAATTCGGGCGTTCCGATCGAGACGAAGCCGGCCGGGAGACGAACGTTCGACACCGTCGTTTTCGTAGGCGGCGACATCGATCCGATGCAGACGTCGGAGAACGTCGCGGCTGCCAGGAAATTGGGTGCGAAAGCGTCGCGGGTCGCAAGCGTGTGCACGGGCGCATTTCTGCTGGCGGAAACCGGCTTGCTGGATGGTCGCAGAGCCACGACGCACTGGCGATACACGGCGCAATTGCAGTCGCGTTTTCCGCTCACCCGGGTCGAGGGCGACAGCATCTATATCGCGGATGGCCACATCTGGACGTCGGCGGGCATCGCCTCCGGCATCGACCTGGCGCTCGCCATGATTGAAAGGGACATGGGGCCCGACGTTGCGCGCGCTGTCTCGAGGCTGCTGGTCGTTCCGTATCGGCGGCCGGGCGGGCAGTCGCAGTTTTCCGCGATGTCGCAAATGGAGCCGGAGTCGGACCGTATCCGCATCGCGCTGAATTTTGCCCGCGAACATTTGGCCGAGGCGCTACCCGTCGAGCGGCTTGCCGATGCGGCGAGATTGAGCCCGCGGCAATTCGGACGCGCGTTTCGTCGGGAAACCGGCGAGACGCCGGCCAGGGCGGTCGAGCGTTTGCGCGTCGAAGCCGCTCGGCTGCGCCTGCAGGATGGTAGCGAGCCGATCGAACAGATTGCGCTAGCGGTGGGATTCACGGATCCCGAGCGGATGCGGCGGGCATTCGTCAAATTGCACGGACACCCGCCGCAATCGATCCGGCGTCAGAGCCGATTGAACGGTGAGCGCTGATCGATCGACAGTTCATCAGCGCGCCGCTCGGCCAGCGCGAGCCTGATGGCGTGCCGGCATTTCCGGTACGCGATTGTCCGCGTTGCGTCGGGCGCTCAATTGCTTGCGGGTTTCAGCGGACCGTAGTCGTTCCACATGTCGCGATGCAGCTTCCAGGTGCCGCCCTGTTTCAGGAAGACGAGGGTCTGCTTGCCGCGGTATTGGAGCTTTCCGTCGTGGTCGTGGATTTCCGCATCCGACACCTCCGTCACGACCCGGTCATTCCCGTAGAACTCGTAATTGCTGAACGTCACGGTAGCCGGCTTCGATCCGGCGTACCCTTTGGTGAAGTACTCGGTGATTGCGCGGCTCCCGGTTATTTTGTCGCCGCCCGGCGGCAAGAGCGTGCCATCGTTCGTATAGAGGCGGCCGATCGCCTCGTAGTCTCCGCGCGCGAAGGCTTCAGCCCAGCGCGCGTTCTCGGCCTTGATCGCCGCGCCGGGCGGATGTGGCGAACCGCCGGCGACGGCCGGCGCCGCAAATGCCGAAAAGGAGAGGCAGACTGCAAGAGCGGCAGTACAAAAACGGATCGGATGCATTCGATGATTTCCAGTCGTGGCTTGAATTGAAGAGGGCTGCAGCGTCGTGCAGGTGGAGCAGGCAAGGTCGATTGCGTTCTTCGTCGCGGCCTGTGCGGACTTTCGCAAACCTTGCCTGCAAGGCTGTTCAGCGAACGCCCGGGATACGCGCGAGACCGCTTGATGCGCCGGGCAGTTCCTTGTCGACCATCGCGATGACCTCCGGCCGCGCATCTCGCGGGTGGCCGGAATGGAACGGCGGAGCGGGATCGTATTCGATCACGAGTTGCGTGAATTCGGCGGCCTGCCGACCGCGTAGCCTGGCGGCAACGCGCAGCGCGAAGTCGATGCCCGCCGTCACGCCACCGCCGCTCATGAAGCGGCCGTGGTCGTCTTCCACGAAGCGATCCGGAACGGGGATGGCGCCATATTCGGACAGCTTGTTGACGAACGCCCAATGGCAGGCACTTCGCTTGCCCTTGAGCACGCCCGTTGCGGCGAGCACGAGCGACCCGTTGCAAACCGACGTGACGTGCTTCGCGCTTTCGGCGAGACGCCGGATCTGCGCTTGATACGCCGGGCGCATCGGCGCCGACAAATCGGACCCGCCGGGAACGAGGATCAGGTCGGTTTTCTCGATATCGGCCAATCGTTCGGTGTTGCCATAGACGACGCCGAATTCGAGGGTCACGTTGCCCCCGTTGAGGCTCGCGTAGCGAACATTCGTGTTCGGCAGCCGATGAAAAATCTCGCTTGGGCCAGCGAAATCGAGAAGGGTGCCGCCGTCGTAATTCACGATCAGGATATTGAGCGGCTCGCTCGGCGCGAGTTCTGCCGCGCTGTCTGCCTGCGCGAAAGCTGGCGTGGCGCGGCCAAGCAGGGCTCCGCCACCCAGGACGGCGCCGAGCGTGGCGACGCCCCCGAACTTGAGGGCATCGCGGCGGGCGTGGCCTGCCTGGGTGAGTTTCTCGCTGGAGGCGTCGTTCTTTTTGTGATCGGTCAAGTTAATCTCTCCTTGCACTTAGGCCTCCTCTTCAAGTACAACCAGGTCGGCCAGATTGAAAGACCTCGCGACGAAGCGCGTGGCGGACGTGTAATTACGATGTGGATGCGGTGGGCGGAACCGGCGTGTGCCGCTTCGCGAACGACGGGCGAAGGCTTAAAGCTGCGAAGCCCCGCCATCCACAACCAGTTCGGTGCCGACGACATAGGACGATTCGTCGCTGGCAAGATAAAGTGCCGCGTAGGCGATGTCTTCGGCTTTACCCATGCGGCCCACCGGAATCGCCTGGGCAAACTCGGCCTTGCGGTCGCGGACCCACTCGTCGGACATGCCCCACCTGGAGAGCAGCGGCGTGTCGATCGCGCCCGGCGCAATCGCGTTGAAGCGGATCTTGCGGTCGAGAAACTCGTAGGACCAACTGCGGGCAAGCGATCGCACGGCGGCCTTTGCCGCCGCCGTCAACGAAATGCCATGCTTGCCGGTCTGCGCGACGAACGACGTGTTGAGGATGACCGACGCGCCATCGCGCAACTGAGGCAGCACCGCTTGGAGCGTGAACACCACGCCTTTGACGTTGATGTCCATGATTCCGTCATAGAGGTCTTCGTCGATGTCGCCGACTGCGGACGGGAAAGCCCAACCCGCGTTGGCGAACACGATATCCAGGCCACCGAACCGCTCCTTCACCTCGGCGACGATTGTGCGCATGTCGTTGATCGAACGGACATCGCCCTTGAGCACGAGCGCACGCTCTCCGAGCTCGGCCCTCACGCGTTCGAACGCGCTTTCGTCGCGACCGGTCACGGCTACCCGGGCGCCTTCCGCAATGAAGAGCCTGGCGGTCGCAAGGCCGATGCCACTGGTGCCGCCCGTAATCAAAGCCGTCTTGTTCTTGAGCCTCATCATCTGTTCCTTTCTCTGCGTTGAGATCGATCAAACCGAAGGCCTGCAAGCGCGATTGCGTTCGCGCCCGTGCTTCGACTTGATATCCGGTGCAAATTATGGAACTTGAGGTTGATGGCGCAAAGGTCGTATAACCCTCAAAAAGCGTCATCATGATTCAGGGTGAAGTTTGCCGCAAAACTCACCCTCTGATCGATCCAGGATTCGTAAAGCGGATCAAACAGTTCTGTCGCGAGAAGCCGACGGACGATGCGTGCAATGCCATCCCGGCCATCAAGGGAAGACCGATTCTCGACCAGGGCGCGCCCACGGACGTCGCGGAGATTCCGATCTCCGACGGTCGGGGGCATTTCCCGATCGTACTGAAAGACGCCGATGTCGTTCAGTGGCGCCACGGCAAAACGGTCTTCGTGTACGAATACAAGATCGTCGGCCAACAAGGGTCCAACGATCCGTATGCGCCGTACGAGCTGCAGGGTTCCGGTATCGTGAATTCGCCGGATTTCGCCATCGACATGCGCGCGGAAAAGTGCGAGGCCGCAGTGCGCGCGCACGTCCGATCCTGATATCGCGACCGCAACCGCCGTGGCGCTCCAGCGCGCTTGGCTAAACCATCGAACGGCCCCGGATCCCGCCGCCGGGATGCATGCCCCACATCCCCAATTAATGACCAAACCGCAAGACCTAGTGCATAGATATCGTTTGCCGCCGCGTTAATGACTATCGACAATCGTGGCTCGAATCCACCGCCGTTGTGCGCAGAAGCGCCGCGGCGGCCGGCACTTGTCGGCTATCCCGGCCGTCCCTGCCATCCAGCTCACGACTACATGTACGCGTTCACGCCCTCATTCCAGAATCCTGCCGGTTCGCCGATCCGCGAACTGTTCAAGTACCTCTCCGAACCGGGGATGATTTCTTTCGCGGGCGGTTACCCGGCCAGCGACCTGTTCGACGTCGACGGCCTGAACGCGGCCGCCGAACGCGCATACGCGCAGCCGGTCCGCTGCCTGCAGTACGGTCCGACCGACGGTCTCGCCGAACTGAAGCAACAACTGATCGCGTTGATGGCGCGCCGCAACGTAACCTGCACGCCGGCCGAACTGCTCGTCACGACCGGTTCGCAGCAGGGCCTCGACCTGCTGCTGCGCGTGATGGTTGCGCCGGGCGACGTCGTGCTGACCGAACAACCGGCGTACCCGGCGACGCTGTCGGCGATGCGTCTGCAACAGGCGCGTATCGTGACGATTCCCGTCGACGGCGAAGGCCTCGACGTCGACCGCCTCGCGTCGCAACTCGCGTCGGGCGAGATCGCGCAGCCGAAGCTGCTGTACACGGTGCCGACCTTCGCGAACCCGACCGGCGCGACGCTCACGCGCGAACGCCGCTTGAAGCTGCTGCGTCTGGCCGTGCAATACCGTTTCCTGATCGTCGAGGACGATCCCTACGGCGACCTGCGTTTCGCGGGGGTTGCCGTGCCGTCGATGCTCGCGCTCGCGAGCGAAGTCGACGGCGCGCGCGACTGGATCGTGCACTTCGCGAGCCTGTCGAAGATCGTCGCGCCCGGGCTGCGCGTGGGCTGGACGATCGCGCCGGCCGAGATCGCGCGACGCTGCGTGATCGCGAAGCAGACGGTCGACCTGTGCAGCACGCCGTGGACGCAAGCCACCGCCGCCGAATATCTCGCCGACGGCGCACTCGAGCGCCATCTGCCGCGCATCACGGCGGCCTACAAGCGCAAATGCGACGCGATGTGCGACACGCTGCGCGATGGCTTCGGCGACGCGATCACGTTCCATCGTCCCGAAGGCGGGATGTTCGTGTGGGCGCGAATCGGCGCAGTGTCGTCGGATGTGCTGCTGCAGCAGGCGATCGCGAACAAGATCGTGTTCGTGCCGGGCAAGGCGTTCTTCGCGGACAACGTCGATGCCGCATCGCTGCGCCTGTCGTTCGCCGCACCGGATGTCGATGCGATCCGGGAAGGCGTCGCGCGCCTCGTGCGCGCGTACGGTGCGGCGCTGGCCGCCTGAGGAGACACGCATGAACTTCATCGTCAACGACACCGTATGGATGGACGAAGCGCCGGGCATGGCCGACATCCGTCCCGTCGAGCACAAGTCGTCGCAGATCAACGCGGGGCCGCAGTACATCGCAGACGTGCTCGGCCGCTTCGGCGCGGATTCGACCGACATGAACGACGCGGCGCCGGTCGTGCTCGGCTACAACTGAACCGCGCGCCGGCGAGCAGCGGGCGAGGGGGCCGCCGCCAAAACGGTTAAGCTGGCGCGATCGAATCACGCAGGAGCGCCGCTTCATCATGTCCGATATCGCTTCCGAATCGCTCGAGCAAACGTGCGACCGTCTCTGGTCCTGCCTCCAGTCCGGCGTCAGCGCGCAGCGCTCGCCGTTTACGATGCTGCAGGCCGCGACGCTCGGCCTCGACGGCGCGCCGAAGGTGCGCACGATCGTGTTGCGGCAAGTGAGCCGCGCCGATCGTCTGCTGGCGTTCCATACCGATGCGCGTTCGGAGAAGGTGGCGGAGTTGCGCCGCGATCCGCGCATCGCGATCGTTGCAAACCATCTCGATGCGCTCGTGCAGATTCGTGCGGAAGGCGTTGCATCGATCTGCGACGACGAAGCGCAACGTCGTGCGATCTGGCAATCGAGCCGTCCGCATACGCTGCTGTTGTATCGCGCGCCGTTGCGACCGGGCACGCCGATCGAGTCGCCCGAAGAGGCACACGTTGCTCCGGGCCAAGGCGCCACGCCCACCGACGACGGCTATCGGAACTTCTGCCTGCTCCACGTCAAGGTGACGCACATCGACTGGCTCGACCTCGCCCGCAACGGCCATCGGCGCGCGGTATTCGACCTGAACGACGACGGCTGCGAAGGCCGCTGGATCGCTCCCTGACGACGGCGTCCGTATCGCTGCGACAAACGCGTACATGCCAGGAAAATCCGGGAGACATCGGGCTGTCGAATGGGGCGCCACGTGACCTGCGCGTGTCCGAAGGAAACCGGGCAAGCGCGCTGTTCCCCGTCAATTCGAGTCGATCTTCGGTCCGGACGACTGCCGATTGCTCGTCCTGCAACGACACGGACGGGTTCCAAAGACGAGTCGCGCGAGAAGGGCTCTGAACAGGGCAACGTTCGTGCATCACCGTGAGCAACGATCAGACTGATCGGGAGCCACGTCGCTCGCGGCACGCCCGGGAATCGGCGTCGCCAGTGACGAATGATGGGGTTCTGGTGCGTGTGGATGGACCGTTTGGAACGGGGATGCATCGAAGTGTCCGGAATCGGACGATCTTGAGTGCGTACATCGTGCGCTTGCAGGCCGCGAACTCGCGAGCACAAGCGACGATCAGCAGTGACTGTCGCGCGTCGATGCGCGGCAAGCTGACGATACGGGAGACTTGCATGGCGAAAATCCGCCCAATCTCCGGGTTGCCTGGGGCTCAGGTATTGACGGCCGCCAGTGCCTGGCTGTTGTCCGAGTACAGCAAATTGACGAGATGGTCACACATCTCGCGCAACTGCTCCGGATCGTGGTTGATTCGCTCCATCACCGCGAGTCCACGCGTGAAGGTAATGATCATTTGAGCCGTCGCTTCAGGGGACTGGGCAAGCGATGCGCGGATCTCGTCCCGCGACAGCGCCTCGACGATCGCATTTTCCAGATTCTTGAGCAGACCGCGGACACTGTCCTGAATATTGTCGGCGGATGCGTCCGCTTCGATCGCACTCCTGGTCGTCAGGCAGCCGCGGGGCGGGACATGCGCGGTCATGCTGGCAATTGAACTCTCGAAAAACTGCTGCAGTGCGGTATGCGCAGATGGCGCATTCAGTGCCGCGCGCGTCTCTTCAAGTACCCGGGTCGCATATCGATCGAACGCAAGCTGGAAGAGCTGCTCCTTGCCGCCATAAGCGTGGTATAGCGAGCCTCGCTGAACATTCGCTGCTTCTGCCAGGTCAGCCATGGAGGTCGCTTTCCAGCCCTTTATCCAGAAGATTTCCAGAACCCTCTCGAGGACTGCGTCTTCATCGAATTGCCGAGTCATTGCCATAGGTCCGTCGCCTCCTCAAAAAATCGTTGACCAGAGTGTCAACGTTGACTATGCTGACAATTATAGTTCAAATCGCGACAGGTCAAAGGCCAAGTTCGCGGACAACCCGGTGTTGAGTTGGAAGGTCGAGCAGACCAGCACGTCTGACCAACGGTCGACCGACGAAACAAATGAACGACAACAAATAAGCAATCCTCAAATTCAGCTTTGTAGTGAACAGAGAAGACTCTCGAGAGTCAACAGGCGTTCCTGGTCGCGTTGCCACCCGTTCCTCATCAAGAGTGACGGACGTGAGCGGTGAATGTCGATTGGGCGAGAGTCGGTTCTGTGTGCATGGAAGTTCGGCAGTCGGCACGTATTGGGCAACTCGCAGCTTCGTGATGTTCTTCTTTTTAGTTACATTCATAAGGAATGCATATTATGACGAACGCAGTCGAATCGACAGTCAACGCAGACTCGAAACGTGACCACACACCGTTGGCAGACTTCGATGCCGAGATTGCTGCGTGCCTCGAGGCATCGCATCTGACGACGGAAACGAACCGCTTCTTTGTGGAAGCCAAGGCGGTGAAGTCGATCGAGCCGTTGGCCGCACTGGGTATCGCGCACGGTTGGCGCGAGATCACCAAGGCGTTCATGTTCACGTCTCTTGCAGGTCTGGGCCTGATGGCGTCCCAGGCCGATGCCGAGGCCCACCCGAACACCAATCTCCTGACGGCGATCCAGACCGTATTCCAGGTCATTGGTGACGACCTGTCCAACGTCATGTCGGTGTTCAAGGAAGTTGCCCCGGCCGGGCCGGCCGGCATGCACTACGCATGGTGGGAAAGTGCCATCGTCGATCCGCTCAAGGCGACGTTGGGCGATGGGGCGAACGATACGTCGAACCTGCTCGGACCGGGTGGGAAGCGACTCATCGAAAATATGCGCCAGCTCGCGCATGACCCGCTCGGTGCTGCCGTGCAACTGCGTGTCGTGGAGGCCATCGCGCTGGATATCACGGTGGCGTTCAAGCGTGTCTTCTCCAGAGTCGACGTCGACGGCGGTCGCCTGTTCTCCCGGCCGGAACACTTCCAATGGATGGATTCCCACATCCACGCCGAGGTCGAACATCACAAGGCAGTGAGCGACGACGATACGGGCACGACGGCAATCGCCGATACCGCGGAGAAGCAGGCGCGCATGTTGCATCTCACCCGCACTTATGCAGCGTACTGGAATATCGCACTGAACGAGTTCGCCGATTTTCTCCACCTGTCCGGAGCACGAGCGCCCGTCGCGGCTGCCGCGTGACCATCGCCTTCCTGCCGACGGGGTGCGGAGTCGAAGTATCCGTTATGTGAATGGCAATCGGGCCGTGCGCTACACCTGAACGTTTCACCGACGACGTGTCGATAGAAGGCATGGTCGCAGGACTTTGATGTCCGCCCCAACCACAATGCGAAAACAAGTACTGGAGCATGACGATGCAGAACGCTACCTTCAAGCAGCAGTTTCTTGATAAAGGGTACTTTACCGTTCCAAAAGTAATCGACGCTGCCGGGCTGGACATTCTCCGCAAGGCGGCTGACGACTGCATGAATGACACCACGGATCCGGGGCGCGTGACTGAAGTGGATGGCAAGACGGTTCGCGGACTCCACGGAGCCCACCTTCGCAACGAAGCGCTCGCAACGTTGTGTCGGCACCCGACCCTTCTCGGGGCGGCGAAGTTCGTCCTGGGCGAGGACGTATACGTCCACCAGTTCAAGCTCAACATCAAGGCCGCGTTCGTCGGCGATGTGTGGGAATGGCATCAGGACATGACGTTCTACCATCGCGAGGACGAACTGCCGGAACCGCAATTCCTGACCGTCGCCGTGTTTCTGGATGATGTTACCGAGTTCAATGCGCCGCTGACCGTGATACCCGGGTCGCATGTGGACGGCTTCAAGGAGAGCATCAAGCATACGATCGACACGTACGACAAGCAGAGCGATTGGCTCAGCAACACGACGGCCAAGCTTCGCTACACCGTCGATCGAAACGTGCTGCGCGAGATGGTGCGCCTGCATGGCATGGACGCCCCGAAGGGGAAAGCGGGAGACATCGTCGTCTTTCACGCGAATCTGTTCCACGCATCGGGCGTCAATATCTCTCCGTTCGACCGGCGCGTCGCATTCATTTCCTATAACAGCGTGAAGAACCTGCCGGTTCAGACGCGTCCGCCGCGCCCGGAGTTTCTTGCAGCGCGTGATTACTCGCCGTTGACGCCTCGTGAGCTCGGTGATCTGTCGCCGAACCGGGACTGCCCGGAAGACGGTCGTGTGCGCGCGGAAGTGGCTAGCTGAGATAGAGAGGGCTGAACCATTGCCCGACGATGAGCCGATGGGCCTCGGACTCGTACGTCAGGCTGAATATAGGGTGACGCGTCCCGGAGTGGTGCAGGGCGCGTCACGTCGGCGAATCGGATGCCAGGCAATATATTTAGGAAAACAAATGACTTTGCCTAAATCGCTAACCAACGAAGGTGAGCTTCCTCGAATATCCGTACGAGCATCGTACCTGCGCTTCCCGAGATGGACGCAACCGCTCTGGACGCGCTTGACTGGCAAACCTCTCCCGAATGAGCAGGCGTGGTTCACGCCGCATCCGGCGCTTTCCCTCAGCATGGATGTCCTGTTGGCGATCGGGACGTGCGCGGTGCATTTGTATCTTTTGACGTCTTCCAGAGACTGGCTTCGCATATTGGGTTACGTCGTTGCGCCGATGGCGATGGTGTTCCTGGTCGGATTGCTCCGGAAGATTCAGGTCGTGTATGGGCATCATGCAATACACGAGACACTTTTCAGGCGTGGGAGCAGGATGAATGGCCTTGTGTCGAAAGGCCTGACCATCTTCGTCCTGGCGCAGAACGAAATCGAGTACGAACAGGAGCATCTCGACCATCATCGGCGTTCGGTCTTCACGACGAGGGATGATGCGGACGCGTCCTTGCTGTTCAACTTCGGAATCCGTCCGGGGCGTTCCGTCGCCGAACTGAATCACAACCTGCTCAGCACGCTTTTTTCGCCGGTTTTCCATCTCTGGTTCCTCAAGTCTCGTGTCATGTCGAACCTGAGGCGACCGCTGATCGAACAGTGTCTCGTGGTCGTGTGGCTTGTCGTGCTCATCGTGGTCATGCCCGCATGCCTTGGCGTGAATGCAACCGCGATCGCACTGTGGCTTCCGTTGACTGCTCTCTATCAAATGAGCGCGCTGCTGCAGTTTTCGACGGAACACGTCTGGCTTGTGGGCGCGGCGCCAGGCGTCCAGCAGGGCGTCTACGCGGAACGCTGCCATGGGCGGTTTTGCGGCGAATGCGTTCCGGGCGCAGATGGCAATGTCCCCTCGCCCCGGGTGTGGCTGCGGTGGTGGTGCAGGACATTGTTCATGCACATTCCCATGCGTGTCGGCGTCCTGGTCGGAGACCTGCCGGCACACGACTGGCATCACCTGGCCAGTGCCGTAGGTCATAGCCATAGAAGCTGGCCTGACGCGATATTCGAACGCCAGCGCGCGATCGATAGCGGCAATTCCGCCGGAATGGAAGAGCGCGAGCTGTGGGGCATCGAAAACATGATCGCGCATGTGTTTGTCCACATGTCTCAAGCGTCGGAGTTGCCCGCCGAATCGGAGTTGGCAGCCGGCACGTCTCCCGCGAATGGTTCTTGAGCAGTCGACGCCGCCGGCCGGTATCGAAATTCTCGTGTCAACCCGATTCAAACGACAGGTCGAAAAAGATGGCATACGCAGACAACGCAAGCAAGTTCGTGGCAGTGATCAACCGCAAGCATCCGGCTCCGGTCGTGCTGAATGCGCTGGCGCACACCGCATTTGGTCTATCCGGTATTGCGGGTGTCGGCAATCTCCTTGAGTACCAGAACGTCGCGTGTGATTTTGCAGCGAAGATCGATGAATCGCCGTTCATCATTCTCGAGGCCAAGAACAGTAACCAGCTTCGTGTGCTGCTTTCCAACGTGAAGGAAGCGTCGAGCACAAGCATCGCATACAACGTTTTCACGACTTCAATGATCGGCGCGTCAGCAGCAGCACAGATGGAAGCAACGCGCACGGCGCTCGATGAGGCGCTGGACTTCGTGGTGGTGGTGATCTTTGGCGCGCGCGAAGCGGTGGAGGCACTCACGAAGCGATTCTCGTTGTTCAAGCAATAGCCATGAAGCGTCCCGACACACGTCGGATCATTTGATTACACATAGTGAGAACGACATGGGATCGATAAAAGCGGTACCGGCGGCGCCGGGATATGCAGCAGACCTGGATGCAAGGAAAGGGTGGGCGATGGTCCTGGCCGCCGCTACGTTGTGGGGAACCACCGGGATCATCTTCAATGTGCTCGGAACGTCGGCCGGGGCTAATGCTGTTTCGATCAGCTTCCTGCGACTGGCATTGTCGGTACCGTTTCTGTTCTTGATGGGGCGGATCCATTTGGGAACATGGTTCATCAAATTGACGCCCAAAGGTCTGCTTGTGCTTGCGGGACTCGGTCTGGGCATGGCGTTCTACCAGCTTACATACGTGCTTGCGATCGAGCGGGTGGGCGTGGCGATTTCGGTGTTGATCAGCATCTGCGGCGCACCGATTTTCGTTGCCCTGATCTCGGTCGCCTGGCTGGGGGAACGATTCAATGTGCAAACGATGATTGCGCTGGTCCTCGCAATCGTGGGCACGGTGTTTCTGGTCGGTCTTCCCTCAGGCTTCGTTCAGGATGTTCGGCAATTCTGGATTGGCGTCGCGATCGCGGTTGCCTGTGCGGTATGCCAGGCTTTTTATGTACTGGCCGCCCGGGCTTCAGGAAAGATCTGTAGCCCCATGCACGCGGGCGGGATTGGATTTGCCATTGGCGCATTGGCGCTGTTGCCGTTCGGTCTTCACGACGGGCTGCAACTCCATTACACGATGGACGGCTGGCTGATGTTGCTTTATGTGGCCGCGGTGCCGACGGCGATTGCGCAAACCCTTTTCCTGGGCGGTATCAAGGGGACGGGCGCCGTCGGTGGTGCGATCGCGAGCCTGCTGGAGCCGCTGGTTTCCACGGTACTGGCCGTTTTGCTGCTGCACGAGCGGATGACCTGGTACAGCATCGTCGGGGCGGTGATTCTGTTGAGCGGGATCGTGATCATTCAGTGGGCACCCGTGGAGCGAAAGCCCGTGCCGAGACATGTCGAGTGAACGATTTTCGAAGAGCGAGCGTAAGTGTCAGCCGGGTGTCAAAAAGGGGAATCGCGATGAGTTTTTACGACCGTCATGTCTTTGTCTGCACGAATGAACGCGAGAACGGGGAGGCGTGCAATGACCACGGGGCGTCGGAAATTTGCCGGTATGCAAAGAAGCGGCTGGCAGATGCTGCTTCCCCGGACGCCCCTGGAATTCGCATCAATCGTGCCGGTTGCCTCGCGCGGTGCAGTGATGGCCCGATCGTCGTGATCTACCCGGAAGCAGTCTGGTATACCTACGTCGATAAAACCGATATCGATGAGATCGTCGACGAGCATCTGGTCAACGGTCGAGTCGTCGAGCGCCTGCGAATCGACCGGTAACACGATAGGCCAGCGAGCCCGGTGCCGGTCCCGTATCGGATACGGTTACGAGTCGAGTTTTTTGCTGCGCGGTGCTTCAGCAGCATCGATACGATTGCAAGCACAAAGGGCATCTTCCGGATGTCACGATCCTTGCGGTCGACAAGGTCGTCCATCGACTCGATGGAGCGATATTCGTCAGCTACCTTGAAGAAGGTATCGACGACGGAATCGGCGTATTCCTGACGTGAAGGAAGCGTCGGTGAACGCTTCTGTCTCGACCTCGATCAGCATTCTCCAGGTGATGGATTCGACCGGTGTGCGATGAAATTCCGGCCGCTTGTCGACGGCGGCGGCAATAAGAGAAGTCAAGTCGGACGCTGCGTCGTGAAGCGACAGAACGATACCAGGAGGTGCGCGGTGGAACGCCCTCTGCGAGGTCTGCGCCGCGTGCTCGCCCGGCTGGTCGTGTCACCGACTCGGCTCGCGTCCGTGGCTACGTGAGCGCCTTCAACGCCTGCGCGAACCGCTTGTCCGCCAGGTAAGCGACGTTGAACCTGCAATACGCGGACGGCTGGTCGGCCTGTGGCGAGAACACCGCCCCCGGTGCGAGGATCACGCCGCGCTCCAGCATCGCCTGCGCCAGTTCCATCGAATCGGACCACCCCGGCAACGCGGCCCACAGATACAGGTTCTGTTCGCACGGCCGATAGACCTGCGCGCCGAGCCGATCGAGCGCTTCGAGTGCGGTGGCCGTCGCGCGCCGCAGTTTCTCCTGAAGATGATTCGTATGCCGGAGGAAATGCCCGTCGCTGACGATCGCATCGAGCGTGCGCTCGCAGTACTCCGAGCTGCTGACGTGAGTCAGCATCTTCACGTCGGCGAGGTCGCTCGCGAGCGCCGCGTTGCATGCGAGAAAGCCCACGCGCAACGCCGCCGATACGGACTTCGAGAAGCTGCCGATATAGATCGTCCGGCGCAGTTGATCGAGCGTCGAGATGCGCGTGAGCGAGCGCGGGCGAAGGTCCGCGAGCGCGTCGTCCTCGACGATGATCAGGTCGTGCGCGTCGGCGAGTTGCAGGATCCGGTGTGCCTTCGCCGCGCTCGTATCGGTCGCTGTCGGGTTGTGCCCGACCGATTGCGTGAAGAACAGCTTCGGCCGGTAGGCGGCGATATGCTCGGCGAGCTTCGCGACATCGGGGCCGTCGATCTCGCGCGGCACGCCGACGATGTTTGCGCCGCTCAGCTTGAGCTTGCCGAACAGCGGGTAGTAACCGGGATCGTCGACTAGCACGGTATCGCCGGGGCGCACGAAGTAGCGCAGCACGAGGTCCATCGCCTGGTTCGCGCCGTGCGTGAGCACGATCTGCGCGGGCGGTGCCTCGATCTCGTAGCCGGCGAGCTTCTGCTGCAGCGACTGGCGCAGCGGCAGATATCCGAAGCGGCTGCCGTAACGAAACAGCGACGCGGAACCGGTGCGCACGATGCGCTGCTGATACTGGTTTAGCCGCGTTTCCTCGAGCCATTCGATCGGCGGGAAGCCCTCGCCGAGATTCAGTACGTCGGGCTTCTCGTGAAGCTGTTCGCGCATCAGCCACACGATGTCCATCGCGCGGTCGAGCGAACTCGGCTCGTCGATGTCGGGCGCGGCCGCCGCGCGCCGCGTGACGAAGAACCCGGAGCCGCGGCGCGGCTCGATCAGGCCGTCGGCGGCGAGCATCTCGAATGCGCTGATCACGGTGTTCTTCGAACACCCGGACGCCTCAGCGTATTCCCTGATGGAAGGCAGCTTCGCGCCGGCCGGCAACACGCCTTCCTCGATCTGTCTGGCGAGATTGTCCGCCATGGCGCCAGACAGGCTGGCTCTTGCACGCTGTTTCATCGCGATGTTCCGTCGGACGGGTTCACTGTCATGGGTACGGATGTCTGGCTGTCTGGCCCGTCTGTACCTTTTCAATGGGTACAGCGTGACTATTATTCGGCTATCCGCTGTCCGCCGCAACCGCGGCAGGCAACACCGTCACCCCGAAACAGAACGACATCATGCCCATCGATTCCGCACTGCCGAACTTCCGCTCGCTCACGCCCGAACAACGCCTGTCCCACCTCGCCCGTACCGTCGGGCTCGACGATGCCGAGCACGCGCTGCTCGCCGCCCCCGGCGCGCTGTCGCTCGACACCGCGAACGGCATGATCGAGAACGTGATCGGCACGTTCGAGCTGCCGATGGCGGTCGCCGGCTACTTCCGGATCAACGACCGTGACGTGATCGTGCCGATGGCGGTCGAAGAACCGTCGATCGTTGCGGCCGCATCGTATATGGCGAAGCTGTCCCGCGCGGCCGGCGGCTTCCGCACGTCGAGCAGCGGCCCGCTGATGCGCGCGCAGGTCCAGGTGATCGGCGTCGGCGATCCGTACGGCGCGCGGCTCGCGATCCTGCGGCACGCGGCCGGGCTGATCGCACTCGCGAACAGCCGCGACAAGGTGCTGGTCGGCCTCGGCGGCGGCTGCCGCGACATCGAGGTGCACGTGTTCCCGGATACGCCGCGCGGCGCGATGGTGGTTGCGCATCTGATCGTCGACGTGCGCGATGCGATGGGCGCGAACACGGTCAACACGATGGCCGAAGCCGTCGCGACGCGCATCGAAGCGATCACCGGCGGGCAGGTACGGTTGCGGATACTGTCCAACCTCGCGGATCTCCGGCTGGCACGCGCAGAGGTACGGTACTCGGCCGCGACGCTCGCCACCGACGACTATTCCGGCGAAGCGGTGATCGATCGCGTGATCGACGCCTACGTGTTCGCGGCGACCGATCCGTATCGCGCGGCCACGCACAACAAGGGAATCATGAACGGCATCGATCCGGTGGTGGTCGCGACCGGCAACGACTGGCGCGCGGTGGAGGCCGGCGCACATGCGTATGCGAGCCGCAGTGGCCGCTACACGTCGCTGACGACGTGGGAGAAGGCCGACAACGGCGACCTCGTCGGCACGATCGAGATGCCGATGCCGGTCGGGCTGGTCGGCGGCGCGACGAAGACGCATCCGCTCGCGCGTCTCGCGCTGAAGATCATGAACGTGACGTCCGCGCAGGAACTCGGCGAGATTGCGGTCGCGGTCGGCCTTGCCCAGAATCTCGGGGCGTTGCGCGCGCTCGCGACCGAAGGCATTCAGCGCGGCCACATGGCGCTGCATGCGCGCAACATTGCCGTCGCGGCCGGCGCGACGGGGGCCGACATCGACCGGATCGCGCAACGGATGGTCGCCGCGAAAGACGTGCGCGCGGATTTCGCGCTCGAACTGCTGGCGGCGCGCAGCGACGCCTGATGCGCGACGTTCGCGGGCATGCCGCGTGACGCATGCCGCGCCGGGACAGCCGGCCACATATCAATCAAGGAGGAGACACATGGAACAGACCGGTTCAGGCGCGGTATCGGCGGCGTCGCATCGCGCGCAGCCGTTCATGCAGGCCGATGTAAGCGCCGACACGCTCGTGGAGGTGTGGGGCGACACGGTGGCCACGAAACATCTGGCCTGGTCGGTCCTGCTCGGCATCGCGATCAGCCTCGGCGCGTTCGAGGCCGGCCGTCTCGCGCTCGCCTCGTTCGTGCAGGACGCGGCCATCGCGCGGGCCTATGCGATGTTGATCGGCCTCGGCGGTTGCCTGCTTGCCGGTGCGCTGTGCGCGCGCCTGTTCAAGCCGAAGCGCATGGTGATCGAGCATGCGGCCGACGGCCCCGAGCGTGACGAAGCGCTTCGGCAACTTGCCGAAGCATCGGGCGGGCTCGGGTCGGTGAGCGACCTGTCGCCGAGCGCGCGCGCTGAGATGGAGGAGCTCGGACTGCTCGACCTGTTTGCTTCCTACGAAGCGTCGTCCGCGCGGGCGCGCACGGGAGGCCGCTGATGGACGCGCTTCTGCATGCATTGCCGTCGGCGCTGGCGATGGGCCTGCTCGGCGCGATCGTGTTCTCCGGCATCGGACTGATCTCCGGCACCGACGAAACGACGACGATCGCGCCGCTCACGCTGCTCGTCGCACTGCTCGGCGTGCCGCCCGCCGGGGTGTTCACGTTCTTTCTTGCGGGCGCGGTGGCCAAGCACATCACGCACTCGATCCCGACCGCGCTGCTCGGCATTCCCGGCGACACGATGGCCGCGCCGCTGTTGCAGCAGGCGACGCTGCTGCGCGCGCTCGGCGTGCCGCACATCGCGCTGCGCAAGATGATCTCCGGCGCGATCGTCGCCGCGTTCGTCGCGCTGCCGCTCGCGGTGCTGTTCGCGTCGCTGCTCGCGCCGTTCGGCACGGCGATCGCGAAGGCCGCGCCGTGGGTGTTTCTCGCGGCCGCAGTCGGCATCGCGTATTTCTCCACGGGGCGCTGGGCGGCGGTGCTGCTGCTCGTGCCGTTCGTGATGCTGGTGGTCGGGCTGCAGGCGCTGACCGGTCACTACGGCGTGAAGCTCAGCGTCAGCTATTTCCTCGGGATCGCCATCGGCCCGCTGGTTGCCGACCTGTTCTCGATCCTGTCGCCGGCCGAGCGGCGGCGCATGCGTCGCGACGGGCCGTCGACGTTCGTGCTCGCACCGGACGTGAAGAGCTGGCGCGGCTACTTCCCGAATCCGCTGAAGGTGCTCGATCGCGAGCAGGTGGGGTGGACGGTCGGGACGGCGGCCGTGTCGAGCGCGACGTTCGTGTTCAGCCCGGTCGCGATGACGGTGCTGATGGGCGAGATCGTCGGCGCGCGCGTGAGGCATGCGTATCAGCGGCTGACGACCGTGATCGCCGCGCGTAACGGCGTGACGGAGGCGACCTACATCGCCGAGGCGCTGATTCCGCTGATCGCGTTCGGGCTGCCGCTGAGCCCGGTGGCCGCAGGCCCGGCCGCGCCGCTCTTCAACGCGCCGCCGCGCTTCACGGTCGACGCGGCAAGCGGGCAGATCCACAACCTGCATACGTTGATGAGCTGGCCCGAGTTCCTCGGCTACGGGCTGCTGTCGATTCTGCTGGCCGCGCTGATCGCGTATCCGCTGGCGATGCATCATGCGCACCGCGCGGCGTCGTTCGTCGCGCGCAAGCTGAGCCACGAAGCGATCATCGCGACCTTCGCGGGGCTGATCGTCGTGATCGGTGTCTGGGAAGGCCAGTTGCTCGGGCTCGCGGTGATCGTCACGGTCGGCCTGTTCGGCGGAATGTTGTCGCGCCTGTTCGCGTTCAACACGGGCGTGCAGTTCATGGGTTACTACGTCGCGGTGCTCAGCGTGCCCGCGATCGTCAAGCTGCTCTGACGCATCGGCGCACGGGGCCGGTATTCCGTTGGATGACACGGCGGCGTGAATCTGGCCGCACGGATCGCGCTGCCGCGTCGCCGACATCACCACGAATAGCCCTGCATGCCGTAATCGGCATCGTATCGGCGCCCCCACCACGGCAGGTAGGCGTTGTTCCCGCCGCGTGCGCGGAACCAGTCCTTCGTCGGATCGATCGGCGTGAGCTT
>NZ_QTPY01000032.1:0-63043 GCF_003857765.1 Burkholderia sp. Bp9016
AATCTGGCGGGAAATACCTTCGCCGGCCGGGCTCTACCGCTGAACCCGGCGTGACGCAACAAAATTGCCGAGCCGTTAAGCGAATTCATGTCATTTGCGAGAGTGGTCTGAATCCGGTCGATGGGTATTTCAACGGCCTGCTAAGCATCGACCTCCCCATTGGCTTGTGGAGACACGCCCCAGACGTGAAACGGCGATTGAGCGTCGCCAATGCGGCGACATCGATCTGACACCATCGACTAAACATTGCGTCGTAGGCCGTCATTGCCAAATATTCTCCGATCATTTTCTGCCTATCCATACGGGTTACATTCCCAACGCATGAAAGGTAGCCAATTATTCAAAGACAACTTATTGAGACTGCGGACATCTTTTCTGAGAGACAACACCAAGCGCCCACCGAAAATTGGCGCGCGAACGCCCCGTACCGGTAATCGTCAAACAAACTGTACCGGTACTGTACCGAAAACCGTCGCTACACTGACTCCATCCCAGCCCCGAACATGAATGGAGAATCCGCGATGGAATTCCTCACCCTGAGCGCGCTGCCCGCCGGCATGCTGTTCGCGCTCGTCACCTCGATCACACCCGGCCCGAACAACACGATGCTCCTCGCATCCGGCGTCAATTTCGGCTTCCGCCGCACGATGCCGCACCTGTTCGGCATCAGCACCGGCGTCGCGATCCTGATGCTGTGCGTCGGCTTTGGCCTCGGCGAAGCGTTCCGCCGCGTACCGGTGCTATACACCATCCTCGAAATCGCAAGCGTCGCGTACCTGCTGTACCTCGCGTGGCGCATCGGCACATCGGGCGAAGTGAAGGCACAAGGCGCCAAGCCGCGGCCGATGACGTTCCTCGAAGCCGCCGCGTTCCAGTGGGTCAATCCGAAGGCATGGATGATGGTACTGACCGCCGCAACGACGATCCGCCTGTCCGCCGACTACGGCATGAACGCCGCGTGGATGGCCGTCGTCTTCATCCTGATCGGCCTTCCGTGCATCAGCCTGTGGGCCGCGTTCGGCCTCGGCCTGCGCCGCTTCCTGTCGAACAGCCGCGCGCTGCGCATCTTCAACGTGACGATGGCCATGCTGCTGATTCTGTCGCTGTATCCGCTCGTCGCGCACCTGCTGCCGCAGTAAGCGCTCGCAAGTGCACCCATTGAGCTTCACGCCATGCAGGCGTACCCTTTTGGTACGGGCGCGTGCAACCGCTTCTGCGGTTGCGCCGCTGCCGCATGGAGAGTGCCGATGAAGCCAATGCTGAAAGCCGGCGAACACATCGAGGGCATGCACTGGGTCGCCGAGTATCGCCCGCTGACGCACGACATCCGCGTGCTGCGCGAAAACATAGAAGTGGGTACGTACTGTGCGCCGCCCACGCTGTTCGGCGACGAGGAAGAGTTGGGCGCCGCGAATCATGCCGATCATCGCAGCCAGGAAGCCGCGCTGCGCGCGTATCTGCGCAACTTCGTCAAGGAACACGACGCGGAGGAGTAACGGCGCGACGGCCGAAATGACGACGGGCCGCCGAAGCGACCCGTCCTGTCGTTGCGTGTCGGCCGTCTTGCGATCCACCGCGGCAACCTCGGCACACAGGGCCGGCGCATCGCCCCGGCCCCGCGTCCGCTCAATGCCCGAGCGATTCGATCTTGCCGGCCGGCTGCGCGACGCCGTGCGGCCGCGCCTTCTGCTTGATCAGCAACGCAACGCACGCGAGCAGGCCCGCCACCGCGATCGTCGCGAACACGCCGGCAAACGAGAAATGCCGGCGCGTCAGTTCCGCAACGAGGAACGAGCCGGCGATCCCGCCGAAGCGGCCGACGCCCAGCATCCACGCCACGCCCGTGCCGCGCCCTTCGGTCGGATAGAACGCGGCGGCGAGCGCCGGCATCGACGATTGCGCCGTGTTCATCAGCACGCCGGCCACGAACACGACCAGCACGAGCAACCCGACGTTCCCCGCAGCCTGCCCGATCGCATACACGCTGATCGCGGTCAGCGCATAGCACACGGCGATCACGCGGTTCGCATTGAAGCGGTCCATCAGCACGCCGCACAGCACCGCGCCGACGCCGCCGAGCGGGAAGAGTGCCGAGATCAGCGTCGCGCTCTTCGGCGTGAGGCCCGCATCCTTCAGCAGGATCGGCATCCAGTTGATCGACGCGTAGAAGATCACGAGGCCCATGAAGTACGCGACCCACAGCATCACCGAGCCGACGATGTACGAGCGCGACAGCACGACGCCAAGGCCCTGGCTGCCGGTTTGCGGCGCCGCTTCGGTCATCGCGAACGAGCCGGCGTTCATCGCATCGCGCGAGATGCGCGCGAGCGTCGCGCGGATCCGGTCGACGCTCCTCCCCTGCGCCACCATGAAACGCACCGATTCAGGCATCTTCAACAGCAGCAGCACGCCGAGCAGCAGCGGCGTCACGCCGCCGAGCATCAGCACGCTGCGCCAGCCGAAATGCGGGATCATCCACGCGGCGAGAAAGCCGCCGAACGCCGCACCGAGCGGAAAGCCGCAGAACATCAGGTTGATGACGGTCGCGCGGCGCTGGTCCGGGCAGAACTCGCCCATCATCGTGACCGCGTTCGGCATCGCGGCACCAAGGCCGACGCCGGTGACGAAACGCAGGATCGTCAGGTGCCCGATGGTCGTCGAGAACGCGGACACGAAACACGCGACGCCGAACAGCAGCACCGAACCGACCAGCAGCGAGCGGCGTCCGAGTCGATCGGAAAGCGGACCCGACACCAGCGCGCCGCACGCGAGGCCGAACAGCGCGGCGCTCAGCACGGGCGCCAGATCGGGTTTGGTCAGGTTCCATTCGCCGAGCAGCGACGGCGCGATAAAGCCGATCGCGGCCGTATCGAAGCCGTCGAGCAGCACGATCACGAAACACATCAGAAACACGAGCCACTGAAAGCCGCCGAACGGCTGCTCGTTGATGAAGGCCTGGACATCGACCACGGGTGCGCGATTCATCGCGAGTCTCCTTGTCGACCGAGGTTGGCGCTTGCGCGCGCTCCCGGTCCCATGTAACGCAGATATGAATAACGCGGCCTCATGACCGCGTCTTTCCTTGTTCGCGCGCCGATTCGCCGCCGGCGCGTCATGCATCGTCGACACCTGCCGGCTGCGGCAGGCGTCGCGATCGGGTCACGTCCGGCGCGAACCGGTCGTGTTATTCAGCCGCACCTAGGCGGCCCCATCCTGTTCCTTGAAGATCTTGTCCGCGAGATGGAACGCGGAGTTCGCGGCCGGCACACCGCAATAGATCGCAGTCTGCAGCAGCACTTCCTTGATCTCGTCACGCGTCACGCCGTTGTTGCGCGCGGCGCGCAAGTGCAGCGCGAGTTCCTCGCCACGGTTCAGCGCGACCATCATCGCGATGGTGAGCAGGCTGCGCGTATGGCGCGGCAGGCCGTCGCGGGTCCAGATCTCGCCCCACGCATAACGGGTGATCAGGTTCTGGAATTCCTCGGTCACCTCGGTGCGGTTCTCGATCGAACGATCGACGTGCGCGTCGCCGAGCACCGCGCGGCGCACCTTCATCCCTGCTTCGTAACGTTGCTGATCATCCATCGTCGGGGCCTCACGCGGTCAGGAATTCGAGCAGCGCGCGGTTGAAACCGTCGGTGCACTCGATGTTCGAAATGTGCGCCGCGTCGAATTCGACGTGACGCGCGCCGGGAATGGCGGCAGCCAGCGCACGGCCCTGGTCGGGCGGCGTCGACATGTCCTTCTCGCCGGTCACGACGAGCACCGGCAGCGCGATGCCCTTCACCTCCTCGCGCAGGTCGGCCGCGTTCAGCGCGTCGCAGTTCGCCGCATAGCCGTCCTTGTCGGTATGCACGAAGGTGTCGCGGATCGCGTCGAACAGGCGCGGCTCGCGCCCGACGAACGCGTCGGTAAACCAGCGCGGCAGCACGGCGTCGGCCAGCGCGGCCATCCCTTCGGCGCGCGCCTTCTGCGCACGCGGCGCCCACACTTCCGGCGAACCGATCTTCGCGGCGGTGTTCGCCAGCACGGCCCGCACGATGCGCGACGGGAAGCGCGCGGCGAGCGCGGCGCCGGTCAGGCCACCCATCGAAATCCCGCAGAAATACGCGCGATCGATGCCGACGTGGTCGAGCAGGCCGATCACGTCGCCCGCGAGCTGGTCGACCGTGTACGAGCCGGCCGGCGCTTCGGAATGGCCATGGCCGCGCGTGTCGTAGCGCAGGATGTTGAAGTGCTGCGCGAGCGGACGAATCTGCGGCGCCCACATCTGCAAGTCGGCGCCGAGCGAGTTCGAAAAGACGAGCCACGGCGCGTCGTCGCGCGCGGCACGGTCGATCCGGTAATGCAGTTTCACGCCGTTGACAGTGGCGAAGGGCATCAATGTTCTCCTGGTTGTTTCGCACCCGCGTGCAGCGCGAGCACGGCGTCGACATAGGCCTGCGCCTCGCCGACGTAATGTGCGGGATCGAGCAGCCGCGCGAGCGCGTCGCGCGACAGGTGAGCGGACACGGTTGCATCGGCGGCGAGCACGTCGAACAGCGTCGCGCCGGTGCGCACGGCTTCCTTCGACGCGTGCTCGACGACATGGTGCGCATCGAGCCGGCCGATCCGGTCGCCGAGCGCGAGCATCACGGCTTCGCCGAGAATCAGCCCGTGCGTCAGGCCGAGGTTCGCGGCGAGACGCTCGGTGTTCACGTCGAGGCCCGCGACGATCTGGGCGATCTGCGCGAGCGCGCCGCCGGTCAGGCGAGCCAGATCGGGCAGCGCATCCCATTCGGCCTGCCAGCCGCCGAGCGCGCGTTCGTGCTCCTGGACCATCCCCACGAACACGGTCGCGACGAGGTTCGGCGCACGCACCGCGGCGGTCAGCACGGCCGCGCAGCCGACCGGGTTGCGCTTGTGCGGCATCGTCGACGAACCGCCCTTGCCGGCGGCGGCCGGTTCGCCAAGTTCACCGACTTCGGTCTGCATCTGCAGCGACACGTCGCGCGCGATCTTGCCGAGCGTGCCGGTCAGCATTCCGAAGCACGACGCGGCTTCCGCGATGCGGTCGCGCTGCGTATGCCACGGCACGGCCGGCACGGCAAGCTTCAGGTCGGCGGCGAGCGCGGCGGTCACGCCGGATGCCTGTTCGCGCAGGCTCGCGAGCGTGCCGGCGGCGCCGCCGAACTGCAGCACCAGTACGCGCTCGCGCAATTCGGCGAAGCGCGCGCGATGGCGCAGCAGCGCATCGAGCCATTGCGCGAATTTGAGACCGAGCGTGATCGGCAGCGCCTGCTGCAGCCACGTGCGGCCGATCATCGGCGTCGCACGATGCGCGCGCGCGAGGGTCGCGAGCGACGCGCACGCTTCGTCGAGCAGCGGCTCGAGCACATCGAGCGTATCGCGCAGCTGCAGCACGGTCGCGGTATCGATGATGTCCTGGCTCGTCGCACCCCAGTGCACGAACTTCGCGGCCTCGGGGTCGTCGGCCTTCACTTGCGCGGTGAGCTGCTTGACGAGCGGAATCGCGAGATTGCCGCCGAGCGCCGCGCCATGCGCAAGCGCGTCGGCATCGAGCCGATCGGCGTCGCATGCGCGCTCGATCGGCGCGACCGCGGCGGCGGGAATCACCTGCTGCACGGCGAGCGCACGCGCGAGCGCGGCTTCGACGTCGAGCATGCGCTGGATCGTCGCACGGGGCGACCAGATCCGGTTGAGCGGCTCGGTGCCGCAGATGAGGGAGGTCAGGCGGGCGCTGTCTTCGAGCATGGCATCAGAGTAGGGAAACGGCGTGCGCCTATTGTCTACCCAAGCGTGCCGGCGTGCGCTCGAACGAGCGGGCCGGCACGCTCGCGGTTCAGGCCGCGGCCTGGCGCGTCGCGTCGATCAGCGGCACGCCGGTCAGCTTCTGCAGTTCGTCGAACGACAGGTCGGTGAAGATCTCGCTCACCGCGAGGCCGTCGGCCGTCACGTCGAGCACGGCGAGGTCCGTATAGATGCGGCTCACGCATTGCACGCCGGTCACCGGATACGAACACGCCGCGACGATCTTGCTCTCGCCCTGCTTCGTCAGGTGCTCCATCATCACGAACACCTGCTTCGCACCGATCGCGAGATCCATCGCGCCGCCAACGGCCGGAATCGCATCGGGCGCGCCGGTATGCCAGTTCGCGAGATCACCGTTCGCCGACACCTGGAATGCGCCGAGCACGCAGTAGTCGAGGTGGCCGCCGCGCATCATCGCGAACGAATCCGAGTGATGGAAATACGCGCCACCAGTGAGCAGCGTCACGTGCTGCTTGCCGGCGTTGATCAGTTCGTCGTCTTCCTGGCCTGGCGCGGGCGCCGGGCCCATGCCGAGCAGGCCGTTCTCGCTGTGCAGGAAGATTTCCTTGCTCGGGTCGAGGTGGTTCGCCACCAGCGTCGGCACGCCGATGCCGAGGTTCACGTACGCGCCTTCGGGGATGTCCTGGGCGACGCGCTTGGCCATTTCATCGCGGGTCAGTCGTTTCATTGCAGTCTCCTCAGGCGGTCAGGCGGCGTGCGACGCGGCACGTTCGGCGGCCAGCTCGGCCGCATGCGCGGCCTGCGGCACTTCGACGACGCGCTGCACGAAAATGCCGGGCGTCACGATGTGTTCCGGGTTCAGCGCGCCGAGCGGCACGACTTCCGACACCTGCACGATCGCGACCTTCGCGGCGCTGGCCATGATCGGCCCGAAGTTGCGCGCGGTCTTGCGATACACCAGGTTGCCCCAGCGATCGCCCTTGTATGCCTTGACCAGCGCGAAATCGGCGTGGATCGGCGTCTCGAACACATACGACTTGCCGTCGATCACGCGCGTTTCCTTGCCTTCCGCGAGCTTCGTGCCGAAGCCCGTCGGCGTGAAGAAGCCGCCGATGCCGGCACCCGCCGCGCGAATGCGCTCGGCGAGGTTGCCCTGCGGCACGAGCTCCAGCTCGATTTCGCCCGCGCGGTACAGCGCGTCGAACACCTGGGAGTCGCTCTGGCGCGGGAACGAGCAGATGATCTTGCTCACCCGCTTGGCCTTGAGCAGCGCGGCGAGACCCGTCTCGCCGTTACCCGCGTTGTTGTTGACGATCGTCAGGCCGCGCGCGCCCTGCTCGATCAGCGCGTCGATCAGCTCGGACGGCATGCCTGCCGTGCCGAAACCGCCGATCATGATTGTCGCGCCATCGTGGACGTCGGC
Source organism: Burkholderia sp. Bp9016 (assembly GCF_003857765.1). Lineage (NCBI taxonomy): Bacteria > Pseudomonadati > Pseudomonadota > Betaproteobacteria > Burkholderiales > Burkholderiaceae > Burkholderia > Burkholderia sp. Bp9016. Next base: position 7,196 of record NZ_QTPY01000032.1, read on the forward strand.
GACGGCCGACTGAAGCGATTCGAAAATCTTGTTGACCATGTCTCTTCCTGATACGAACCCGCGGCACGATGCGCGGCCTGTCGAGGGGACACGCGCGTGTCGCGTGCCGCGCCGAAGGCCATCGTCGACCTTCGGCATTTGTTCGCCATTCGAACCTAGATTCGATTAGCGAACGATGGGCCGATCATAGAGTCGCGCACAGCGCGTTGTCAAGGCGGGATGCCTCGGGGGTCGCCGCATCGTCGAACGGCAGCCCGACGTAGTTCTCGGCCAGCGACTGCGCGGCGGCCGGCGAGCGGGTCACGTATTTCAGTTCCGCGAGCTTCAGCCGGTTGACGAACGGCGTGTCGTCCGGCGACGAGTGCAGCATGTTCGTCATGAAGTACGAGAAGTGCTCCGCGCGCCACACGCGCTCGAGGCAGGTCGCCGAATAGCGCTCGAGCGGCGCCGCGTCGCCGTTGCGGTAGCGCGCGCCCAGCGCGCGGGAGAGCGCGCGGACGTCGGCCACCGCGAGGTTCATCCCCTTCGCGCCGGTCGGGGGCACGATGTGCGCGGCGTCGCCGGCGAGGAAGAGCCGCCCGTGCTGCATCGTCTCCGACACGAAGCTGCGCATCGGCGTCACGCTCTTCTGCGTGATCCGGCCCTCGGTCGGCGTCCAGCCGGTGTCGTTCGAGAAACGCGTGTGCAGTTCGTCCCAGATCCGCGCGTCGGACCATTCGGCGAGGTTTTCGTCGGGCTGGCACTGCAGGTACAGGCGCGTGACCGTCGGCGAGCGCATCGAAAACAGCGCGAAACCGTTCGCGTGATGCGCATAGACAAGCTCGTCGAGCGACGGCGCCGCGTCGGCGAGGATGCCGAGCCACGCGAACGGATACACGCGCTCGAACGTTTTCAGCCGCTCGGCGGGAATCGTCTGCCGCGCGATGCCGTGGAAGCCGTCGCAACCAGCGATGTAGTCGCAGTCGATGCGCTCGGCGCGGCCGTCCGCGTGCTTGAACGTGACGAACGGGCGCTCGCTTTCGACGTCGTGCAGCACGACGTCGCTGACTTCGAAATGCATCGGGTGGCCATGCGCGTCGCCGGCCGCGATCAGGTCGCGCACGACTTCATGCTGGCTGTAGACGGTGATCGCACGACCGCCGGTGAGCGCGCTCAGGTCGATGCGGTGGCGCTGGCCCGAAAACAGCAGCTCGATGCCGTGATGCTCGAGCCCTTCGCGGCGCATCCGGTCGCCGAGACCGGCTTCGTTCAGCGTGTCGACCGTGCCCTGCTCCAGTACGCCGGCACGGATGCGATTCTCGCAGTATTCACGCGAGCGCGCTTCGACGAGGATGGAATCGACGCCTTGCAGGCGCAGCAGGTGGGAAAGCAAAAGGCCGGACGGGCCGGCGCCGATGATGGCGACTTGGGTGCGCATTGTTCGTCTCCTGAACATTGGTTCGAGTAATGGAAACAATTTGAGCGCTTTCCCGACTATGCGGCAACGCGATTTTGGAGATAAGTTGTATACGTCTTTCCGATAGTCGCCTGGCGATGGATGCCCTCGATCTGAACCTCATTCCCTACCTCGTCGCGCTCGACGACACGCGCAACGTGAGTCGCGCCGGCGACCTGCTCGGCGTGAGCCAGCCGCGCGTGAGCACGGCGCTCGGCCGCCTGCGCGAGTATTTCGGCGATCCGCTGTTCGTGCGCACGTCGCGCGGGATGGAGCCGACGCCGCGCGCGCTCGCGCTGCTGCCGGCCGCGCGCGACGCGCTCGCGCAGATCGAGCGCGGCCTCGTCGCGCCGCACGACTTCGACCCGGCGGCGAGCACGCACACGTTCTCGATCGCGCTGTCGGACGTCGGCGAGATCGTGTTCCTGCCGAAGCTGCTGCAGGCGTTCGCGACACGCGCGCCGTACGCGAACCTGCGCTCGGTCTCGCTCGCGCACGACGAAGTCGGCCGCGGCCTCGAGGCCGGTTCGATCGATCTCGCGGTCGGCTACTTCCCCGATCTCGACGGCAACAACTTCTTCCAGCAGCGACTGTTCACGCACCGGTTCGTCTGCCTGATGCGGCGCGGCCATCCGCTCGAACAGGCGCGTCCGTTCACGGCCGAGCAGTTCCTCTCATGCGGCCACGCGGTGGTGCGCGCCGAAGGGCGCAGCCAGGAGGTGCTCGAGAAATACCTCGCGAAACAGCGCATGCAGCGCCGCGCGGTGCTCGAGACGCCGCACTTCATGAGCCTGCCGTTCATCCTGAGCCGCACCGACCTGATCGCGACGGTGCCGCACGCGATCGGCTATGCGTATGCGGCCGAGCACGCGTTCATCGTGCCGGTCGAGCCGCCCTTGCCGCTGCCGCGTTTCGACCTGAAGCAGCACTGGCATCGCAAGTTCCACAACGACCCGCGCACCGCATGGCTGCGCGGGGTCGTCGCGTCGCTGTTCAACGACGAGCAGGACGAATGGCCGAAGTGAGGAAAGGTGAACGACGGGTGAGCGGCCGGCCGCACGCACGACCCGCGAAAGCATGAAACAATGGCCGGATCGCGCCGCCGCGGGCGGCTGAATTCGATGGAGCGACCTGATGGGTAAAAAATCCGCGCGGCCCGAGCCGGCCGCATCCCGACCGAGCCGGCAAGAAGCCGAGGATGCCGTTCGCGTGCTGCTGCGCTGGGCCGGCGACGATCCCGCCCGCGAAGGCCTGCTCGACACGCCCGCACGCGTCGTGCGCGCCTACGAACAGTTCTTCGCCGGCTACGCGCTCGACCCGCGCGACATCCTCGCGCGCACCTTCAGCGAAGTCGACGGCTACGACGAGATGATCGTGCTGAAGGACATCCGCTTCGAGAGCTACTGCGAGCACCACATGGTGCCGATCATCGGCCGCGCACACGTGGCGTATCTGCCGAACCATCGCGTCGTCGGCATCTCGAAGCTCGCGCGCCTCGTCGACGCGTTCGCGAAGCGCCTGCAGATCCAGGAAAAAATGACCGTGCAGATCGCCGACACGCTGTTCGACGTGCTGCAGCCGAAGGGCGTCGGCGTGATTCTCGAGGCCGCGCACCAGTGCATCTCGACGCGCGGTGTGCACAAGCCGGGCGTCGAAATGGTCACGTCGCGCATGCTCGGCACCTTCCGCACAGATCCGTCGACGCGGCGCGAATTCCTGTCGATCGTCGCGAATCCTTCTTCAGTCAACCTGACGAATACGTAATGCAGTCTACGAAGCAAGCGGCGAACGCGCCCGTCGTGCTCGTGACCGGCGCCGCGCGCCGGGCCGGGCGCGCGTTCGCCGAGTATTTCGCCGCGCACGACTATCGCACCGCAGTGCACTACGACCGCTCGGCCGATGCCGCGCAAGCGGCGGCACGCACGATCGCCGAGCGCGGGCACGATTCGGTCGCGCTACAGGCCGACCTGTCGGATGCCGTGCAGATCACCGCGCTGATCGACCAGGTCTATGCGCGCTTCGGCCGCCTCGACGTGCTGGTCAACAATGCGTCGGTGTTCTGGCAGGACCACTTCCCGAGCTTCGACCTCGCGGCGTTCGACCAGGCGTGGGCCGTCAATTGCCGTGCGCCGATCCTGCTTACGCGCGCGTTCTACGAGCGGGCCCGTGCGGCCGGCACGCAGGGCGTCGTCGTCAACGTGGTCGACCAGAAGATCAAGGAAAACTTCCACCGCGACCACTTCAGCTACACGGTCGCGAAGGCCGCGCTCGGCAACCTCACGCAGATGCTCGCGCTGTCGTCGTCGCCGGTGCTGCGCGTGAACGCGGTGTTCCCCGGCTTGATGCTGCCGAGCGACGATCAGACGCAGGCCGACTTCGAACACGCGAGCCGCGCATCGACGCCGCTCGCGCGCATCGCCGGCCCCGACGACGTCGCCAGCGCGATCATGCTGCTCACGGGCAGCGCGTACAACGGCGTGGATTTCGTCGTCGATGCGGGGCAGAACCTGATCCGCGTCGATCAGGACGTGCTGTACAAGCACCGCTCGCCGGCCGGCAAGCACTGAGGCTCGATGAACGAAGGCGGCTGCGCGCCGCCTCCGTGCGCCGGGTCGACCGGGCTTTGCGCCGCTCACGCCCGATAGCGCCCGACGGCGGCCTGGCCGCCGATCCATCCTGCCCCATCCGCTGCGTTGCGCAGAGCCACGCCCGCGCGTTCGCACGCCGCGTTACGGCTTCTCGCCGCTCCCGCCTTCCCGAACCTTGCCCTGCGCGACACTCGTGCCGGGCGGCACGCTGTGCGTGAGCCATACGTTGCCGCCGATCACCGAGCCGCGCCCGATCGTCACGCGGCCGAGAATGGTCGCGCCCGCGTAGATCACGACGTCGTCCTCGACGATCGGATGCCGCGCGTTGCCCTTGACCAGCGTGCCTTCGCCATCGGCCGGGAAACTCTTCGCGCCGAGCGTGACGGCCTGATACACTCGCACGCGCTCGCCGATGATCGCGGTTTCGCCGATCACGACGCCGGTGCCGTGGTCGATGAAGAAACTCGGGCCGATCTGCGCGCCCGGGTGAATGTCGATGCCGGTAGCCGAGTGGGCGATTTCATTGATGAACCGGGCGAGCAGCGGCACGCCGAGCCTGTGCAACGCATGCGCGAGCCGATGGTGCATCATCGCCAGCACGCCGGGGTAGCACAGCAGGATTTCGGTGATGTGCTGCGCGGCCGGATCGCCTGCATACGCAGCCTGGATGTCGCTGACCAGCAGTGCGCGGATCGACGGCAACTGCCGCCCGAACTCGCGCGCGATCTCGAATGCGCGCTCGTCGAGCGCCGCGAACGGCGTGTCCACATGTTCGGGCAGGAACGGCAGCGCGCGGCGAATCTGCTCGGACAATACGCGCAGCGTGCTTTCGAGCGTATGGCCGACGTAATAGTCGACGCTTTCGTCGGTGAGATCGGGTGCGCCGTAATGCGTCGGAAACATCGACGCGCGCAGGCCGGTGACAATCTTGCAGATCGCGTCGCGCGACGGCAGTTCGCGAATGCCGCGCGGATGACGCGTGCGATGGAGTTCCTCGCGCGACTCGCGCAAACCGGCGACGATTTCTTCGAGGCCCCACTGACGGGCGGGTGATGTCGACATATGCCAATGCAGGCAGCCGCGCGCAGTCGCACGGCCGCTAATAAAGTGACGGGTTCCGCAAGATTACCGCGTTTTTCGTCCGGCAGCGGCCCGCGGCGGATCGGCCGGATGGCCAATGCTGCCGGTGCGCGCCGGCGTCAGATCGTGATGCTGCTCGCGTCGATCCAGCGCACGGCCCAGTCGCGCGCGTGCGCGATCGCTGCGCCTTCGTCGTTGAACTGGAGTTCGATCGGAAAAAAGCGATTGGCGACGAGTTCCCCGTCGCTCGATCGGGAGATCACGACGTAGGGCTTGAACGACCCGTCACTGGCGCGCGCGGGCGCGCAATTCAACAGATAACCGCGGTGCGTGAAGGCAGTAGTCGCTTGCATGAATCCGCCACCTCTAGTCCCTTGCTTTGTTGTTCACTACCCGTCTTTAAGGGTGCTGCGGCCCCCGGCGCGGGCAGAGACGGCGAGATTGCTTCCCTTGTCGCCGCTTCGCAGGAAAAGAATCATACTCTGTAGAAAACGCGTGTTCTAGCTGAAATAAATCACGACAAATCAATGCGCGCCGCGCGACCGCGGCGATCGCCCGCGCGCCTTTTCCCGTCGTGCCCGGAACGGGACTTGCTTCGATCCGGAGCGCTTCGCCGCCAGGAGACCCGCGATGGAATCGTCAGCTCAAGCGCACACCGCGCATCCGCGCAGCATCGAACTCGACAACGACGACACGCACGACAGCACCGTCGACACCGACGGCAAGAATCGCGAGGCGTCGCGTCTTGCAGGCGGCGCGATCTCGCCCGATCAAATCACGCGCAGCAACGCGTCGCTCGTCAACGCAATGCCCGAAGCCGGCGACGGCTTCGCGGGCTTCGACAGCCGCCCGGGCGGCAATCACCCGGCGTTCGCGCTGCGGGCCGGCTACACGGTGATCGAGAAAGGTTTCGATGCACCGCCGCACGCAGGCGACGAACTGTTCGGCCCGGTTCACAGGATGTACGGCAGCGCGTACTGGCCCGGACACGGACGCCGGCCCGAACGCGTGATCGAGATCGCCGCGGTGCCGAAGTAGCGCGCGGCGTTTGAATCGATCGTTCGTTTGCCGGAGCGACGCGCGGGTCGATGGCCGCGTGTGCCCGACCTGCGTTCGGTGCACGCGCGGGCGATCTTCCGTATCGGCATCGATACCGGCGCCGATTCGCGACGACGCGCGGGTGCGCAGCGCACGTTCGATCGATGTGAATGCATCGATGTTGATCGAAATCAGGCCGTTCGCGACGCGGTTGCGATTCAATAGAGGCACGCGCGCGAGCTTCGCCGAAGCGGACGGCGTCGTGCATCGGCGGACGGTGCCGCATCCCGGACCATCGCGCGACGCCGGTGCGACCTCTGCCGTCACGATGCGGTATCTGCACGGCGTTCGCACGCCGTCATCTCGCCACCGACTGCCGCAACGCGCCGCCGGGCCGGCCGACGCGGCGTCGCGATCCATCGCGCGCGTCGCAGCGCAGCATGCGACGCGCGCATGGCTTGCGCTCGGCGTGCCCCGCTGCAACGGCGCAAGCGCCGCGATCGCGCGTGCCGATCGATACGACCGGCGCGTCGCTGCAAAGTCCCTGCCGTTGGTTTACTCTGCCTCGCAACGACGCACGGTCTGCCCGGCCATTCGGCCGACTTCCGTTCAACCCGCCACTCGGAGACACTATGTACAAGCGCATTCTGGTTGCCATCGACGGCAGCGACACGTCCCGCCACGCATTCGATGCCGCACTCGCACTCGCGAAAGAGCACGGCGCGGAACTGCAGCCGTTCTACGTCGTCGAGAACGCCGCGATCTACTACAACGTGCCGGGCTACGATCCGTCCGTGCTGCGCGACCAGCTCGTCGCGCAAGGCAACGCGCTCGCGGCGGATTTCAGGAAGCTGATGCAGGCGGCGGGCGTGAAGGGCGAGACGCTGATGAGCGAAGCGTCGTCGCTCAACGATGTATCGACGCTGATCCTCGATGGCGCGAAAGCATTCGGCGCCGACCTGCTGGTGCTCGGCACGCACGGCCGGCGCGGGTTCCGCCGCCTCGTGCTCGGCAGCATCGCGGAACAGTGCGTGCGCCATGCGACGCTGCCCGTGCTGCTGATCCCGGCCGCCTCGCGCACGGATGAGCAGGAGAGCTGAGCAGGTCCGCGCGCGCACGGTTCATACGCAGCGGCCAGCATGCGCGCGCGATCGCGACGTTTTGTCACCCGACAGCGCCAACTTGCGGTGGGACAATGATTCCGTCGATTCAACGCCGGAGTAAACGATCATGCTGACGCCCGTCGCCACACGCCCCGCCGCCCCTTCCCATGCAGGCAGTTGGGCGCCCCGCCAGGCCCCTCACTGCTCGTCGTGCGCAATGCGTCATCTGTGCATGCCGCAGGGCCTCGCACCCGAAGCGCTCAGCCGCCTCGAATCGGTCATCTGCGCGGCTCGCCCGGTCAAGCGCGGCGAAGCGTTGTTCCGCGAAGGCGATACGTTCGACAACCTGTATGCCGTACGTTCGGGTTCGCTGAAAACCGTCGCCACGCGCCATGACGGCCGCGAACAGGTCACCGGCCTGCACCTCGCGGGCGAAGCGCTCGGCCTCGACGGCATCTGCGACGACACGCACCCGCGCACGGCGGTCGCGCTGGAAGACAGCTCGGTCTGCGTGATTCCGTACAGCGCGCTCAAAGCGCTGTGCTCGGAAGCCGGCACGATGCAACTGCGCATGCACAAGCTGATGAGCGAGCAGATCGTGCGCGAAACGTCGCAGACGATGCTGCTCGGTTCGCTGAATGCGGAAGAGCGCGTCGCCGCGTTCCTGCTCGACGTGTCGCAGCGTTACCTGAAGCGCGGTTACTCGCCGTCGGAATTCAACCTGCGGATGACGCGCGAAGACATCGGCAGCTACCTCGGCATGACGCTCGAAACGGTCAGCCGCACGCTGTCGAAGTTCCAGAAGCGCGGCCTGATCGAAATGCAGGGCCGCCTCGTGCAGATCGTCGACTTCGACGGCCTGCATCACATCTGACCCAGCTCGGCGCATGTGATACGCGCCGCACGTCTTCCCCGTCCAAATCAGTCGAGAAACAGCGCGGCGCGCGCCTTCAGCGCCGCGCTGAAATCGTCGAGCCAGCCGATCGACAGGCGCCAGCTCTGCCAGTAAAGCTCGATGTCGACCGTCCGCCCGCGCGACATGTCGACCAGTTCGCCTGCTGCCAGCTGGCGATCGACCATCCGGTCCGGGCACATTCCCCATCCCAGCCCCGTTTCGCACGCGCGCAGATACCCGGCGACGTGCGGTATCCAGTGTTGCGGCGGATCGAGATCCGCACGTGTCACACGCCGGATGAAGCGCGCCTGCAGCCCGTCCTTCGGATTGAACATCACGCACGGCGCACGGCGCAGCGCATCGCGCGTGATGCCGGCGCCGAAATAGCGCTCGTGAAACGCCGGCGAACACACCGCGCGATAGCGGATGCACCCGAGCCGGGTCGACCGGCACCCCTGGATCGGCTCGGCCTGCGCGGTCACCGCGCCCTGCACGCTGCCGTCGCGAATGCGTGCGGCCGTGTAGTCCTGATCGTCGATCACGAGGTCGAGCAACGTCTCGCGCTCCATGCAGAACGGCCCGACCGCGTCGATGAACCACGTCGCGACGCTGTCGTCGTTCACGGCCACACGCAGCGTCGGCCAGGCGCTCGCGACCTGGCCCGGCAATGCGGGCATCCGGCCGCCCAGTTCGGCCTCGAGCAACTGCACGCGCTCCGTATGCCGGCACAGCAGCGCGCCCGAGGTCGTCGCGACGCATGGCTGCCCGCGCTTGACCAGCACGCTGCCGACGCGCTCCTCCAGCAGTTTCACGCGCTGCGACACCGCCGACGGCGTGACGTTCAGCTCCTTGGCCGCCCGTTCGAACGAGCCGTGGCGGATCACCGCCGCGAGGGCGTCGAGCAACGCGTAGTCCAGCATTAGATTTCCTTAATCTACATTAGGTTAATTAGCTTCTCTTATTCCGGAGCTGACCGCAGACTAGCGCTAACCGATTCACCCGTCTACTGCTGTCAATTCCCCATCATGAACTGGATCGCTTTTTCTCACGGCGTGGCCCTGTGCGCGTCGCTCATCGTCACCATCGGCGCGCAGAACGCGTTCGTGCTCCGGCAAGGCATCATGCGCTCGCATGTCGGCAAGATCGTGCTGCTGTGCGCGCTGTCGGACATGATCCTGATCGGCGCGGGCGTCGGCGGCGCGTCGGTGCTCGTCGAACGCTATCCGACCTTCGTCCACGCGGTGCTGTACGTCGGTCTCGCGTATCTCGCGTGGTTCGGCATCAACGCGCTGCGCCGCGCGTTCAAGCCGGGACACGAAACGCTCGACGTTCGCGGCGATGCAGTCGCGCCGCCGCCGCAAAGCGCGGCCGCGATCGTGCTGATGACGCTCGCGTTCACGTGGCTCAACCCGCACGTGTATCTCGACACTTTCCTGCTGATCGGCACGGCCGGCGCACGCGAACCGGAAGGCGCGCGCTTCGCGTTCGCCGTCGGCGCGATGTCGGTCAGCGTCGTGTGGTTCCTCGGGCTCGGATACGGTGCGCGACTGCTCGCGCCGTGGTTCCGCAAGGCCGTCGCGTGGCGCGTACTCGACGGCGCGATCGGCGGGATGGTGCTGTTCCTGGCGGCGGTGCAGTTGCGGTAACACATCCGCCGACCGAAGCGCGGGCGGCAGCTTGCCGCCCGCGTCCGCGACAAAATTCAGTTCCGGATCGAACGCAGCCGACCGGCTCACCATGCAACGGACGACACGTCCGCTATCCGCCGCGATTCCTCCGCCTCCACGGCCGCGTGCCGGCTGCACGATTTCGAGCGATCGGCGAGAATGTCCCGAGTCCCGCGACAACGGCGCAAGCGCGTCGCACCCCCGCCGTCTCGTCGCCGTCATCTCGTCCCATCCGTAGTTCGATCCCGTCACCTCGCAGATTTCGGAGAGAAACATGGCACTACGCACCCTCGGCACGTCGGACATCCAGGTTTCACCGCTCGCCTTCGGCGGCAACGTCTTCGGCTGGACCGTCGACGAGAACGCATCGTTCGCGTTGCTCGACGCGCTCGCCGACACCGGCATCAACTTCATCGACACGGCCGACGTCTATTCGGCCTGGGCGCCCGGCAACAGCGGCGGCGAATCGGAAACGATCATCGGCAAGTGGCTCAAGCGCTCCGGCAAGCGCGAACAGGTCGTGATCGCGACCAAGGTCGGCCTGCTCGCCGCGCGCGCGGGGCTGACCAGGGACAACATCCTGAAGGCCGCCGACGATTCGCTGCGCCGCCTGCAGACCGACTACATCGACCTGTATTTCTCGCACCGCGATCTCGCCGACACGGCCCCGCTCGAAGAAACCCTTGCCGCGTACCAGACGCTGATCGACGCGGGCAAGGTGCGCATCATCGGTGCATCGAACTACAGCGGCGCGCGCCTGCGCGAAGCCGCCGACATCAGCCGGCGCGACGGCCTGCCTGCGTACCAGGTGATCCAGCCGGAATACAACCTGATCGACCGCGCCGAGTACGAACGCGATCTCGAACCGGTCGTGCGCGACCTGAAGCTCGGCGTCGTCAACTACTACGCGCTCGCGAGCGGCTTCCTGTCGGGCAAATACCGCAGCGAGGCCGACCTGAAGAAGAGCGTGCGCGGCGATCGCGTCGCCGGCTATCTCAATGAGCGCGGGCTGCGCATCCTCGAGGCGCTCGACGACGTGTCGGCCAAGCACGGCACGCAGCCGGCCGCGATCGCGCTCGCATGGCAGATCGCACGGCCGACGATCACCGCGCCGATCGCCAGTGCGACGTCGCTCGAACAGCTCGCGCTGCTCGGCGAAGCGATCCGCGTGCGGCTCGACGACGACGATATCCGCAAGATCGACGAAGCCAGCGCAGCCTGAGGCCGTTTGCGACGGGCCGGCCGGTGGAATCGCGTCGTACGGCGGTTCCGCGGCCGGCCCGTGTCATCTGCGTTCCGGTGTCGTCGCATTCGCGACGCATGCAATTCGTGCGTGGGGGATCGATACAATGGCGTGCGCCCCGACGGCCGGGCGGCTCGACCTGATCGAACCGGTATCCGTGCCCGGACGAACACCACGCACGGAACCGCCCATGCCCCGGAACACCCGCCGCTCCCGTTACGCCCGCCTGCCCTCCGCAGCCGTCGCCGCGCTGCTCGCATTCGCGCCGGCCGTGTCCCATGCCGGCTGGTACGAGGTCGTGAACTACACCGGCACGATCGGCAGTGCCCCCGTCCACGTGTCGCTGCAGACTTACGACGCGCTCGACCACAACGACGCGGGCCGCTGGCGCGTCGACGGCAGCTACTACTACGACGCGCATCGCAAGCCGATTCCGCTGCAGGGCCATCGCGAGCCCGACGGCCGCATGACGCTGTGCGAGGCGTCGCCACCCGCATCGACTGCCGAATCGCCGGTCGTACCGCCCGCATCGCCGTCGCGGCCGAAGCCTTGCCCGATCGCGATCGCCGTCACGGGCAAAACGGCAACCGGTCTCTGGGACGATGGCCGGAAGACGCTCCCGGTCACGCTGAACGAAGTCGGGCGCCTGAACGACAACGATCGCGATCACCTTCAGCTCGACGGCACCGTCGACATCCCGATGTGGTCCCGTATGAAGACGCACATGCTGATCGGCGTCTACACGCTGTCCGACCAATGCGGGATCGCGATGCGATCGCTGCGCGCGGTGAACATCGCGACGGGGCGCACCGATCGCACGATCGCGCTCGGATGCGATGCGGGGATGGTGATGACGTCGATCTACGCGAACGTCACCGATGCACAGCGCGCCGGTCACGTGACCGTCGAGTTCCGCGACAGCAAGATGGGCTACGAGCAGGACGTTTCGCTCGGACTGCCGGCCGGGTCGTCGAAGCAAGCCCGCGTCAGACCGGGCAATCTAGTCCGAATACGCGCGCATGTTTTGTCTGACACGGCCACCGTCGTTGACTCGGAAGGACATCCGCCCGCAACCCGCCGCCCCTCGCACGTCCCGGCCAGGCCCGGGTCTTTCACCGATTGACCGCGCCCCGCGACGTGCCCGAGACTGCGCCGCTCGGGCGGTCATTGGGAGAACGTCATGCCGGACATCAGCACGGGAAGCGTCACGATCTCGACGCGTGCCGTACGCGGCGACGAACGCGTCGACTTCTGGGTCGACCACGTCGCCCGCTCGCTCGTGCGCATCGAGTGCAGCGGAAAATCGTCCGAGGGCATCGACGCGACGCTGCGCAGGCGCGACCTCGGCCTGCTCGGCGTGTGCGACATCGTCGCGAACCGGCACGCGGTCGTGCGCACGCCGCACAACATTCACGCGGACCAGCGCGACGCCGTATTCGTCTGCCTGATGCACGAAGGACAAGGCTATACGTTCCAGGACGTCGAATGCATCCAGCATGCGCCCGGCGACATCGTGCTGTACGACACGTCGATGCCGTACGGCCACGGCTTCCCGGCCAACATGGCGATGACCGTGCTCGACGTGCCGCGCGATATCTTCGAGGCGCGCGTCGGTCCGTGGCGCTACCGCAGCGTCGTCAAGATCGACCGCGGCGACGGCGTCACGTCATGGGCCGTGCAGCGGATGTACGCGCTGCTCGCCGAGCCTTATGAAACGGCGCCCGCTGCACGCGAACAGCGCGCCGCGACGATGCTCGACGTGATGCAGTCGATGCTGCGGCTGCGCGACGGCGACGCGTCGCCGACCAAGTCGACCGTCCATACGCTGTCGCGCGCGAAGACGTTCATCGACAGCCATCTCGCCGACGACGATCTCGACAGCCAGTCGGTCAGCCGCGCGCTCAACCTGTCGCCGCGCCAGCTCGCGCGCGTGTTCGAGATCGAAGGGATGCCGCTCACGCGCTACATCCTCGCGCGGCGTCTCGAACGCTGCCGCGCCGATCTGCGCGACCGGTCGCTGAAACACCTGACGGTCAGCGAAATCGCGTTCCGCTGGGGGTTCAACAACAGCGCGCACTTCAGCCGCAGCTATCGTGCGCGCTTCGGCGAGACGCCGAGCGACACGCGCGTGCCGGCCGAAGCACGCTAGGGCCCGTTCACGCCCGGCGCCGCCGTGTCCATGCGAGGCAAGCATGGCGTCCGTCCCGGTCAAACAGGTCCGCATGCCCGTCGATAAGCTGGCTTCTTGCGCGGCGGTGCTCGTTCCGCCGCCCGACAGCAAGGAGAAGAAGCGGGATGGAGACGTACGACCATATCGTCGTCGGCGGCGGTTCGGCCGGCTGCACGGTGGCACATCGACTGGTGAAGGCGGGCAGGCGCGTGCTGCTGCTCGAGGACGGCCCGAAGGACGACAGCCTGTTCATCCGGATTCCGGCGACATTCATCCGCGTGCTCGGTACGCAGCGCACGGTGACGTTCGAAAGCGAGCCGCAAGCCGGCGCGGCGGGGCGCAAGACTTACGTGCCGCAAGGCCGCACGCTCGGCGGCGGCAGTTCGGTCAATGCGATGCTGTATGTGCGCGGCACGCGCGCAGACTATGACGAATGGGCCGCGCTCGGCTGCGCCGGCTGGGGCTGGGACGACGTGCTGCCGGTGTTCAAGCGCGCCGAATCGCACCTGCGGCTGTCCGAGCCGTTCCACGGCACCGACGGACCGTTGAAGGTCGGCGACACGCGCTTCCGGCATCCGCTGAGCCTCGCGTTCGTGAAGGCCGCGCAGGAAGCCGGCATCGCGTACAACGACGATTTCAACGGCGCCGTGCAGCACGGCGTCGGCTTCTATCACACGACGATTTTCGATGGACAGCGCGGCAGCACCGCGGCGACCTATCTCGCCGACGCGCTTGGCCACGCGAACCTGCGCGTGCTGACCGGCTGCCGCGCGACGCGCGTGCGCTTCGACGGCCGGCGCGCGACGGGCGTCGAATGGCGCACGGAAAGCGGCGCAGCCGGTTCGGCGGCCGCCCGCGCCGACGTCGTGCTGGCCGCCGGTTCGCTCAGTACACCGAAGCTGCTGATGCTGTCTGGCATCGGGCCGGGTGCGCATCTCCACGCGCACGGCATCGACGTGCTGCACGACAGCCCCGAGGTCGGCGCGAATTACCAGGACCATCTCGAAGTGTCGATTTACGGGTACAGCCACGCACCGATCAGCCTGCTTGGCGAGGATCGCGGGTTGAAGGCGCTGCGCCACGGATTGCAGTGGATGCTGAGCCGCACGGGCCTGCTGACGTCGAACGTCGTCGAATCGGGCGCGTTCGTCGATACCACGGGCGAAGGCCGTCCGGACATCCAGTTCCACGTGCTGCCGACGCTCGTCGGCGACGTCGATCGCGAACCACTGCCCGGTCACGGCCTGTCGATCAACCCGTGCCTGTTGCGGCCACGCTCGCGCGGCTCGGTGCAGTTGCGCGGCAACGATCCCGCCGCGCCGATCCGCTTCGACAGCGGCGCGCTATCCGACCCGGCGGACGTCGACGGCCTCGTGCGCGGTGTCGCGCTCGCGCGGCACATCCTTCGTGCGCCGTCGCTCGCGCGTGTCGTGCGCGAAGCCGAGCCGCTGACCGAAGACGCGCTGGCCGACTACGTGCGGCATCGCGCGAAAACCGTCTACCATCCGGCCGGCACGTGCCGGATGGGCAGCGATGAAAATGCGGTCGTGACGCCGCGTCTCGCGGTGCAAGGGATCGACGGATTGCGGATCTGCGACGCATCGGTGATGCCGCGCATCGTGTCGGGCAACACGAACGCGCCGACGATCATGATCGCGGAGCGCTGCGCGGAATTCTTGCTGGCGAATTGACGGCGCACTCCGCGCGGCAATGAAAATGAAAGCGGCGCGTGAATCACGCGCCGCCTCAACGTCGATTTCGCCGCTTCAACAGGCGCTGCGCAGCGTCATCGGCGATGCGCCGTAGCGTTCGCGAATCGCGCGGCTGAAGTGCGCCTGGCTCGAGAAGCCCCAGCGAAATGCGATCTCGCCGATGCTCGTCTTGCGCAACCGCGCATCGGTCAGTTCGCGGTGCGCATGCGACAGCCGCTCGAACCAGATGTGCTGCGTGATCGACTCGCCTTCGGCGGCAAACAGCCGGCTCAGGTGCCGCAACGACAGCCCGACCGCATCGGCAACCGCCTGCGGTCCCAACTCCGGCTCGCCGAGATGGGTCGCGATGTACTGCTTCGCGGTCAGCAGATACGACAACGACGCACGCGATGCGCCCGCACCGTTCACTTCGACGTCGATGAGTTCGGCAACCAGCGTGCGCGTGTGCTCGACGAAACGCGCGGCGTCGCCCTCGACCGGCTCCTTCATGAAGCGCTCGACGCTCGCGCGCAGCGTCGCACCCAGCATCGCGCCCGCCCCCGGCTTCGGCGCGATCCGCAGCGGCAGCGCCGCCAGCTCCGCATCGAAGCGATCGTCGAACGTCGTGATCGGAATGTCGATCAGCAGTTGCCGCATCGGTGTGAGGAATCCGAACAGATAAGGCACGCGAGTGTCGTACACGACCACGTCGCCGGCTTCCGCGAGCAGGCACCGGTCGCGCTGGATGAAATACGCGCGCCCGCTCAGGATCTGGCACGCAAACAGCGACTCCTTCGGCAACTGGCACACCAGCGCGGGGCTGCGCTCGATCACGTGATCGCGGCCGCTGATGTCCGCGACGCCCAGGCCCGGCAGCGCGAGATCGGTTTTCTCGACCTCGAGCCCGGCCGGCGACAGCGACGAGCAGCGCAGCCCGACCAGCGTCGCGGCGTTGAACGCATCCCAGTACGCCATCCGGTCGCGCAGCGGCACGTCGGCCGTCGAGCCTCGCGTGCGTGAAAAAACGGTCGAATTCGTCACGTCGCCTCCTGCTGGCGCCTGTCGTGCGGAGCGGCACGGATTGGGGAATGGTGAGTCTTGTCGTTGGTGCAGTGCGATGTCCGGCCCGATCAAGCAATTCGTCCAGCCCAGTCAAGAGCGCCGCGCACCGGCTGGCTAAAGTCGTCCCCACGACACCAACCAGCAAGGAGACAAACCGTGGTCGACAAAGCCGTATCCGAATTCTGGCAAAACATCGCGCCGATTGCCAATCCGTTCAAGCCCGATGCGCTGCCCGAGGCTTACATCCAGAACGCGGCCACCGAAGACGAGCGCTATTACGTTCCGTTCACCGAAACGGTTTCGTCGCGGCCGTTGTGGATCTCGCCGTCGCAGAACAAATGGTGCGACATCCTGATGGCAAAGGAAGCGGGGCTCGTGAACCGGCACTACCACCCGCACGAAGTGTTCGCGTACACGCTGTCCGGCAAGTGGGGCTATCTGGAACATGAATGGACCGCGACGCGCGGCGATTTCGTGTACGAGACGCCGGGCGAAGGCCATACGCTCGTCGCGTTCGATCATCCGGAACCGATGCGTGCGTTCTTCATCGTCACGGGCCCGTTGATCTGGCTCGACGACGAAGGCAATCCCGACGGCTACTTCGACGTGCATTCGTACATCGCGATGTGCAAGGCGCACTACGAGAAAGTCGGCCTCGGCGCGCAGGCGATCGAGAAATTGTTCCGTTGACGCGCGACGAGGCCGCTCATGACATCCCATCCCTCCCCCAAAGTCGCATGGACGTATGAGAACAGGCTGCTGCTGATCCTGTTCATGACGTTCGGCTTCGTGTTCTTCGACCGCCTCGCGCTGTCGTTCCTGTTTCCGTTCATGTCGGCCGAGCTGCACCTGTCGAATACGCAGCTCGGCATGGTGTCGTCCGCGCTCGCGCTGACGTGGGCGCTGTCGGGCGCCGCGACCGGCGCATGGTCCGACGCACGCGGCACCCGCAAGCCGCTGCTGATCGCGGCGGTGCTGGGCTTTTCCGTCTGCTCGGCGCTGTCGGGCCTCGTCGGCGGCTTCGCGAGCCTGATCGCGTTTCGCGCGCTGATGGGCATCGCCGAAGGCCCCGTGCTGCCGCTGTCGCAATCGCTGATGGTCGAGAGTTCGACGCCGAGCCGCCGCGGGCTGAACATGGGCCTGCTGCAAGGCTCGGCCGCCGGCCTGCTCGGCGCGATGATCGGGCCGCCGGTCGTGATCGGCATCGCGACCACGTATGGCTGGCGCGAAGCCTTCTACGTATCGTGCGTTCCCGGCTTCCTGATCGCGTTCTGCATCTGGCGCTGGGTTCGGGAAGTGCCGCCCGGCGGCGTCCGGCATGCACAGGCCGAAGGCACGGCCACGCCCGGCGTGCAGGTCAGCCGCTGGGCGCTGCTGAAGGAACGCAACATCCTGCTGTGCGTGCTGATCAGCTGCTTCTTCCTCACGTGGTTCGTCGTGATCATCTCGTTCGCGCCGGTCTTCCTCGTCGAGAGCCGCCACCTGTCGCCGGCCGACATGGGCGTCGTGATGACCTGCCTCGGCGCCGCGTGGGTGTTCTGGGGCTTCGCGGTGCCGGCGATTTCCGACCGGATCGGCCGCAAGCCGACGATGATCGCGTTCGCGCTGATCGCCGCGCTCTGCCCGATCGTGCTGATCCACGTCAATGCGCTGTGGGCGCTCGGCGCGCTCGTGTTCGTCACGTACACGGGCCTCGGCTGCTTCACGCTGTTCATGGCGACGATTCCGGCCGAAACGGTGTCGCCGCGCGCGATCGCCAGCGCGCTCGGCCTGATCATGGGTGCGGGCGAGCTGATCGGCGGCTTCGTCGCGCCGACCGTCGCCGGCTTCGCCGCCGACAAGTACGGCCTGCAGTTCGCGATGTGGACGTCGGCCGCTGGCGCGATCCTCGCGTGCGTGCTGTCGTTCGGTCTCGTCGAAACCGCGCCCGCCGTGCTGCGCAAGCGCGCGCTCGCCGGTGCCGGCCCCCGTCTCGATACCCGGCACCTCGGAGGACGCTGACATGCGTGCACTTCAATGGCATGGCCCGCGCGACATCCGCCTGGTCGATCTCGACACGCCGCGCACCGGGCCCGGCGAGGTTCGCGTCGCGGTGGCCTATTGCGGGATCTGCGGCAGCGACCTGCACGAATATGCGGACGGGCCGCATGCGATTCCGGTCGACACACCGCATCCGCTGTCGGGCCGCACCGCGCCGCTCACGCTCGGCCATGAGTTCAGCGGCACCGTCGTCGAAGTCGGCGCGGGCGTGACGACGCTGGTTCCGGGCGACCGTGTCGCGATCGAGCCCGAGTATCGTTGCCACCAGTGCGCATACTGCCGCTCCGGGTCGTACAACCTGTGTGTGTCGATGGGCTTCGCCGGGCTGATGGGTGACGGCGGAATGGCCGACTTCGCGGTCGTGCCGGCCTACATGCTGCACCGGCTGCCCGACGACGTGAGCCTCGAACAGGCGGCGGTGATGGAACCGGCCGCCGTCGCGCTGCACGCGCTGCGGCGCGGCGAGCTGCGCCTCGGCGACACCTGCGCGGTGTTCGGGCTCGGGCCGATCGGGCTGTTGCTGATCATGCTCGCGAAGCTCCAGGGCGCGACGACGATCGTCGCGGTCGACGTGTCGCCGGAACGGCTCGCGGCCGCCGCGCGCTTCGGCGCGACGCATGCGTTCGACGCACGCTCGCTCGACGCGCCGGTGCTGCGCGACGCGATCCGCGAAGCCGCGGGCGGGCTCGGCGTCGACGTGAGCTTCGAGGCGGCCGGCCTGCCGGCCACGTTCGAAGCGGCGATGCAGGGGCTGCGCAAGGGCGGCCGTCTCGTGATGGTCGGCCTGATGCCGCATGCGAGCTTCGAGGCATTCCGCGCGGTCAACGACGAGCTGACCTTCACGGCCAGCGTCGGCTACCGTCACGTGTACGAAGACCTGCTTCGGCTCGTCGGGTCGGGCGCGCTCGACCTCACGTCGATCGTCACGCGTACCGTGTCGCTCGAAGACGCCGTCGCCGACGGCTTCGATGCACTGCTCGCCGATCGCGCGCAGATCAAGATCCTCGTTGCGCCGTCGCACCGGCCGGCGCGCCCCCTTCACACCATCGGGAGTATCGAACATGACCCGCCAGTGGTCGTTTGACGGCAAGACCATCGTCGTGACGGGCGGCACGTCCGGCATCGGCGCACGTACCGCGTTGCGGTTCGCGCAAGCGGGCGCATCGGTCGTCGCGCTCGGGCTCGATGCCGCCGGCCCGCATGCGCCCGTCCATCCGAGCGTTCGCTGCGTCGAACTCGACGTGACCGACAGCGACGCACTGACGCGTACGATCCGCGCGTTGCCGCGCGTCGATGCGCTCGTCAACGGCGTCGGCATCAGCCGGCACGCGGACGAATACCGGATGGACCAGTTCGAGCTCGTGCTGAACGTGAACCTGACGTCGGTGATGCGGGCGTCCGACGCCGCGCTGCCGGCGTTGTCGGCAAACGGCGGCAGCATCGTCAACGTCGCGTCGATGTACACGTACTTCGGCAGCAAGGATCGCCCGGCGTACAGCGCGAGCAAGGGCGGCGTCGCGCAGCTCACGCGCTCGCTCGCGCAGGCATGGGCCGAACGCGGCATCCGCGTAAACGCGGTCGCGCCCGGCTGGATCGACACGCCGCTCAGCAGCGGGCTGATGGCCGACACCCAGGCCTCGCGGCGGATTCTCGATCGCACGCCGCTCGGGCGCTGGGGCACGGCGGACGAGGTTGCGGACGTGATCCTGTTCCTGTGTTCGCCCGCCGCGTCGTTCGTCACCGGTGCGATCGTGCCGGTGGACGGCGGGTATTCGACGGTCTAGCCGAAGCAGTGCACGCGGGCATCGGCGATCGATCGGCATCGCCGATACCCGCGGGATCGACCGGTGCCGTTCCGGGCCCGATCGATTCGGTCGCCTTGCACCACCTTATCGTCCGATCAATCAGTAGTCCCATCAAAAATATTCCGGCATGACCGGAAACATGTGAGGAGCACATTGGAGATGACGAAAAAGACCTTGCTGGCCCTCGCGGCCTGCACGATCCCGGCCGCGTCGTTCGCTCAGAGCAGCGTGACGATGTTCGGTCTGCTCGACGCCGGCATCAGCTATGTCAGCAACGAGGGCGGCCACGGCAACGCGAAATTCGACGACAACATATTCTTCCCGAACCTGCTCGGCTTCGAGGGCAAGGAAGACCTCGGCGCCGGCACGCATGCGATCTTCCGGCTCGTCAATCAGTTCTCGCTCGCGAACGGCTCGATGATCGGCGGCGGGCTGTTCGCGCGCACGGCTTACGTCGGGCTGCAGAACGACCGCTACGGCACGCTTACGCTCGGCAACCAGTACGAGTTCATGGTCGATGCGCTGGCCGCGAGCGGCAACGAGATCGCGCAGGATCTCGTCGGGCTGTACGGCTTTCGCAACGGGCCATTCGACAAGCTCGCGCTGCCGAACAACCCGACCGGCGCCTTCGACTGGGATCGCGTCGCGGGCAGCAACCGCGTCGCGAACTCCGTGAAGTACACCAGCGCATCGCTGTCAGGGCTGACCTTCGGCGCGCTGTACGGCTTCGGGAACGTCGCGGGGTCGGTCGGCGCGAACAACACGGTCAGCGTCGGTGCGAGCTACGACAACGGCCCGTTCGGCGCGGGCGCCGCCTATACGAACCAGAAATACGGCGCGGCAGACGGGATGCCGGCCACGAGCGTGCGCAACTGGGGCGCGGGCGCGCACTACACGCTCGGCACGGTTACCGCGAAGGCGCTCTTCACGACCGTGCACAACGCGTGGAACGGCGCGGGCGCGTGGTCGGCGGAAGCGGGCGCCGCGTGGCGGCCGTCGCCGGTGTGGGTGGTCGGCGCGACCTATACGTACATGAAGGGCAACGACACGCTCGACAACGCGCACGCGCATCAGATCATGGCCGCCGTTCAGTACTGGCTGTCGAAGCGCACGATGGTGTATGTGGCCGGCGTGCATCAGCGCGCGAGCCACGGCAGCAATGCGCAGATCAATGGCGTGATGGATGCGGATGGCGCAGCAAGTGGCACGGTGCAGTCGATCGCGCGGGTGGGATTCAGTACGCGGTTCTGACGCACCGCACCCTTTGACGAAAATGCCCGCCCGGGTCGTCCCGGGCGGGCATTTCCATTGGCGCCACGCCGTCAGAAGCGTATGGTCACCGCCTTCGGCTCGGTGTAGGCGTCGATGAACGACGAACCGTACTCGCGTCCGATACCGGACCCCTTCGCGCCGCCGAACGGCACGGCCGGGTCGACCAGCGTATGCATGTTCACCCACACGGTGCCGGCTTCGATGCGCGGCACGTAGCGCAGCGCCTTCGACAGGTCGTTCGTCCACAGGCTCGCGGTGAGCCCGAACGGCGTGTCGTTCATCATCGCGATCAGCGCTTCCTCGTCGTCGAACGGCACGAACGCGCCGACCGGCCCGAAGATCTCCTTGCGATACGAAGCCGATTCCAGCGAGCGCGGCAGCACGATGGTCGGCTTCACGTAGAAGCCGTCGCGCGCATACGCGCCGCCGCCGGTCACGATCGTGTCGCCTTCCGTGCGCGCGAGCTCGAATGCATCGAGACACTTGCGGAACTGCGGTTCGTTGCAGACGGGGCCGATCATCCCCGCGTCGTCCATCGGGTCGGCCGGCTGGAAGCAGTCGAGACGCGCCTTCATCTTCTCGACCACCTCGTCGAACGTCGAGCGATGCACGAAGAAGCGTTCCGCCGATGCGCACACCTGTCCGCTGTGCAGGAACCCGGCCTCGACGATGCCGTCGAGAATCCTGTCGACCGGCGTGTCCGGCAGGAACGCCGCGGCATTCTTGCCGCCCAGCTCGAGCGTGAAGCGCGTGAAGTTCGCGTTCACGGCTTCCTCGCCGATGATGCGACCGGTCGGCACCGACCCCGTGAACGACACCTTCGCCACGCGCGGATCGCGGATCACCTTCGCGCCGACCTGGCCCGTGCCGTTGATCACGTTGAGCGTGCCGGGCGGCAGGCCTGCTTCGGTCGCCAGCTCGGCGATGCGCAGCATCGTGAGCGGCGTGAACTCCGACGACTTGATCAGCACCGTGTTGCCGGTCGCGAGCGCCGCGCCGAACTTCCATACCGGGATCATCACCGGGAAATTCCACGGAATGATGCCGAACACGACACCGAGCGGCTGGCGCAGCGTGAACGACGTGTAGCGCTCGCCGTTCATGCTCGGAAACGACGGCGCGAGCGTTTCGCCCGCGATCTTCGTGGCCCAGCCCGCGTAATAGCGCAGCCAGCGCGCGGACCAGCCGACCTCGATCACGCGCGACAGCCCGATCAGCTTACCCGACTGCGCGGTTTCGATCTGCGCGATCTCTTCGCCGTGCGCGTCGATCAGGTCGGCGAAGCGCAACAGGATGCGTTCGCGATCGGCCGGCGTCAGGCTGGCCCATTCGCCGCGAAACGCGCGATGCGACGACGCGATCGCGGCTTCGACGTCGTCGTCGGTCGCCTGGGCGACCGAGCCGATCACCGCACGCGTCGACGGATCGCGCACGTCGATCCGTTCGCCGCGGCCGGCCTCCGCGTGGCCGTCGATGTAGTGACCGTGTTCGCGCCCGAGAAACGTTTTGACTTCGTCCAGCATCCGAACCAGTGCCATCTGTGTTCCTCCGGAAATTCCGTTGAATGTGAAGGTGAGTGTGAAAGGCCCGATCAGGCCGCCTGGGCGATCAGGTCCGATGCCTTTTCGGCGAGCGCGATGGTCGGCGCGTTCGTGTTGCCGCTCGGGATGCTCGGCATCGCCGAGCTGTCGGCCACGCGCAACCCTGCGATACCGTGCACGCGCAATTGCGGATCCACGACCGACGAAGCCGGATCCATCCCCATGCGACACGTGCCGACCGGGTGATAGACCGTCTTCGCCGCGCCGCGCACCCAGTCCTCGATCCCCGCTTCGTCGTCGGGCGGGCAGTCCGGCGAGAAGATCTCGTCGACGTGATCGGCGAGCGCCGGCTGGCGCAGGATCTTCAGCGCGAGCTTTGCGGCCCGGATCTGGCCGTCGACGTCGCGGCGGTCGGCCAGATAGCGGCCGTCGATGCGCGGCAGCGCCTCCGGGTTCGACGAGCGGATCGTCACGCGGCCGCGCGAATGCGGTTGCAGATGCCCGGTCTTGATCGTGATTCCGTGCGTGCGCCCCGCCGTCACGCCGATCGGATCGTCGAACGAATCGATCGTCGGCAGAAAGTGAAACTGGACGTCCGGCTGTCCCTGCCGGCAGGTATCGACGAACGCGAACCCTTCGAGCACCGGCGAAGTCAGGATGCCCGAGCGGAACCACTTCCACTGGATGCCGTGCTTCAGCGCGCGCCATCCCTTGTCCTGGCCGTAGAGCGATACCGGTGTGCGGATCGTCGCGTTGACCGACATGTGCAGGTGGTCGTGGAAGTTCTCGCCGACCGGCAGCACCTGCCGGACCGGCACGCCAGCGTCCTCGAGCACCTTTTGCGGCCCGATGCCGGATAGCTGCAGGATCTTCGGCGAACCGATCGCGCCGGCTGATACGATGATTTCGGCGCGGGCACGCGCGGTCACGCGACGATTGCCCTGCCGGTACGTGACGCCGGTCGCGCGGTCGCCTTCGATGTCGACGCGCTCGACCAGCGCATCGACTTCAAGGCTGAATTCCGGACGGTTCGCGATCGTCTTCAGGTACGTCGCCGCCGTGGAGCCGCGCTCGCCATTGAAGATCGTCGCCTGATAGAACCCGACGCCCTCCTGTCGATCGCCGTTGTAGTCGACCAGATAGTCGAGTCCCATCTGCTGGCCGGCCCGCACGAACGCCTGCGACAGCGGATGGCGATAGCGGATCTCGGTGACCTGCAGATGCCCGTCGTTGCCGTGGTAAGGCGCCGTCAGCGATTCGTTGTTCTCCGCCTTCGCGAAGTAGCGCAGCATGTCGTCCGCGCCCCAGCCCTTGCAGCCAAATTCAGTCTCCCAACGATCGTAGTCGTTGCGGTGCCCGCGCACGTACAGCATCCCGTTGACGGAGCTGGAGCCGCCGAGCACGCGCCCTTGCGGCACCGCGATCGAGCGGCCCTTCACGTCGTCCGACGGCTCGGCCGCATACGGCCACGTGTGGCGCGGAATGGCCTTCGCCAGCCCGCCCGGCATGTGGATGAACAGATCCTTGTCGTGGCCGCCTGCCTCCAGCAGCAGCACGGTGCCCTTGCCGCGCTCGACGAGGCGGGTCGCGATCGTGCAGCCCGCCGAGCCGGCGCCAATGACGATGTAGTCGAAAGTTCTATCGGACATCCTGATATGCGCCCGCGGTCGTCCGCACGACGGTCGCCGGCGCGCGCTGCCGCCGCATGCGTCCGTTGCCCGGCCTTCGGCAGGGTCTCCTTGAAAATCGGTGGTTGCGTTTCATGGCGCGAGCCAGCCCATGCGATTCGACAGGACAGCTTGCCGACCGCCTGTCGATTCTAGGGACGCTTCGTCCGCGCCGATCGGCGTTGCGTGCACACTTTTGGCTTGAGCGTGCAGATCGATGCGGTGCGATGGGGTCGCGGCGGAACGTGGAGAAACCACGATTGACGCCGCAGAGCCAGGCTCCCGACAATGGCCGGGTCTGAACGCGCATTCCTGTCGTTTGCATTAACCTTGACGCGTTCCCCGACCCTCCTCCCATTCCGGCAATGGCACACGAACTCGTCGTCGACGCCAGCAACAGCAGCGCGAATCTGCGCGACCTGATCGCGGACAGCTTCCTGCCGCTGATCTTTCACGACACCGGCCCGCAGTTCCGGATGTCGGTGCGCGTTGCCACGGTCGGTGGCCTGCGCATGGCGGACGTCGATACAACGGCGATCCGCGTCGATCGCGACCGCTCGCTCGCGTCGCGCGCCGACCGCGACTGCTACAAGATCCTGTTCCAGATCGCCGGGCAAAGCCGCGTCACGCAGCGCAACGCGACGTCGACCGTCAATCCCGGCGAGTGGGTGATCTACGATGCAACGCAGCCGTACATGATCGAATCGGCGAACGCGTCGCGCTTCGTCGCCGCGCTGACGCCGCCGAGAAGCGGCACGATGTGGCGCTGGTTCGTGGAGCGGGCGGGCGTGCAGGTGCGCCAGACCGTCGGCAATGCGCAACTGGCGCTTCAATCGATCCGTTACCTGATGGACGGGCAGGTGCCGAACGATCCGGAAAGCCTGTTCGGCTTCGAGCAGTCGACGCTGATGCTGCTCGATTCGGTGATCCGCCGCGAGGCGAGCGATTCGCGTATCGGCGCCGATACGCGAATCGCGACGCTGCGGATGAATGCGGAACTCTATCTGTCGCACCACTACAGCGATCCCGATTTGTCGCCGGACAAGCTGGCGAGCGCGCTGAACGTGTCGCGGCGCACGTTGTACAGCGCTTTGGCCGCGACGGAGCGGACGCCGCAGAGCCTGATTCAGGAATACCGGCTGCAGGCGAGCCGGCGCGCTCTGGAAGATCCGGCGGATACCCATCGCACGCTGCTGGAACTCGCGATCGCGTGCGGGTTTTCCGACATTACGCATTTTGGGCGGGCGTTCAAGGCGCGGTTCGGGTGCAGTCCGGGGGCGTATCGTGTCGCATACCGAACGATGCCGGGGGAATGACGCGCGTCAGCGCGCGATGCCCCGTGGCATGCGGCGAACTCCCCGGACCCGCGAACGATTCCGGCATCACGTGCGGTCGAACATTGCCGTACAACGTCGACCGCACCGCGCGTTCGATGCACCGGCCACCACACTCGCGCGGCGGCCACGAACATCGCCTTCGATGACGTCACGCCGTTGACCGGCCTCATCCCCATCCGAACCCACACCGCGAATCCCCGCCGAACGTCTGCCGGCCGACGGTTCACGCAAGCGCAAGTGCCACCGCCGTGCGCCTTGAAACGCGGCGCGATTCCGCAGCGAACGCGTCGGTGGACGAATTGATTCGCAAACCAACCGTGTAGGTTCGCAGAAAAGGTGGCCTCTGCGGTCCATATGAATCAATAGCTTGAGCACCTTTTCTGAGAATTTCGCTCGGGAAAAGTGGCAGAAAAGGTGGCCTTTTCCTACAAAATTCGCAGAAAAGTTGGCCTCCGACCCACGCAAACTTTATAACACCCGAAAAATCAATCACTTACGCACAGATCAGGACCCCGTGAACAAGTGGCGCTCGTGGATCGAGGTGGCGGCCCTTAGGCCGCACACGAACTCGTTGACCGTCAAACCGTTGGAGAACGTGCGCTTAAACATCGAGCAACGGTACGGACGGCGGCGCGTTCGAATAGATTCGGTCACTCTGATCACGCATGTTTGACCTGCAGTGCCAGATAGAGATTGCCTCGACGTTCGAGCCTGCGAGAGATCACGGTAATCATCAACTGTATAGGCCGGGACCTGACCGGTCAGTCAACGTCAGATCAGGTCTCGGACAATACGACCGCTCGTTGCCAATGGCGGTGATCGACTGCGGATTCAACCCGTCGACTCGGCGCTAACTAAAAGGCAGTTCCCCAAGTCACAACGAACGGTGGGAGATCGGGTCAGAGCCCAGTGTCAGGTCACTGTCGAGACTCATACGAACTGCGCACGGGAATGATCCTCACCAACCGCGTTCCAGAGCGGCGCCAGCACTGGGCCAAGGAGGTCGAGCGGGAGGCGCCTGAAATCCTCCACATATGCGGGCGGCGAGAGTATCTCGGTCAGATGGGGCGGTAGCTTCGGGTGCTGGGGATATTCGTGAGGAGGCTCGAAGCCGACATGCATCCCTGCGGACACCTTCAAACTGACAAACAGATAGGCCGACGGCGCAACGTTGAGTGCAACGAGCGATCGCAAGATGGCCGGCCGGGCTTCCTGCACGAACGGGGGGACTGGCCAGAGTTTCATAGACACTCACGAGCCGTTTAGCGCGTAGCGTCGCTCAAACTCTACAGGTGACAGGTCGCCGGCGAAACCATGCCGGCGAATCGGGTTGTAGAACATCTCAATGTAATCGAATACGTCCGTGGCAGCAGTAGCCCTGTTCGGGTAGATGCGCCGCTTAATTCGCTCCTTCTTCAACGCGCTGAAGAAGCTTTCGGCAACGGCGTTATCGTGGCAATTACCGCGACGACTCATGTTCGGCACCATATATGTCGCGCCGTAACCGTAGTATGAAATCGCGCTTGTTTCTGGATCGCGAATCGCAGAAACATCGAGGTTGGAATACAGTGAAGCACCCGACGACGGTAAATTGGCGAAACGGTTCATATGAGTCTCCTCAAACACACTGGTACGGTTCACCGCGCCGTTCAGCTGCGGCGGACATGATCACACTCTCACAACTTGACGAAAGCACAGCTCCGCACGCACTGGGCTTCGTTCAAAATAGTGCCTCGTCAATCCCCATGATGGTCGTCGCACCGGAACGTGCTGCGTGGATCGTGGTTTCGGTCTCGGGCAACAGTTTCGCGAAATAGAAACGTGCAGTAGCAAGCTTGGATTGATAGAACGCATCACCCGTCGCAATCTTGTCGAGGGCGATGCGCGCCATGCGAGCCCAGAAATACGAGAAAACGAGATGTCCCACCGTACGCAGATAAGGCACTGCCGCGGCACCGATTTCGTCTGGATCGCTGGCGGCCCTCATGCTCACTTCGTTCGTGAGCTGTTGAATCTTCTCGAAGAGACTAGAAAGAGGATGAACGAACTCTTCCATGTCGGGTCGCCCGTCTTGTTCCTCGATGAAATCGGCCACGAGCTTTTCAAGGCATTTCAACTTCGCGCTCATGTTCGGGAGCACCTTACGCCCGAGCAAATCGAGAGCCTGGACCGCGTTCGTCCCCTCGTAGATCGCATGGATCCGCGTGTCACGAACGTATTGCTCCATCCCCCACTCAGTAATGAAGCCATGACCGCCGAACACCTGTAGCGCGTGATTTGTACACTCGAACGCGTTGTCGGAGAGGAACGCCTTGGCGATCGGGGTCAACAGTGAGATCAGATCCGATGCACCGCTCCTCACGGTTTCGTCCGGATGCCCATGTTCCTTGTCGATCTGTAGCGCAAGCCAATAGGTAAACGCACGGCCACCTTCCGCATAGGCCTTTTGCGTCAAAAGCATGCGGCGCACATCGGGGTGCACGATGATGGGGTCGGCGGGTTTTTCGGGCGCCTTCGGGCCCGAGAGCGAACGCATCTGCAAGCGCTCCCTCGCGTAGGCGCGCGCGTTCTGGTAGGCGACCTCGGTCAGGCCGAGACTCTGCATGCCCACGTTTAGTCGGGCTGCGTTCATCATGACGAACATCGCCTGAAGGCCCCGATTGACCTCGCCGACGAGCCACCCGCTTGCATCATCAAGATTCATTACGCAAGTGGCATTGCCATGAATCCCCATCTTGTGCTCAATCGAACCACACTGGATACCGTTTCGCTCGCCGGGTTCACCGCTTTTCGTCGGGATAAACTTCGGCACGACAAAGAGCGAAATTCCCTTCGTGCCCATCGGTGCATCGGGCACGCGCGCAAGCACGAGATGAACAATGTTCTCGGCGAGATCATGCTCGCCGCCCGAGATAAAAATCTTGGTGCCCGTGATCGAGTACGAGCCGTCGCCTCGCGGCTCGGCCTTGGTACGCAGGATGCCGAGATCGGTACCGCAATGCGGCTCGGTCAGGCACATCGTGCCGGTCCAGACACCTGAAACGAGCTTTGGCAGATAGACCTGTTTCTGCTCCGGCGTGCCATGCGCATGCAGGCATTCGTAAGCGTCGTGCGTGATCCCCGGATACATGGTCCACGCCTGATTTGCCGAGTTCAGCATCTCGTAGAGCGCATTATTGACGCACCCGGGCAGCCCCTGGCCGCCATAATCGGGATCACAGGAAAGCATCGGCCATCCGGCTTCAACATATTGGCGATATGCGTCTTTAAACCCAGTCGGCGTTCGGACGACGCCGTTGCCGTCGTAGTGACAGCCCTCGCGATCGCCGCTTTGATTGAGCGGAAACAGTACGTCGGAGCAGAACTTCCCGGCTTCGTCGAGTACCTGATCAATGGTCTCCCTATCGAGTTCGGCATGTTTCGGCATGCCCTTCAACTCGGCTTCGACGCCGAGCAACTCATGAAGCACAAATTGCATGTCGCGCTGCGGCGCGGTGTAAAGCCCCATTACTTTCTCCGACGATTTGTTGCGTAAGACCTCTTTGCATCACGGTTACAGTACGGCGGTCGCGCCACCGTCTACTGCAAGGATCTGTCCGGTGATGTGCTTGCCTGCATCCGATGCGAACAATGCTACGGCGCCCTTCAGATCCTCGCTATCGCCAATGCGCCGTAATGGGATTCCTTCCGCAACCTTGTCCGCGCCCAATTGGGTGAGCAAGCCCCGTGTCATGTTGGACGGAAAAAAGCCCGGTGCAATCGCGTTGACCGTAATGCCGTATTGCCCCCACTCACCTGCGAGCGTTCGTGTGAAATTGACAACCGCTCCCTTGCTCGCGTTATAGGCAATGGTGCTCATCGCATCAGGCGGATTTCCCCTGAGGCCGCCGATCGACGCCATGTTGACGATTCGGCCGTATCCACGCGGGATCATCGACCGCTTGCCAATTTGCTGGGTGAGCAGGAAGAGGCCCCGGATGTTGAGG
Organism: Burkholderia sp. Bp9016; assembly: GCF_003857765.1. Lineage (NCBI taxonomy): Bacteria > Pseudomonadati > Pseudomonadota > Betaproteobacteria > Burkholderiales > Burkholderiaceae > Burkholderia > Burkholderia sp. Bp9016. Next base: position 36,816 of record NZ_QTPY01000032.1, read on the forward strand.
TTCATGACCTTATCCCACGCCTCGATCGGGTGGTCCTCCGCGGGCGCGCTCCAGACCGCGCCCGCGTTGTTCACGAGTATGTCGACGCGACCCAACCTGGCGAGCGCCTCGTCAACCAGACGACGAATATCTGCGTCGATGGAACCGTCCGCCGCGATGAAGTCCGCCTCAATGCCGAGCGACGCCAGATGCGCCTGCGCCTCTTGCAACTCGTCGGTTTTGCGCGCAGAAAGAACGATGCGCGCTCCAAGTTCGCCGAGTGACTCGGCGAGTTGAAGACCGAGGCCGCGTGAGCCGCCAGTTACGAGCGCGATTTTTCCTGAAAGATCGAATAATTGTTTGAGCGTACCCATGGTGTCTAATCCGCACTATTCCTGTTTCTGCGACGCTTCTTGCGCAGACATCAAAAAACCTCGAACAACCCCGCTGCGCCTTGGCCGCCCCCGATGCACATCGTAACGACGACATATCGAGCACCACGGCGCTTACCCTCCAACAGCGCATGCCCGACGAGGCGCGCGCCGGAAACACCGTACGGATGTCCCAATGCAATGGCGCCGCCATTGACGTTGAGACGCTCCATCGGAATGCCGAGCTTGTCGACGCAGTAAAGCACCTGGACAGCGAATGCCTCGTTAAGCTCCCAAAGGCCGATGTCATCGACCGTTAAACCGGCCTTCGCAAGCAGCTTAGGTACGGCGAACACCGGCCCGATACCCATTTCGTCCGGCTCACATCCGGCAACGGCAAAACCCCGGAATGCGCCGAGTGGCTGCAGGCCGCGGGCGGAGGCCAGCTTGCCGTCCATGACGACAGCAGCTGATGCACCATCGGAGAACTGGCTCGCATTACCGGCCGTAATCACGCCACCCGGCAAAGAAGGACGAATTTTCGAAAGGCCTTCCAGCGTCGTATCGGCACGGATGCCTTCATCGACAGACACCGTGACTTCGCGTGTGCCGAGTGCTCCGGTCTTCGCGTCGGCGACACCCATCACTGTGGTGATCGGCACGATTTCGTCCGCAAACCTTCCGGCGGCAACGGCATCCGCCGCCCGCTGCTGGCTTCGAACGCCATACTCGTCCTGACGATCTCTCCCAATGTTGTATCGCCGGGCGACGGTTTCAGCGGTTTGCAGCATGCTCCAGTAGATGGTGGGCTTGTGCTTCTCAAGCCAGCCGTCGTTCAGCATGTGTCGGTTCATTTCCTGCTGGACACAGGAAATGGATTCGACACCACCCGCAACGAAGATATCGCCTTCACCGGCAATCACACGCTGCGCGGCCGTCGCAATCGCCTGCAGTCCAGAGGAGCAAAAGCGATTGATGGTTGCACCTGGCACGCTCGCCGGGCAGTCTGCACGCAATGCGATCTGCCGCCCGATGTTCCAGCCAGTCGCGCCTTCCGGAACGGCGCAGCCCATCAGAACGTCCTCGACTTCACCCGGCTCGATGTGCGCACGCTCGATCGCGTGTCTGACGACGTGCCCGCCGAGCGTAGCGCCGTGCGTCATGTTGAACGCGCCCTTCCAGCTCTTCGCGAGTGCCGTCCGAGCGGTGGAAACAATCACTGCTTCAGTCATATTCGTGCTCCACATCAATCGTTGAAACCTTTGCCCACTTCGGCCAGCCGCTCGAGCGACGGGGCGGTTTGCCACGCTTCGCCGCGATACCCCTTGCCGTAGCGGCGCGTCGCTTGCGTCACGTTGTAAAGGCCCACGGTGTCGGCATAGAACATTGGACCGCCGCGGAAGATCGGGAAGCCGTAGCCCGTGAGATAAACGACATCGATATCGGATGCTTTCGATGCGATGCCCTCTTCCAGTATCCGAGCACCTTCGTTCACGAGCGCATAGACAAGACGCTCGACGATCTCGTCGTCCGAAATCACACGCCGCTCCAGACCAATATCTCTCGATTGCTGGACGATCATGTCATTGACAGCCGGTGACGGATACGCCTTGCGATCGCCCGCCTTGTAGTCGTACCAGCCTGCACCGGATTTTTGGCCGAACCGCCCCATCTCACAGAGCAGATGGGTCGTCTTCGAATACACGATATCCGGCCTTTCCACCGCATGGCGCTTGTAGATCGCCCGGACGATGTCGTTGCCGGACAGGTCGACCATGCGGAACGGGCCCATCGCAAAGCCAAACTTCTCGATTGCACGATCGATCTGTTCCGGTAGCGCGCCCTCGTCCAGCAGATAGCCTGCTTGGCGCAGGTACTGATTGATCATCCGGTTACCAATGAAGCCGTCGCAAACACCGGACACCACCGCCGTCTTGCCGATCTTCCTGGCGAGACTCATGACTGTCGCCAGCACGTCGTGGGCGGTCTTCTCACCTCGTACGACCTCGAGAAGTTCCATCACGTTGGCCGGACTGAAGAAATGCATACCGACCACGTCGTAAGGCCGCTTCGTGAACGCGGCGATCTTGTCCACGTCCAGGGTCGAGGTGTTCGATGCCAGGATGGCTCCATGCTTTGCGACAGCATCCAGCTCCCGGAACACACTTTCCTTCACGCTCATTTCCTCGAACACCGCTTCAATAATGAGGTCGGCGTGCCGGAGGTCGTCATAGGAGAGTGTCGGCGTCAGAAGGGCCATACGCTGCTCGACCTGTTCCTGCGTGAGCTTGCCCTTTCTGGCGTTGTCGTCGTAGTTCTTGCGGATCGCCGCGACACCGCGCTCGAGCGCGTCTTGCCGCGTCTCGAGAATCGTGACCTGGAGGCCCGCACTGAGAAAGTTCATCGCAATGCCCGCTCCCATCGTGCCCGCGCCGACGACAGCCACTTGCGTTACCGTCCGCACCGGTGTGTCGGGTGGCAGGTCAGGAATCTTCGCACCAGCACGTTTTCCGAAGAAGGCGTGACGAAGCGCTCGGGATTCCGATGTGTCCATCAGTTCCATGAACAGCTTGCGTTCGAACTTGATCCCATCGTCGAAGGCTTGCTCGACGGAAGCCTGCACGGCGTCGACACATTTGAGCGGCGCCGGAAAGTTGCGGCTGGCAGTTGCAATCGTGTTGCGCGCGAATTGCAGGAATCCGTCCGGATTGACATGCTCGATGCGGCGATCTCGCAGCCGCGGCAGTTCGTTCCGGTCCGCAGCCTGTTGTGCAAACCGCACCGCGCCTGTCAGCAGGTCGCCCTCGATGATCAGGTCGAACAGGCCAGTGTCTGCCAGTTTTTCGGAGCGTACGATTCGGCCGGATACGATCATGTCGAGCGCTGCCTCGAGGCCGACGGCCCGCGGGAGGCGCTGCGTCCCCCCTGCTCCCGGAAGAACACCGAGCTTCACTTCAGGTAGTGCAATCTGCGCACCCGGTGTGACAACACGAAAGTGGCAACCCATTGCCAACTCCAGCCCACCGCCCATGGCCACCGAATGGATGGCGGCGACAACCGGCTTGGCGCTGGATTCGATCGATCGTATGACCGTATGAATGCTCGGTTCCTGCGTTGCTTTCGGCGTGCCGAATTCGCGGATGTCCGCTCCGGCCGAGAAGCCGCTGTCTGCCCCAGTAATGACAATGGCCCGTACGCCCGCGTCGGTTGCTGCTACGGCCATTGCCTCGACGATGGCGAGACGTGTCGCGTGCCCGAGCCCATTGACCGGTGGGTTGTCGAGCGTGATAACCGCCACGTCGTCGTGCACCCTGTAGTGCGCTGTCATGTTCCCTTCCCTTGTATGTGCGACGCACGGGACGGGGTACCGTGCATCCAGGTTGAGCTATGTCGCCGCCAGTTCGATACAGGCAGCTCGATTGGATCCAAAATCAAATAAACATTCGAACGTTCGGCCTTTTTTTAAGGCGAACGTGAAATTCCTGTAGTGCCGCTCATCTCGATCCCCGATAACGGGCCAGTTCCATTCGCCCTATCTGATTGCGATGCACTTCATCCGGACCGTCCGCGATGCGCAGCGACCGTGCGGCAGCATAGGCGTGCGTCAGGAAGCGATCCTGCATTCCATAGCCCCCGCAGGTCTGAATCGCCCAATCGATGACCGTGCATGCCATGTTGGGCGCTGCCACCTTGATCATCGCAATTTCGCGTGCGGCCGCCTTATTGCCGATCGCGTCCATCTTGTGCGCAGCATCCAGCACCAGTAAGCGCGTCTGGTCGATCGAGATACGTGCGTCGGCAATGCGATGCTGCGTCACCGTTTGGTCGGCAATTGCCCGTCCAAACGCCGTTCGCGACAGGCTACGTGTACACGTCACTTCGAGTGCACGCTCCGCGAGACCGATCAGGCGCATGCAGTGATGGATACGACCGGGGCCGAGACGCCCTTGAGCAATCTCGAAGCCGCGCCCTTCGCCGAGCAGCATGTTCGTTACCGGCACACGTACGTTCTCGAAGACGATTTCCGCATGCCCGTGCGGCGCGTCGTCGACGCCGAGCACCGGCAGATGGCGAAGAATCGTCACGCCGGGCGCGTCGCGCGGCACGAGGATCATCCCTTGCTGACGATAGCGCTCTGCCGCGTCAGGGTCGGTCTTGCCCATGAAAATGAAGACCTTGCAGCGTGGATCGTTGGCACCAGAAGTCCACCATTTCCTGCCATTGATCACGTATTCGTCACCGTCACGCACGATCGAGCTCTCGATGTTCGTTGCATCGGACGAGGCCACAAGTGGCTCGGTCATTGCGAACGCCGAGCGAATCTCGCCACGCAGCAACGGCTCGAGCCACGTTTTCTTCTGCTCCTGCGTGCCGTAACGGACCAGCACTTCCATGTTGCCTGTGTCGGGTGCCGAACAGTTGAAAACCTCCGGTGTCCATGGCACCCGGCCCATGATTTCGCAAAGGGGAGCGTATTCGACATTCGTCAGTCCCGCCCCATGTTCCGAATCGGGAAGAAACAGATTCCACAAACCTTGGTCCTTCGCGTGCGCCTTCAGTTCTTCAATGAGCGCGATCGGCTGCCAACGGTCGCCGTCGCAGACTTCTCGCTCGTAACGTTCCTCGTTGGGGTACACATATTGATGCATGAATGCCGAAACACGGCGCTGCAGGTCCTTAACCTTTTCCGAAGGTTCGAAGTTCATCTATTCCTCTTCCGAATTGCGGCCGGTGCTACTGTCAAGCGGCCATCGCGCGTTCTGCGCAACCCCATCCCAGATCGCCCATCGCGGCAGCAAGTCTGCCGTGCTCGAATGCCTGATCGCTGCTTGCGTTACCGTCGAGTGCGCGCTTCATGATTCCTTGCCGAATCGCGGCCACGCGAAAGAAGTTATAGGCGAGGTAGAAGTTCCACTCACGTGTTCCGATTTCCTCAATGCCGGTACGGCGGAAGTACGCCGACACAAATTCAGCTTCATGCGGAATGCCCAGCGAAACCTTGTCGGCGTCAGTCAAGTCCGCCAGTCCGCGCGAACCGGCCGCCGGCAAGTGCCACGCGAGGCAGAGGTAGGCGAAATCCGCGAGCGGATCACCAAGCGTCGAGAGTTCCCAATCGAGTACAGCGACCACTCGTGGCTCATCCGGGGCAAAGATCATGTTGTCCAGGCGAAAATCGCCATGAACCAGGCTCGTCCGTTCCGCGCTGGGAAGATGATGCGACAACCATTCGATCAATCGTTCGATGGACGCAATGTGGCCCGTCTCGGATGCGCGATACTGTTTGGTCCAGCGTGACACTTGACGCTCGAAATAGCTTCCTGTTCGCCCGAAGTCGCGCAGACCAAGTGCGTCGATATCGACCGTATGCAGCGCCGCCATGACGCGATTCATTTCATCGAAAACCAGGCGGCGTTCGTTGGGCGTCATGCCCGGAAGGCTGGGCTCCCAAAGCACTCGGCCTTCCACATAGCTCATGACATAAAACTCGGCGCCAATTACCGATACGTCGTCGCAATAGCAGTGCGCATGCGCGACCGGCACCGCGGATCCGTTCAATGCATGTATCAGGCGATATTCTCGATCGATCGCGTGAGCGGACGGCAGTAGCGTGCCCGACGGCTTGCGGCGCAGGACATAGCGGGCGGATGGCGTCGTCAGCAAATAGGTTGGATTCGACTGGCCTCCCGAAAATTGCGATGCGTCGAGTGGCCCGCTAAAACCACGCAAATTTCCGCCTAGCCACGATTCCAATCGCCGCACGTCGAAATCAGGGGTTCGCCCCATGGCGGCCTCATGCGGACGAGTGTCAGTGTTACTTTTATCCATCACGTTATTGAAGCTTCGAGAAATCGGGACGACGCTTTTCCTTGAACGCGGCCAAGGCTTCGCTGCACTCGTTCCCTGCCAATTGCTTGTCGATCGCATCGAATTCCGCGTTCATTTGATCGATGACTCTCCTGCGCTCACTCATCAACCGTTTCGTCGCTCTGACCGCGCCCGGCGCCTTTGCAGCGATAACTGCCGCGATCGCCTTCGCTTCGGCTCGAAGCTGGTCAACCGGCACCGATCGATTAGCGATTCCCCATTCCACGGCGGTCTGCGCATCGACAGAGCGGCCGAGCGCGATCATCTCGAACGCACGAATGCTTCCGATCTGCAACGGAAGCAGGTAGCCCGACGCCGCTTCAGGAACGAGCGCCAGGTCGACAAACGGCGCGCTGAGTTGCGCGTCGTTCGCAACGATGACGTAGTCGCAATGCAACAGCATGGTGGCGCCGACACCAATGGCTTTCCCCTGTACGGCGGCCACGACGGGGATCTCCATCGTCGCCAGATATCGGAGAAACCGCGCACCGCGGCTCTTGCCGATGCCGTCACGAATTGCTTCGGCGGAGAATTCGCTCAGGTCGCTTCCGGCCGAGAACGTGTCACCATCAGATTGGATGAGGACGGCGTTCACGCGCTCGTGCGCAGTTGATTCAAGCGCATCCGCAAGCGCGCCGTACATCGCACCGGTCAATGCATTCTTCTTTTCTGGCCTCGATATCGTGACGATCAGCACCCGCCCGTCAACTTGGACTTTTATGTCGCCCACGGTGAAATCTCCTGTTTCGCTATACCCATTCAGACTCGATCCGCCGCTCAAAATCGATAGGAAACCCCAACGAATCCGATGATTGGATTGGCCGTGATTCGCGCCGTGTTGCTCAAAACGGTCGTTCCGTTGGCGCTGACTGCATCGAATTTTCCGGTCGTCTTTAGCGGGATGTAGGTGATCGATCCCAGCACGGACCATCTACCGTTGAGGCGATACGTCACGCCGGCCGTGAAGGCTGGGTTCCACGACGAGCTGGCCGATGCATCAACCCTTCCACCCGGTCCGGCAAATTGACCGAGTGCCCCGCTGAATGCGGGATGAACCTGGACGGAGCTGAACCACGTGTAATTCACGCCGACACCCAGGAATGGGCGCCACAAACTGTCCTTCTTTCCAAAGTAATACTTCACGAACACTGTGGGCGCCCACACCCGCGCCGTCACCAACGGCTTCAGATCACCCACGGGCATTGCCGGCCCCTGGGGCCCAAGGGGGGTGGCGACCCCTTGGGAGAAAAAATTCAGCTTCGGGGGAAATCCCACGGCACTTTCGATCGCAATATGCTCCGTTGCGAAATAGGTAACGAGGAATTCTCCCGTGAAGGTGTTATGAATTTCGGCGCCTGTTCCAGGAGAAGTGAAAGTGCCGAACTGGGAACTGCTTTTCAGTTCTTGAGAGCTCGATTGCCTCATGTCGATCCACGCGGCGCCACCGGTTACCACAACGCTTCCCACCTCCTGTGCGTATGCCGTACCCGCGAGACCGCACATCGAAATCGCCAGCGCGATCGAATTCAGTTGCTTCCTCATACTTCGTCTCCTCCGTTTTACGGCGAACTCAGTCCCGAAAGGTGCCGACCGGGCTCTCAATGGCCATCATTCGTCGGCATTTAATTAGCATCACGAATTACATAACGTACTTCTCCGAGTACTTCTGTCGATCGAAAATATCTCGCTTGAGCGATCCGCAGCTATCCGCGGACCACCAAGTTCCCTACGACTGTCGAGCGCGAAGAAGGTCGAGCGCCACGTCGACGATCATGTCCTCCTGCCCGCCAACCATGCGGCGTCGCCCCAATTCGACAAGGATGTCGACGGTCTTCAATCCGTATTTCCGAGCGGCGCCTTCGGAGTGGCGAAGGAAGCTCGAATAGACGCCTGCATAACCCAGCGCCAGCGTTTCGCGATCGACACGAACGGGCCGGTCCTGTAGCGGACGAACGAGGTCATCGGCAGCATCCATCAGGCTATAAAGATCACATCCGTGATTCCAACCGAGCCGTTCGGCCGCGGCGATAAACACTTCGAGCGGCGCGTTTCCGGCACCGGCGCCCATGCCAGCAAGGCTTGCATCGACGCGGTCGCAGCCTTCCTCGACGGCGACGATGCTGTTGGCGACGCCAAGGCTCAAATTGTGATGGGCATGAATGCCTGTCTCGGTCTCCGGCTTCAACACGTCCTTGAAGGCGCAAAAGCGCTCGCGTACGTCGTTCATTCCCAGTGCACCACCGGAATCGACGACGTAGCAACACGTCGCCCCGTAGCTCTCCATGAGCTTCGCCTGCTGTGCAAGGTCGCGCGGGGTGGTCATGTGGCTCATCATGAGGAAGCCCACCGCCTCCATCCCGAGCTCGCGCGCGTACTCGATGTGTTGTTTGGAGATGTCGGCCTCGGTGCAATGCGTGGCTACGCGGACAATACGAGCGCCAGCGTCATAGGCCGCACGCAAATCGTGAATCGTGCCGATCCCGGGCAGCAGCAACGTCGCGACCTTCGCGTGCTTGACCGTTTCCGCCACTGCGGCAATCCATTCGAGATCGGTATGAGCGCCGAATCCATAGTTGAAACTCGATCCTTGCAGCCCGTCTCCATGCGCCACCTCGATCGAATCAACTTTGGCTTCGTCGAGCGCTTTCGCAATCGCCGCCGCCTGTTGCACGCTGTATTGATGACGAATCGCATGCGAACCGTCTCGCAGCGTCACGTCGGAGATGTACAGTTTTTTGCCGAGTGTCATGCCGTGTTTCCCCTAGGTCGTAGCATGGGCGACCATCTCGGCGGCCATGCGCTCAGCACAAGCCTTCGCCGCGGAGGTCATGATGTCGAGATTGCCGGCGTAGGACGGCAGATAATGCGCGGCGCCCTCTACCTCGAGGAACACCGAGGTTTTGAGCCCTGTCATACGCGCGCCCACACCCGGGATATTCAAGGGTGCATGGGCTTCTATCCGATCGAATTGCACCCGTTGCTTGAGGCGATAGCCGGGCACATAGCGATTGACGGCGGCGACCATGTCCTCGATCGACCGCTCCACCGCCTCTTCGTCGGCCGAATCGGACAGACAATAAACCGTGTCACGCATGATGAGGGGCGGATCGGCCGGATTGAGGATGATGATGGCTTTCCCCTTTGCCGCGCCGCCAACCTGCTCGATCGCTTTGGACGTCGTCTCCGTGAACTCGTCGATGTTCGCGCGCGTGCCGGGCCCAGCGGATTTGCTCGAAATGGAGGCAATGATCTCGCCGTAATGCACTTTTGCGACGCGCGACACCGCTGCCACCATCGGAATGGTCGCCTGGCCGCCGCACGTCACCATGTTGACGTTCAGCGTATTGACGTGCGCGTCGAGATTCACAACCGGCACGCAGTACGGGCCGATCGCGGCCGGCGTCAGGTCGATCATGCGAACGTTTGGCTTGAACCCCCGCAAGAATGCGTCGTTCTTCACATGCGCTGCCGCGCTCGTCGCGTCAAAGACGATATCGATATCCCCAAACACCGGCAGGCGCGTAAGCCCCTCGACGCCTTCGTGCGTCGTCGCGACGCCCATGCGTGCCGCACGCGCGAGACCGTCGGAAGCGGCATCGATGCCGACCATCGCCCCCATCTCGAGATGATCACCGTGTCGCATGATTTTGATCATCAAATCGGTGCCGATATTGCCCGACCCGATGATCGCGACTTTCAACTTGCCTGCCATGGATTCTCCCGCTCGTTAAAATCGATCGCCTACGCAGCGATACAGGAAACTTTGCCTAGCCCGCCGACTTCCAGCTGCAATGCGTCGCCTTCGCGTACAGGGAACATCGGCCCCAACGCACCCGACAGCACGACATCGCCAGCGCGAAGCGGATCGCCGAGTTGTTGCATCGTCCGGGCGAGCCACCAGGCGGCGAGTAGCGGATGGCCCAGGCAGGCAGCCCCATGCCCCTCCGAGACAAGCTCGTCCGTTTTCAGGAAGCGCATCTTGCAAGTAGCGAGATCGAGATCGGAAATGCGTTTCGGATCCGTGCCCAGGACATAAAGGCCGCAAGAGGCGTTGTCCGCGACCGTATCGACGAGCGTGATGCTCCAGTTCTCGATCGCGCTGTCGACAACCTCGATCGCGGGCAATGCGTACTCGATGCCATGCAGGAATCGGCCCCAGCTCAGTTCCTCGGTCAGGTCGCGCCCGATGACGAAAGCCACCTCGCCCTCGGCCTTGGGCTGAATCAGGCGACTAACCGGAATGTCTGCGCCGCTGACAAACTCCATATCCGTGAACAGGACGCCGAAATCCGGCTGGTCGACCCCGAGTTGTCGCTGGACCGCAACCGATGTCAAGCCGACTTTCTTCCCGCAAATTCGTTTCCCCGCGTCGATAGCACGGTTCGTGTTGATCGCCGCTACCCGATACGCGTCGTGCAGACTCTCGATCCCGAACCTTTCCGAAATCCTGGAAACCGGGATACGCGTACTGCGGGCTTCGTACAAGGCATCCGCGGCTTGCTGAATAGAAGAATTAGCCATACGTCCAAACCTCATCTACCAAGATCTCCGGCGCGGACTGACGTTCGTTCCGCAGCCTTGGAATAGGTGGTGTGTTTCATCAATAAGCTTCGAAATTCAGGCCGTCGGCAATCGATGCTCCTTGAACTGCTCCCGCAGTGCGGCTTTTTGAAATTTCCCGGTCGCGGTCATGGGCATGGCGTCGACGAAAACCACATCGTCCGGAACCCACCACTTCGCCACCTTTCCATCAAAAAACTGCAGCAATTCATCTCGACTGACATTCGCGCCGGCTTTTTTTACCGCTACCAACAATGGGCGCTCGCCCCATTTCGGATGGCGCACGGCAATGCACGCGGCCATATGTACCGCTGGGTGAGCCGCTGCGATGTTCTCGATGTCTATCGACGAGATCCATTCACCTCCGGATTTGACGACGTCCTTGCTGCGATCGGTGATCTGCATGTAGCCATCCGCATCGATCGTCGCTACATCGCCAGTTGGAAACCAGCCATCCTGCAGCGGCGACGTGTCGTTTCCGTAGTACGAATCGATCACCCACGGGCCACGAACGAAGAGGTCGCCGGCCGCTTTGCCGTCCCAGGGCAATTCGTGACCGTCGCCATCTTCGATCTTGATGTCTATGCCTGCAATCACAGGACCTTGCTTCTCGAGGATCTCTTCTTCCTCGGATTCGGAAAGTGCTGCACGCTGACTTCGCAGCGTGCAGCTGGTGCCCATCGGCGAAGTCTCCGTCATGCCCCAGCCATGAACCACGTCGACACCCAATCTTTTGAAGGCGCGAATCATCGAACGGGAGACGGCGGACCCGCCGATACCTGCTCGACGGAATGTCGAGAACGCGAGATTGTTCGATCGGACGTATTCGAGCAAACCCAGCCACACAGTCGGCACGCCGGCGGAGAACGTGATCTTCTCCCGCTCGAGCAGCTCGTAGAGAGAAGCGCCGTCGAGCCTGGACCCCGGAAGCACCAACTTCGCGCCGACGAGGGGCGCTGAATACGGCAGCCCCCATGCATTCACGTGGAACATGGGAACCACGGGCATGATGACCTCCGACGCCGAACAACTCAGCGAGTCGGGCAAGGCGGAAGCGTACGTATGCAGAACCGTCGAACGATGCGAGTACAGCACGCCCTTCGGGTTGCCGGTCGTACCGGACGTATAGCAGAGGCCCGATGCGAGGTTCTCGTCCAACATCGGCCATTCGAAATTTCCATCCTGCGCACCGATCAATTCTTCGTAGCAGAGCAAGGAGACCTTGCTGGCGGCGGGCATGTCCTCACGACCGGCCATCATGATCCATGCCGTGATCCCTGGGCACCGTCCTCCGATTTCCTCGACGAGGGGCAGGAACTGAGCGTCGAAACACACGTACGTGTCTTCGGCATCGTTGACGATATGGACGATCTGCTCAGGAAACAATCGTGGATTGATGGTATGGCAGATCGCACCCGCACCTGGCACGGCGTAGTAAAGCTCCAGATGACGATAGCTATTCCATGCCAGTGTGCCGATGCGATCTCCTTGTCGCACGTCGAGCGCCTCCAACGCCTGGGCCAGCTTACGCGCGCGGAACTCGCACTCCCGATAGGTATAGCGATGAATGTCGCCATCACTGCTGCGCGAAACAATCTCGACGCCGCCGTTGTATCGGGCCGCGCGCCTTATGATCGAAGAGATGAGCAGGGGCGTGCTCATCATCCGGCCTGTCATTGCCATGAAAGATCCCAGTTACGTCATGATTCAACAATCGTCGGCGTCGTATTCCCGTCGGCCGCCCTGCGCTTCTCGCGCGTGTCAACGCTCTTCCGAGAGGAAGGACGAAACGACTCGATTGAACCGATCCGCCCATTCCCATTGCGCCCAGTGGCCGCACTTCGGAAAGGTGTTGAGTTGCGCATTGGGAATACGCTTGACATAGATCATTCCGGTATCGAGCGGAACCACGCGGTCCTCTCTGCCCCAAATGATCAGTGTCTGGTGCGGCAGCGTCGCAAGGCCCGGGTCTCGCCAGAGTTCTTCGATCGGTTGTCCGGATTCCAGGCGCATCGGCGGCTGCGCAATGATGCGCGGATCCATTGCCGCCTCAAGTCTGCCCTTGACCAGTTCATCGGTGATCGCCGACTGATCGAACAGGCTCTCGCTGATGAAACTCTTCACCTTTTCCGCCGTAATGCCATCGCCCTCATAGGCGGTCGCCAACGTGCGGATCGCGGGCGTGGGCCATTGGCCAAGCGTCGGGAAGCCGCCGGCCGGTCCCATCAGCACGAGCCGGCCGACACGGTCCGGAGCAATCAAGGCCATCTTCAGGGCAATCATTCCTCCGAGCGAATTACCGATGATGTCAGCCTGCGTAATGGACAAAGATTCCATGAGACCGAGAATCGAGTTCGCCCACCAGCCAGGAATCGATACGCCAACCGGCCTCATGTCGGATTTGCCCCACCCGGCGAGGTCCGGCACGATGACACGGTGGCTGCGCGCGAAGAACGGCGCGTTGCGGCTATAGTTCGACCAACCGGACGCACCCGGCCCCGATCCCTGAAGCATGATGAGAGCCGGACCTTCGCCCGCCTCCTGGTAGTGGATTCGGGTGCCTTCGAATTCGACAAACGCGCTGCGGAAATTCACTTCACTCATGTTGTTCTCCCAATCTCACTGGCCGGTACGGTGATGGCCCCACACGCTGATCCGATCGTGATTCACCACCGTCCACGACTCGTCGACGCTCACCGCTCCCGCACCGTATTCGACTTCGAATCCTGACGGCGTTCTCGCGTAAAAGGACACCATCTGGTCATTGGTGTGGCGACCCAACGTCATCGTGACCGGCACGCTCTGCTGCTCTGCGCGATCGAGCGCGAAGCCGACGTCGTCGATCGACGGCACCTGCAACATGAAGTGCTGGAGGCGCTTCGGCGCCGGCATTTCGGCGAAAGCCAACGTGTGATGCCTCGGGTTGCAGTGAAGGAAATGCAGTTCGAGCGTGCGGTCGGGACCGATCGGCATCGTGATGATGTCGGATAGCTTGAAGCCCAATCCCTGGCAGTAGAATTTGAGTGCTGCTTTGAGGTCGGGAACGAGCAGCACGATATGCCCGAGCCCTTGGTCGCCGGTTTCGAAACCGTCGACCACCGCCGATCGAAACGGTGCTTCGCCGCGTTCGGTCGCCCCCCAGAACAGTTCCACCGGCAAGCCGGACGGATCGGCGCAACGTGCCAGCCCGCGCACCTGCCGGCAACGTGCGAGTTCGCCGGAATCGCTTTCGACGCTGTAACCCAGGTCCCGCAGGTGTCCGGCCATATGCGCGAGTGCTTCCGGCCCTTCCAGTTCGAATCCGGCATAGGCGATGTCATCGCGCTCACCTGGTTCAACCGAAATCCGCCAGAGACGGTTATCGATGCGGTAGCGATCGCCGGACGCGCCATTTTCTCCGGGCATCAAACCCAGGAACTTGGTCGCGTACCGTTTCCAGGCGGACAAGTCGGAAGCGTCGATTCCGATATAACCCAACGATTGCACCTTCATGCGACTGTCTCCTGATTGATTGCAAGTTTTTCGAGCAAGCCGGCTCCCCCGCGGCAATCGATAAACCCTTGAACGGCCAACCCACCGTCGTGTCGCAGGACCGTTCCCGTCGCCGGCACGTTGTCTTCGCGCGACGCAAAGAAAACATAGGCGCCGGTGTAGTCGGCCGGAGTCGGCAGATGACCGATAGGCACCACATGGCGCGCCATTTCGACGAACGGCTCCGCCGGAATCGTGGCATCCGAGAGTCCGAGCGACTTCACGCCGCTGAGGTTCGTGATCATTCCCCCCGGAGCAACGGCGTTGACGCGGACGAACGGCGCCAATTCGAAAGCGAGTTGCGTAACGATGCCGCGAATTGCGTGCTTGCTGGCCGTGTAGAGGACGCCGCCACCGTCCGACTGAAACGACGCGTTCGATGCCGTAAAGATCAGACTCCCGCGACTTTCGGCCAGCGCTTTCAAAGCGGCCTTGGCGAGCAGAAGATAGCCCTTCACGTTCACGGCGAACAATTCGTCGAACGCCGAAGAGAGTTTGTCTTCCGAGAGGTCGACCAGTGCGGTCTTGAAATCCCAGATCCCGGCGTTCCCGATCGCGCAATCCAGGCGGCCGAACTGAGCGACCAATCCATTCACTGCGCGAAGATTGTCCTCATACGACGTAACATCGCCCTGGAAGCCCATCACAGCATTACCGAGTGCATCGCGGATTTCGGCAATCCGCTCAGCCGAGCGGTCAAGCACGCCTACCCGCGCGCCCTCCGAAACGAACCGCTCGACGATGGCGCGGCCCAGGCCAGATGCGCCGCCTGTCACCAGCACGACCTGGTTTTCCAGTTTTTTCATTTAGTTCACCTTGTAGCGAAGCAAGCTGCAAAGCTCGGTAGAGGAATCGGCCAGCAGATTGGTCTGCACCGCGATTCGCGACTCGACGAGCCGTTTGGCCGTTGCGTATTCACGCGGGGCGTCGACTGTCGCAACGCCTGCCACCCGTCCGTTCGATACGCGGAATACGGAAAAGGACGCGCCTGACTCATCGCCCCGAATAACCATTTCTCCCGAGCCGGTGAGATCGCCTGCAAGTTGAATCTTTCGCCCGGCGATTTCGGTCCACGAAAGCGCGGTCTGAGGCTGCTCGTTCACGCGCCCGATCATTGCGCATGCTGCGACGGCCGCCTGCGCCTGGCTGTTGAGAAAACTCTCGAGAGAGCGGCGCCCGCCTTCTACGAGCGGCCATGAGGCAACGTCACCGGCAGCGAAGATTCCAGGAATGGTGCTGCGGCCAGCGGCATCGACGACCACGCCGCGCATACACGCCGCACCTGCGGCTTGTGCGAGTTCGTCGCATGGCTGGGCTCCCACACTCAGGACAACGACGTCAGCCGGCAAGTACGCGCCGTTCGACAATCTCACGCCGCGCGCCCGTGCATGGCCTTCGATCAAGGCGACCGTCGCAGATCGATGAACGACCACACCGAGTTGCTGGAGTTGGACCCGCGCCCAAAGCCCCATCATTCGCCCGAGCGCGCGCTCCATCAGTTCCTCGCCAGACTCGACGACAGTGACCGCATGCCCTGCCTTCCGCGCGGTGCTGGCGACCTCGCACCCAATCAGGCCACCACCGATGACGACGATCTCGCTCTGCGCCGCCAGCGCGTCTCGAAGCGCGAACGCATCATCCAGCGCACGTAGCGTATGGACGCCTGGCAACGACACGCCGGGCAAGTCGACCTTGCGAGCCCGGGCGCCGGTCGCCAGCAAAATGCCGTCGGTCGCCACCGCCGTGCCATCGTCAAGCGCGAGTACGCCTCCGTCAATCGACACCGCGCGCGACCCTCGACGCCAGTCGAGCTCCAATGTATTCAGGTCTTCCGTCGAGCACAGCGCCGGCGGAGCGCCCCCGCACAGTGCTTCCTTCGATAACGCAGGTCGCTCGTACGGGTGCTGAGCCTCCTCGCCGACCAAGATGATCCTGTCGCTATACCCATTGGCACGAAGCGTCTGCGCCGCGCGTACACCGGCGAGGCCCGAACCGACAATCGCAAGCGGCTGTTTCATATGCCGGCCTCAGGTTCAAGATCGATCAGTACCCGGTCACCCACTACCTTGATCGGAAACACCTTGACGTCGCGTATCGCCGGCGGAGCACAGACCTTCCCGGTCTTCACGCAGAACTTCGCCATATGCAGGCTGCATTCGATCAGGCCGCCATCCAGATAACCGTCTGACAAGGACCAGTCGCCGTGGGGACACTTGTCCTCGATCGCGTAGAAATCGCCTTCGATCTTGAACACGGCGACCGCCTCGGGTCCCGTGTCGATCCTCAACCCGGCGTCGCTTGGGACGTCCGATACTGAGCAAACATCGGTAAACGACATTGCGCTCACCCTCAAAGGAAGAAACTGAGGTTGTTCGCGAGAAACGTCGTCTGATCGAGCAAGATGCGCCGACTGACGATCTGAAATCCCGCGTCCGTATCGACGCAGCGCAGGCGATCATGGCGTTCCCCGACCAGATAGTCGGTCTGTCGTTCCGACCTGCTGCGATATGCGAGGAAGTTCGAGCGGACGAGGTATTCGCCCTGCCCGGCAGCGCTTGCGCGTACGTTCGTGATCAGATGTCGCGTGTGAGACGGCGGCTCCTCGGCCCATGCGGCGCCCGATTGGAGTTTGCGTAGACGAAGCTTGAGGTTTTCCTTGCTTTCGTCGAAGTACGCGAGTTCATCAGGACTGGTCCATTCCAGTTTTCGCTCGCGCGGCCCCACGTTGCGGCGGATCGGCATCACATAACGGAGGTCGTCGGCCATCAGCTCGATCCACTCCGCGATGTTCCTGCCGTCGAGAAGCTCGGCTTCGAAAAAGAGGAACTGTTCGATCGCAAAGTGCTCTGCTGCCGAAACAGCGTTCGCGCGCGTCGCGGCGATTTCGTTAGCAACCATGGCCGGCCTCCTTGGCGCACGTATCGCGTTGCGTCGGAATACACATCAACTTGAGCCAGTGGCTATAGAGTCGCCGTGCGGCCTCCTCGCTGTAGCAGCCCTCGACAGTGCCGGGGAACGCGGGATCCGCAGCGGGATTGATATCCTTACCCATCTGAATGCTCATGGTGGTACGGCGCGCCTGATGTCCGCGCAGCACACGCTGGATCTCGACCCAGTTCTCGCCGTCGTCCTGCTCCCAGGTTCCAGCCGGAGAGAAGGTACGCAACGTGGCTTGCCGGAGTTGCTCCTTCTCGGCAGGTGAAGCGTCGGAGTCGACCAGACAGAACGCCCAGACCTCGATTTCGCCAGGGCCGCGCGGATGCCAGACGCGGCAGCTGTGCACGCCTCCGAAAAATGAGAACGTGGGAAACACGGTCATGTGTTGCGCGGTCACCGCGCTCAAGCCCGCGTTGTGAGCGGCATGCCGCTGAGCAAGGGCCACCGAATCGTATCCCGGCTCGCGCTGGCCAGCCTGCGACACAATCCAGTCTTCATGAAGGCCCGGGGCAAGGAAAAAGCCCGTGCCATGTCCTTGGTCCGATAACAGTTGACGGCCCGGCAGCGGCAGTTCCTTGCCCGCATACTCCGGTGTTGTCGCGACTTGCACAGACACATGCGACATGACCCCGTGGTGCATATCGCTGGCGAATTGCTCAGCGGCAAGTTTCCAGTTGCAGGGGATGACCCACTTGTAGATCCCGCCGATCGGCTCCGTACCGGCAGGCGACCGATCGAGCAGTGCGTCCAGGTACAGCGCAGCTTCGCCGAGCGATTCTTTCAGCGATTGCGCATGCTCGTCCCAGTTGGCGAAGATCAGACCCTTGTAGCTTTCAACTCGAGGGACGCGCCTTGCAGGCCACTCTTCCTTGTTGAAACACGGCCCGTAGTGCTCCTCTGACGGGACGTTCACGAGAGCGCCGTCAATCCCATAGGCCCAACCGTGGTAACTGCATGTGAATGCCTTTGCGTTGCCCTGATCCGCACGGCAAATCTTCATGCCGCGATGACGGCACTGATTGAGCAAGACGGCGACCGACCCGTCCTTTTGCCGAACTGCAACGACGGGATCTTCCGCCATGTACGTGGAGAAGAAATCCCCGGTCTTGGGAATATGTTTCTCGTGAGCGATGAACAGCCACGACCGCCCGAAAATGCGATCCAGTTCCTGCTCGTAGATACCCTGGTCGGAGTAGACCAGCGGACTGATCGTCCCCGCCTCTTCGTCGAACAGCGCAGAAGCAGGATGGCCTTGAATGGTGGTATCAGGCACTTGCGTCTCCTAGATAGTTGCCCATGGCGAAGCATCGGCTCTTATTGCGGTATGCGGCCGTTGGTGTAAGCGTCGCGCGCATTTCCGTTACAGGAACAATAGGCGTTCTCGAACTGTCCGCCTTTGCTCACAGCGCGGAAAAGCTTTGCTTGTCGGGCAGCGACATCCGCGGATCACATGGCGATGCTTCGCGCGACAGCATCGATGGACGATGCTGCCGGCTGCAGAGTGGAAACGTTGGGAGGGATGCCCGGTGTGACGGCATGACGAGCGTCATGCCGCAGAGGGCGATGGACTTTAGTTGATCGCGCGTTCGCGCGGTGGAACGTGGTGCGTCAGCGCGGGCACGGGCACACGGATGCTCACATGACTTCCAGCTGGACGCCCCTTTCAGCGTCGACTGACGAAAGGCCCTCGCGGCGGATACGATCTCTCAGTTGGCCCGGGCTTTCGCCAAATCGATTCTTGAAGGCTCGATTGAAGTGGCTAATGTTCTTGAATCCTTCTTCGTACGCAACCTGGCAAATTGTTTCCTTAACCTGGCTTCTGAGAAGCAATCGTCTTCTGCATCGCTCGAGTCGCTCCGCGATGATCCACTCCGTTACCGTCGTCTGACATTGAGCGAAGAGTTCATTCAGGCGACGCACGCTTATGCCCATGGCGCTTGCGATGGAGGATGGGGTAAGGGTGTCGTCGTGCAACCTAGCGACGATGTGAGATTTGATCCGCTGCAGAGTCGCGCGACTATACATCGTTGCACGCCCCTCTCCCGCCACGACCGAACTGGCGCTTACCGCCGCCACGATGAGATCCAGCAAGCTGCTCTCCAACCACGGGACGCTATCGCCTGCAATCGAGTTCGCCGACTCGTATGTGGTCAGCAGCGTTCTCAACAGCACATGCATGATCCCGTGCCGGCTATCGAATTTTCTGTCTACCGCATCCTGAAAGATCACGCGTCGAATGTGTGATTCGATTTTCGGAAGACGTACCCATAGCCCATCAAAGCCTGCCGAGAACTCCATCCGGCTAGGATGCTCCGGGCCGATGAGCGCAATGTCGCCCTCGGCCAGCGTGTAGTAGCTGTTCCCGATCTCGCATGACAGTTGACTTGCCAGAACGACAACCAGAATCAACTCGTCCTGCCCTCCTCTGCCGCTTTTCGAATCTCGACGGATTCCAAACGGACGACTGGAGGTCGCCGCCTCGGAGCGCAGCATTTCAATGCTGCTTAATCGGCGCCTCGTAATCTTTCCGACCGGCTCAAGCCGATTCCGGGAAGCCTCGAGTTCCAACCGCTCGCCGTCAAACGCCTCGCACAACCGCTGCGATGTCAGACGCTCGAAGTCTTGTGGATCGGACGACAACTGTTGAACAGGTGCGTACATGTGTCTCCCCCATCATTAGTGGGTCATTTACGTTGTATTCCCTTCTCGTGCCGCGCTACTGTGGAGCGTAGCTGAGCGCCCTCCAGACAGCCTTCGTCGCAGCGCGAAGTGCTTCATCGTCTGAAGATGCGCCATGTGCCGGCCGGACTAAAACGATCAAACCGGCCAAATGGGAGTACAGCAGACGACCGCGTAACGCGCACTCCCGCGGTGTAAGCGATCGATTGATCTTGGCCAGCAATCGAGCGAACGTCTCCTGAAATCGACGGTTGAAACTTGCAACCAGGTCTCGGGCAAATTCTTCGCGCTCGGCCATGCTCCAGACTTCCAGGCAAAATGGTGCAATGTGTGTGCCACGCTTGACCAACTCGTCAAAGGCGATATCTGCGATGGCATCTAGCCGAGCCTCCGGCGATAGATCATCGTCGTCGACCACACTTTCATAGAGCGTCAGATATCGTGTTGCCACGGCCTCCGACGCCGCTCGCAAAAGGTCTTCTCTGGTCGGAAAGTAGTACTGCAAGGTCGCCAGGTGGATCCCAACATCGCTCGCCACGCGGCGCAAAGCGAACCCGACGTTACCGTACTGCGCGAGCACATTGATCGCGGCCTCCACGATTTCGGGGATTCGTGTCGTTCTGTTACCGCGGCGCTTTGGCTCGTCGGCCAACTCTTTAGCCCCTGTCAGTTCAATCGCCAGCTCCCTCATCTTTGACCTCTTGCCGGCAGCCGCCGGTGTGCGCTTCGGACAGTCCAACCGCTCAAATATCGATCTTCCCTCGACCGAGCGATCGCAGTCAGTTCATCGGTCCTCGCCCAAGCCACCATGACGAGCAACCACCTTGTCACAAAGAATATGTCACGCGACTGATAATTACCAGTCAACCGAGCACGCAAAGATCAGACCCCATCAACATTTCTTCTATTTATCAGGTTGATAAGTGATTTTCCTAGGGATCGCGACATTGATATATCAGTCGCATGACTGTATAAATCAGTCATTAGACTGATAATTACCGCCTGACACCAGCCTGGAAGTCAAGTTGCTCGAGGGCAAATCGGAGCACCCGCGCCTTGACGGTACCGCATGTGCCAAGGTGCGGACTCACAAGGTGGTCGAGTCGCGGTGACGGGTCATGGAGAGTGCGATGAACTACGACGGGTATTGTTTGCGAAGGTTGATCGACAAGTGGCTTGCCCCCTCCGACACGTCACCGATTCGCATCAAGCGCTTCCAGCTCAGCGACAAGGTATAGGCGCCCAGGTGCTTCCGGCGTACCGATGATTTCCTTTAACCGCGCATAGGTCGTCCCCGCCAAATACCCCTGCGCGTAGCTTGCATCGTCCTCATCATGTCGGGCTAACGTCTGGGCTTCATCACGTGCGGTCGTCTGGTCACGGGCGATGCCTTCACGTTTGAGTCGCAACGCCGTCTGTTTGTCACTTCGAAGAACGAGTTCAGCATCCATCTGCTCGTTGAAATGGCCGACAAAGTCGTTGAACTTGTCCATGCCAAACAACACCGCGATGAGTTCAGTGCGTTGCGCTGGGGGCCGGGCGGCCATCCGGGAGAAGGCATCAATCCGGTTTTTTTCGATAAAACTAAATCGATAACGGTCGGCGTCGGCAATCACCTGAATGTCATTGCCATTCGCGGCCGTCACGACGAGGCGCGGCTCGACAAAGTTGCGCGTACGGATATTCGCGAGATATCGCCGCTCGTCGATGCGCTTGAGTTCCGCCTCCTCAACCGAACCCAATAGGCCCCGTTCCAATGCCTCGCAAAGACTGGCCTTCCCGCTCCCGTTTGGCCCATAGAACAGGATCACCCGCCTGCGAAGATCGAACTGCTCTTCGCGCCGAAAGCCTCGAAAGGGGCCGACTGTCAGTTCCTTGAGTCGCCGCCACGACCACTCTTCGGTTGCCGCCGGCATGTCGATCTCGGGAAGTTCAGCGGGGCTCGCCGCAAGGTGCAGGCGGGCCAGACTGGCCAAGGCTGCTGATCGCGCATTGCGTTGCCGGGAAGTGGCCGCAATCTCGTCGAAATCAGCCATCACCATATTGGCAAAGCGCTTCGCCGCCTCGTCGACACCATGCTGCGGAACGTGAAGCCAGCGCAAAAAAACGGACGTAATCCTGCTTGGCAGAGCCCATCTTCTTATTCCCCCCGAAGTCACCGCATACGCTCTGCGGCATTTTGGCTTTCACTCTAAGCCTGACTGGTCATCCCGACCAGACAAAAATACTGGGATGCACAATGAAAACTATTCAAACAGAAAATCAATAGTTTTGTTCAAATACTGCAAAAAAGGCCACCTTTTCTGCAAACCGACACAAACCAACCGTCATTCGCTCACCTGCCCCGCCATCGCCCCCCAATAATCCCCCTTGACACCCTATCTTTCGATATATATCTTTAGATATGTTTTTCGACATATAGGACACGATCATGCGACACAACCCCTCCCGCGGCCATGCCCGATGCGACGGTCATGGTGCGCATGCCGGCCCTGAATGGTTCGCCGGTCTCTGGCACGCGATCGGCCGCCATCGGCGCGGCCACGATCCGTTCGGTGGCGGCCCGTTCGGCGGCCGTGGCGGACGCGGCGGCTTTGGCGATTTCGGCGACGACGGCATGCCGCGCGGCCGCCAGTTCAGCTCCGACGATCTCCAACTGCTGCTGCTCGCGCTCGTCGCCGAGCAGCCGAGCCATGGCTACGAGCTCATCAAGGCGCTCGACACACGTTCGAACGGCTTCTACAGCCCGAGCCCCGGCATGGTGTATCCGGCACTCACGTATCTCGAGGAAGTCGGCTTCGTCGCGTCGCAGGCGGAAGGCAACCGCAAGTGCTACGCCCTCACCGACGCCGGCCGCGCGCATCTCGATGCGCAGCGCGAACGCGTCGACACCCTGTTCGCGCGCCTCACGCATCTCGCGCGCAAGATGGAATTCATGCGCCGCGCCTTCGCCGGCGAAGCGGCGGGCAGCGAAGCACCGGACGAAGCACAGCCCGGCTGGCTGCCGGAGTTCGTCGAAGCCCGGCTCGCCCTGAAGCGCGCGCTGCTGCACAAGAGCGCCGCCGATGCCGACGAACAGCGTCGCATCGCGGCCATCATGCGCCGCGCGACGGCCGAAATCGAAGGCGGCACCGGCGCATAAGCCGCGCCGCCCCGTCAAACCATAGGAAAACGGATTGATGCAAAACACCTCAGAACGCGCCGTCACCCGCGTGCGCCATACCCTCAAGTTCCGCCTGCTGCAGGTCGTGCGCGTGCACGCCGTGACGCCCCACTTGCTGCGCGTCACGCTCGGCGGCCCCGATCTCGCAGATTTCGAATCGTCGTCGTTCGACGATCACGTGAAGGTGTTTTTCCCGCCGCCCGGCGCCGATCGGCCGGCGCTGCCAACGCTCGGCGCGAACGGCCCGGAATTTCCGGAGGGCGAACCGAAGCCCATCGCGCGCGACTTCACGCCGCGCCGCTTCGACCGCGCCGCCTGCGAACTGGATCTGGAATTCGTGCTGAACCATCCGGGCCCCGCATCGCAGTGGGCCGCGCAGGCACGCGTCGGCCAGTGGCTCGGTATCGGCGGCCCGCGCGGGTCGTTCGTGGTCCCGATCGATTTCGACTGGCATCTGCTGATCGGTGACGATACGGCGCTGCCGGCGATCGCACGGCGTCTCGAGCAATTGCCGGCCGGCTCGCGTGCAGCAGTGGTGCTGGAAGTCGCGGACCGCACCGCGCAGATCGCGTTCGATACGCGCGCCGACGTGCATGAAATCTGGCGCTTTCGCGCCGAAGCGGATGCAGCGGACGAAGACGTGCTGCTGAACGCCGTGCGCGAACTGCCGCTGCCGCCGTCCGGCGAGGGTTACGTGTGGGCGGCCGGCGAAGCGCAGTCGATGCGCGCGGTGCGCCTGCACCTGACCGGCGAGCGCGGGGTCCACAAGTCGCGAATCCGCGCGGCGGCATACTGGAAGCGTGGCGCGGCGGCCGTGCACGAGACGCTGGAAGACTGACCGCGAAAGGGCGCGCGCCGGCGGGGTTGGCATCGGCGGCGCGGCTGGTATATATGTATGTCTGCGACGCCGCTGTCGGACGACAGCCGCCGCAGCCCGTACAGGAGCGCCCGGTCATGACAAAAGAAAGCCACGCGTCGCCGTTCCTTCGCAACCTGAAGATCGCCGGATATTGCGGCCTGGCCGCTGTCGTTCTCGCGCTGTTCGTCGCGATGTGCGCGATCCTGAAGGAAAGCTCGCTCGAACGCGACGCCGCGCAACACCCGGGCGAGACGCCCGAACTGCACGATGCGGGCGGCGGCACGTCCGCTTCGGCCGAATCGGCCAAGACGCCCGGCTGACGGCGTCCGGCCCGTACTTCTCCTGCTCTTCCCGCTTACGGCGCGCGCTCGCGCCCCATCATGACTGCGTGCACCGCGTCGCCGATCCGTTCGATCGGCTCGACCACACGTTGCCCGTACAGGTGCGCGGCCAGCGCACCGGCCGTGCCGACCAGCACGCCGCCCGCCATGTCGAACGGCCAGTGCACGCCGGCATATACGCGGCCCCATGCGATCGCCACGGCCATCGCGACCATCACGAACCCGGTCAGCCGTGTCGTACCGGCGAGCAGCATGCCGACCGCGAGGCTCCATGCGAACGTCATGTGATCGCTCGGAAACGAACTGTCCGGCGAATGCGGAATCAGTTGCGCGCCGACGCCGGCCATGAACGGCCGCGGGGAGAACCAGAAATGCCCGATCACCTGCGCGAGCAGGAGCGCCAGGCAAGTGCCAACTCCGGCTTCGATCGCCTGACGCCGCGTCGGCCGCTCGCCGAAAATCCAGGTCAGCAACAGCATGACGGGCAGCGCATAGACGAGCCAGTCGGCGGCGAAGATCGCGAGGCGGGCCACGCCGTGGTTCGGCACGGCGCCTGCATTGATGGCGGAAAACAGGGTGAGATTGAGGTTCTGCATGAATCCGGTTGCGTGAAACGTGAGTGGGGGACCGGTCGTGCCGGTCGGATGCGAACGATGCTAGTGCTCACTCGCTTAAGTGGTGCTTAGTGCGCCGGGCGACCTGCGCCGGTACTCGGGTCGCCTGAACCGTGGCCGGTTCGCCGCGGCGAACGCACTTAGAGCCTGCACTGCAACACAAGTTCACACAATTGTCACATTCTCGCGCGACCTTCTCCCGTAAAACCTCACCACCTATCCCGTAAAACCTCACCTTTTTCACATCGTGGCGTCACTGACGCATGCGAATATCGGGCCGCCGGGCGCAATTCGCGCCGTTTGTGTCGCTCGCCTCAATATTTACATCGCTGATACGTCGAAATCGGCAACAATTAATTCCAGATGCGGCATCGCACAACGGCAACGCACAGGCATACGATTACGACCACTCATCCACGAAGCGATCAACAACAAGGAGTCCGCATGAAACCCAGCGATGTCCGATCGAAAGCGTTTGCGATGCCGTTGACCAGCCCCGCGTTCCCGATGGGCCCGTACCGTTTCGTCGATCGTGAGTTTCTGATCATCACGTATCGCACCGATCCGGATCGTCTCCGTGAAATTGTCCCCGAGCCGCTGCAGATCACCGAGCCGCTCGTTCATTACGAATTCATTCGCATGGCCGATTCGACCGGCTTCGGCGACTACACCGAAAGCGGCCAGGTGATCCCCGTCGAATACAACGGTCAGGCCGGCGGCTACACGCTCGCGATGTATCTCGACGATCACCCGCCGATCGCCGGCGGCCGCGAACTGTGGGGTTTCCCGAAGAAGCTCGCATCGCCCACGCTGCACGTGAACACCGATCACATCCTGGGCACGCTCGACTACGGCAAGGTTCGCGTCGCGACCGGCACGATGGGCTACAAGCACAAGGAACTCGACATCGACGAGCAGCTGAAGCGGCTCGCCGGCCCGAACTTCCTGCTGAAGATCATCCCGCACGTCGACGGCACCGCACGTGTGTGCGAACTGGTGCGCTACTACATGCAGGACATCAAGATGAAGGGCGCGTGGACGGGCCCCGCATCGCTCGAACTGGCGCCGCACGCGCTCGCGCCGGTGGCCGATCTGCCGGTCCTCGAGATCGTCGAGGCACGCCACCTCGTAGCAGATTTGACACTCGGCCTGGGCGAAGTCGTCTACGATTACCTGGCTCAGTAACACGTCCGCAGTCTTTTCTCCCTGTCAATCCTTTCACCACGGGAAATTCGAAATGAGCAACCTGAATGGCAAGACCGCAGTCGTCACGGGCGCCGCAAGCGGCATCGGCAAGGAAATCGCACTCGAACTCGCGAAAGCGGGTGC
>NZ_QTPY01000033.1:0-60625 GCF_003857765.1 Burkholderia sp. Bp9016
CCGGCGGCCGGTCAGCTTACGCGGTCCGAAAGCGGACATTTCTATGTAGCCAAAAGCGGACATTTCTATCTAGCCACTACAACCAGTCAGGTTGATAATTATGATTATGTCAAATCACAAATTCACCGGAAACCACCACTGAACATCGGTGGATCTTGACCAGTCCGCCACCCCTCACTTTCGCGGCGCAATCTTTTCGAGTTCTCTGCGAGCATCCGGAAAGTACTCGCTGGCCTGCTCGAGCGTAAGAAAATACGGCGCTCGAGCTTCCGCAGCAATCTCTAGAATCAGAATCTCCCAATTGGGTCCGTCTTCCAGACTCAACTAGTTTAAAAAATTCTTCAAACACGCCGCTGCCTCGACGAAATCAGCGGCGCACGGTTGCCTCCGCGTCCGCCCGCCGGACGCCGTCACCACCCGTCGCAAACCACCCGCGACAAGCCGATCAAGACACCCACATTCCCTGCATCCTGTGCGAGAAATGCGCACGCTCGGCCGTCTCCATCAGCGACAGGAATTCGTCCTGCATCATGTGGATCAGCGCTTCGTGGTCGCCGGCTTCGAAATACACTTCCGGCTGCTCCGCGAGATGTTCCTCGAGGAATGTTTTCATCCCGTACGCCATGCACACCGGCGGCAGCGCGCCCATGTCGCAATCCTTGAACAGTTCGCGCAGTTCGATTTCCCTGGCGAGCACGAGATGGCGTCCGGTCTTGACCCAAAGGTCCGACAGCCGCACTGCGTGCGACGTCGGCAACACGGCGGCGACGTAGCCTTCGTCGTCCTCGAGCAGCACGGTTTTCGCGAGACGATTGCCGGGGATATGCGCGGCAGCGGCCGTCTCCATACTGGTATGGCTATACGGGTGGTACACAACTTCGTACCGCGATGACTTCTGGCGCAGGCAATCCTGCAGGGTGGCGGATACAGGCATGGCACACCTCATCTGGACGAATCGAGCGAACAAAGTTCGCACCGGATTCGTTCAGCATAGGTCGCATTCGGGCCAATGGAAACGCCCTCGCGCGGCATCCGTACGGGCCCGCCGACGGCCGGACGAGGCCTCGTTTCCGGCAGATCGCCCGCCCTCGCCGGCATGTGAAATCCGGACCCGGAATACGCTCGTCGAGTTGCCTTTCCTGAAGACAGGGTCTGTCGATGGACGTCCTGCCGCGATAGCTCAACCCAATACGACGGCGGAGAAGCGGTAGACCGTTAGTTGCATTTATGGGAAAAGGTACAGACGCACGAATGGCAAGCGCCGCAGCCACGCGAACGCGTCCGGACACGCCGGGAGAGTCTCTGCGAACCGCGCCGACAAAGACCGAACCGTGTCCTATACTGAGCCGGCCGCCGAACCTGCGCGGCAACCGATTCCGGGAGCAACCATGCATTACCAGCTGATCTACGATCTCGTCGACGATTACCTGGCCCGGCGCGAACAGTTCCGCGCCGAGCACCTCGCACTCGCGCAGGCCGCAACCGAACGCGGCGAGCTCATGCTCGCCGGCGCGTTGCAGGATCCGGCCGACCAGGCCGTGCTCGTGTTCGAAGGCGATTCGCCGGAAGCTGCCGAATCGTTCGCGCGCGCCGATCCGTACGTGCAGAACGGCCTCGTCAAATCGTGGCACGTGCGGCCATGGCGTGTCGTGGTCGGCAAGCACGCACCGCGTTAGCGGCGCGCGGCGACGGGCGCGGCTACAGCCACCCCGCCCGCTTGAACCGCCACCATAGTCCGAGATCGGCTGCGAGCATCACCGCGATGCAGCCGTAGAAGCCGTATTTGAGATGCAGCTCGGGCATGTTCGCGAAGTTCATCCCGTAGATGCCGGCAATCATCGTCGGAATCGCGAACAGCGCGGCGAACGAGCCGAGCCGCTTGGTCACCTCGTTTTCCGCAAGCGAGATCATCCCGAGGTTGACCTGAATCGCGGTCACGACCATTTCGCGCCGCCCTTCGATCGTTTTCACGATCCGCTGCAGATGGTCGTACACGTCGCGGAAATAATGTTCCATCCCGCTGCAGACCTGCGGAGTCCGCCCGCCGGTGAGCTTCGCGAGCGGCTCGAGCAGCGGCGCCGTGTGCTGGTACAGCATCACGAGCCGACGCTTGAGCGAATAGAGATCCTCGATGATCGCGCGCGACGATGACGGCGAGCTCTTCGTGAAGATACGGTCCTCGAGTTCCTCCAGCTCGTTGCCGAGCGCCTCGAGAATCGGAAAATAGCGATCGACGACCTGATCCATCAGCGCATAGAACACGAACGCCGAGCCCTCCTGCAGCAGATGCGGTTCGCGCTCGCAGCGCTTGCGCACCTCGCGGAAGTCCTGTTCCGTATGGTTACGAATCGACAGCACGTAGTTCGGGCCGACGAACACGTTCAGCTCGCCGACCTTGAATTCGTCGTCGTCGTCGAGCTCGACCGTATGCAGCACGGCGAACAGCGAGTCGCCATACTCCTCGATCTTCGGCCGTTGATGCCCGTTGCGGGCATCCTCGAGCGCCAGCTCGTGCAGCCCGAACTCTTCGCCCATCAGGTCGATTTCCTCGGGCGTCGGATCCTTCAGCGCCACCCACACGAAACACTCGGGTTTCGACACGTAGTCACTGATGGCGTCGATATCGATGTCGGCCAGCTTGCGGCCGTCCTGGTATGCAGCACAGTTGATCAGCATGGTGTCCGTGATGTTGCGGTTTGCGCGTCAGTTTACCGGTTTGCCGCGCAGGCGGCCCGGCTTGCGCGTCGCGCCGATATTGGTCATGATCGGACTGCATGCCGCACGGCATCGCTTCGACAGGCTCACGGCCCGCTCGTGCGCCCCAACCGTCCAGGAGACAGACCCATGTGGTATTTCGCGTGGATACTCGGCATCGGCGTGGCCCTCGGCTTCGGCATCATCAATGTGATGTGGCTGGAAGCGGAAGTGTTCTCGCGCGACGACAAACGCACCGACACGTCGCGTGCGGATTCGCGGAGCCGGTATTCGTGACGCACCTGGTGTTCTTCTGCGGCCATGCCGGCACCGGCAAGACCACGCTCGCGAAGCGGCTGATCGGGCCGCTGATGCGCGCGACCGGCGAGGCCTTCTGCCTGCTCGACAAGGACACGCTGTACGGCCACTACAGCTCGGCCGCGATGGGCGCCCTCACGTCGGATCCGAACGACCGCGACAGCCCGCTCTACCTGAAGCATCTGCGCGATCCCGAGTACCAGGGCCTGCTCGACACCGCCCGCGAGAACCTCGCACTCGGCATCGGCGCGCTGGTGGTCGGCCCGCTGTCGCGCGAAGTACGTGACCGGCGCATCCTCGACCGCGCGTGGCTCGGCATTACGCCCGACGTCACGCTGACCGTCGTCTGGGTCCATACGACAGAGGACGTCGCACACGAGCGAATCGTCGCACGCGGCAACCCGAACGACGCCTACAAGCTCGCGCACTGGGACGAATACCGGCAACGCCGCTTCGTGCCGACCGGTGACGAATGCGACGGGATCGTGATGTTCGACAACACCGCGCCGTCCGACGCCGACATCGAGACGTTGCTGTACCGCATCGCACCACCGGCGCCGCCCGTGCCGCAAGCGACGATCGTCCCGCCGCTGCCGGCCTGAGCGCGCCCCCGCCCTTCTCTTCTTCCGCGCCTGAAAAAACAACGCCGAAAGCGCTGCTGCGCTCCCGGCGTCGTCATACCACCCTCGTGCCGTCGATCCGTCGTCAGGCGACTTCGTGCACGCGCTCCATCGTGCCGCCTTCGTACAGCTTGCCGAAGCGGTTCGACAGGAATGCCTTCAGCGACACCTTTTCCTGCGGGATGAAACCGCTCTGCGGCAGCTTCTTTTCGCGGAACAGATCCAGCACCGCGCACATCGCGCCGGCCGTCGTGATCTGGATCGCGCTCATGTGCATCCCGCACACGTCCTTCGCGAAGATCTTGCGGGTGAACACGTCCTGCACGAGCTGGCCGTCCTTCACGCCCGTCACCGTGACGAACACGAGCACGACGTCCTGCTTCGTCGACGGCACGGCACGGCGCATGATCGACTTCAGCGTGTCGCGGTCGCTCGACAGGCGCAGGTCTTCGAGCAGGAACTGCACGAGTTCGCGGTGGCCCGGATAGCGCACCGACTTGTAGTCGAGCGTCTCGACCTTGCCCGACAGCGTCTCGCACAGCGTGCCCAGGCCGCCCGACGTGTTGAACGCTTCGTATTCGGTGCCGTCCAGCGAGAAGTGCTCGAGGCCTTCGAGCGGCTGCACCCACTGCTTGCGGCCATCGCGGATCGCTTCGCACGGCTGGCAGTATTCGTTGATCAGACCGTCGACGCTCCACGTCAGGTTGTACTTCAGCGCGTTGGTCGGATACTCGGGCAGCGCGCCGACGCGCATCTTCACGTCGCGCACTTCGCTGAAGCCGTTCACGAGCTCGTGTGCGGCGATGCCGATGAAGCCCGGTGCGAGGCCGCACTGCGGCATGAACGCGCGGTCCGAACCGTCGGCGAGTTCGCGAATTGCGTGGGTTGCGCGCACGTCTTCGGTCAGATCGAAGTAGTGAACGCCGGCAGCCTTCGCCGCAGCCGCGACGTTGACCGCGAGGTAGTACGGCAGTGCGTTGACGAGCGCATCGAAGCCCTTCACGGCTTCGCGGATCGCATTGGCGTCGGCCGAATCGACGCGTTGCGTCGCGATCCCTTCGCGCGACAGCTTCGCAAGCGCATCGGCGTCGCGGTCGAACGCGACGACTTCGTAGTCGCCCGTTTCACGCAGCATGTGAGCAATGGTGTGGCCGATCAGACCTGCGCCGACGATGGCGATTTTCATGCGCTTATCTCCTGATAATGGGTTTGGTGTTGGTGTACGGCGTCGAGCCATGAACACAGTTTAGGGACGCGCAAAATCAGTTCCAAGACGAAGAATGATGCGAAACGACCGATACATTCGACGATATGACGAAGCTTTTCGTCATAATGACCGAATCGTCTAAAAATCGCATCAATCGCCGGCTGCAAACGGGCCGCACAAGCCGCGTCCGGGCGCTCGGAAAGAACGAATCCAAACGGGATCGGAGCGGGATGCCGGAAGACGCATGAGCCGTTGCTCACGCCAGCACCATCAGTCGACGCAACGACGCCGGCGTGACGATGCGCACGCCAGCGCGCCGTCCTGCGGCAAACGCAAACGGCGAGCATCAATGAAAGGTAAAGGAGGAAGATCCGCGCAACGATCGCGCTGCGACGTCACGCGCGACGCCGCATGCGAAGCATTAGCCGCCGATCGTGCCGCGATCGATCTTGCGCGACAGAATAATCGACGTCGTCGTGCGCTCGACGCCTTCGAGCGTGCCGATCTGGTCGAGCAGATCGTTGAGGCGCTCCGGCGAATCGGCGCGCAGCCAGGCGACATAGTCGTACTCGCCGCTCACCGCGCACAGCAGTTGCACCTCGGGCATCCGGTCGAGCCTGCGCAGCACGTCCTTGCCGAACTTCGGCGTGAGGATGATGCCGACATACGCGTAAATGCTCGCATCGAGCACGTCCTGTCCAAGCCTCACGCTGTATCCGGCGATCACGTTCGTCCGCTCGAGTCGCGCGATGCGTGCGACGACGGTCGTGCGCGCGACGTCGAGCTGCCGCGCGAGATCGGCGACGCTTGCGCGCGCATCCGCCTGCAGCAGCGCAACGAGTTGCCGGTCGAGGTCGTCGAGTTGGTCGAGGCGGGGTGGACGCATGAGGCTGGGCCGGCGTGCAGCGCACCGGCGAAATGGAACGTGACGCGATGATAGCGCTGAACGCCGGGCCGCCCAAACGGGATCGTGCATCGTGGCAACGATCGAACCGGTACATCGCGCGGACTGTTTCGTACGCATCGATCGCGCGCCACCGTCGCCGCCCGAACGCGCCCGACACCGCGTCCGCCCGCTATGTCCCTTTCAATTTCTATTCGTATCGGTTGTAAGCAAGTGTCGCTTTCGCTGCCGTGTCGTGCACAACGTGCTACTAATAGCGGGCGACGCGAGATGCGCGCTCGCGGCAGTTGCCGCCGCGCCCGCTCGCACGACACCACCCCGGAGAGCCAACCATGAAGAAAATCTCGCTCACCCTCGCTACGCTCGTCGTTGCGGCCAGTGCATTCGCGCAGACCCAACCGCAATCGCAGCCCGCTCCGGCTACGGCCACGCCGACGGCCGCGTCGGCGCCGGGCGCCGAGCAGCGTGCGGCACGCCATGAAGCGCGCATCGAGCAGCGCATCAAGTATCTGCACGACCAGTTGAAGATCACGTCGGCGCAGGAACCGCAGTGGAAAACGTTCGCCGACGCGATGCGCGAAAACGGCGAAACGATGGGCCGCCTCTATCGCGCACGGATCGAGAACCACAACGTGTCGGCGGTCGACGACGTGAAGCAGTACGCGGAACTCGCGCAGGCGAACGCGGACGGCGCGAAGAAGCTCGCCGACGCCTTCGCACCGCTCTACGAGAGCTTCCCGGCCGAACAGAAGGCGTTGGCCGACACGACGTTCCGCAACTGGCTGCACCACGGCGGCGAACACCACGGCAAGGGCAAGGCCAAGGCCAGAAGCAAGGAAGGCAAGGCAGCAGCCGCGCCCGCCGCAAGCGCTCCCGCCCAGCCCTGATCTCCGCATTGCCGGTGCCGCCCTGCCCGTCCGGGCCGAACGGCACCGCGCGTCCCGCGGGTAATCGGCGCGTCACACGGCGCGCCGATTTCGGGATAAGCTGCCGGCTTTTCCCGCACTTCCCCGCCATGCTCGAACTCAAGCACCTCGATCTGCGTACCGATCCGCAGGCCCGTCGCGTCGTCAAGGACGAAACCGTCGCGGTCGCCTTCGCGGATGCCGACGGCGAACTGATGAGCCTCGAAGGCCCGAACCGCTACGTCGCGGGCGACGCGCTGATCACCGGCTCGACCGGCGATCGCTGGGTCGTGTCGCGCGCGCGCTTCGACGCCAAGTACCTGCCCGCCGACTCCGCGCTCGCACACGGCGTGCCGGGCGCGTACCGAAACCGGCCGACCGTCGTGCTTGCCCGCCGGATGGACGAGCCGTTCACGATCGCCCGCTCGGAAAACGGCGACACGCTGCACGGCATCGCCGGCGACTGGGTGATGCAATATGCGCCCGGCGACTACGGCGTCGTACAGGCGCAGCGCTTCGCGCAGGTCTACCACGACGCGTAACCGGCCGCGCCGGCATTGCATCGGCGCTTGCGCTTACGCGAAGTCTTCGTCGAGTTCGAGCTCCGCGTCGCGCTCGATGGCCTGACCGGCCGCGTGCCGCTCCTCGAGCGAACCCAGCATCGCTTCCGTATACGCATGCAGCACCGCGTGGCTGCGTGCGCGCTGCATCGGCCGAAGCGCCAGATACCGCGCGAGCGCGGCCGGCACGATGCGGATATCGAGCGTCATCCGCTTCGGCGTCGCGCCGAAACGCATTGCCAGCCAGTGCACGGACAGGAACCGCCCGCGCGCGTCGCTGCTTTCCGCGAAACGTGTCTGCTCCGGAAAGAGATCGCAGATCACGCGCGCGAGCGCGTCGAATTCAGCGCTCTGGCATTCGATCAGATAGTCGTCCATTCCCTCTCTCCCGTCAGGCCGCCACACGCTGCGGCCGGCACGTCTTCGACAGCACGACGACCAGAATCGCGGTCAGCACGAAATACACGGCCTCGAGCCATCCGGCCGGCAGTACACGGACCTGGTAAAGCAGCGTCGGCGCGACCACCAGCGCATGCAGCACGATCGCGAGCGGCAGCACGCCTGCGCGGCCGGCGCGCACGCCGTGCCATACCAGCACCGACAGCGCGAGCTGCACCACGAAGCCCGCGCAGCGTTCAAGCAGCAACAACAGGATCGACTGCGCCGACAGCGTCGCCAGCATCACGTGCAGCCGCACGACGGTATCGCCCGGCAGGTCCGCGAGCTGTGTTTCGAGCTGGCCGCGGCTCGCGAGCCAGGCGAGATACGACCACTGGCCCCACACGAGCACGCCGACGAACCACGCTTCGGCGCCCGCATGGCCGATCCCGTAGCCGATGCCGCGACCGTCGCCGGCCGACGCGCCATAACGGCGACTCAGGAAGCGCATCCCCAGATAGCGGCCGACTTCCTCGAATACGGCGGTCGCGAGCGCGCTGTATGCGACGAACGCCAGCGGCTGCGTGAGCCACCCGCCTGCCGGCGTCTGGCTCAGCACGAGACCGTGGAAGGCGCGTTCGACGATCATCGCGAACAGCGTGAAGACGGCGACGCCGACGATCGTGTCGCGGCGGTCGAGCGCAAGCGGCTTGCGCAAAATACGGAAGAGAACGAACGGCAGCAGCGCGATGATCAGCGTGGCGGCGATCAGCACCGCCAGCGTGACGGGGGCGACAGTCATGTATTTCCTTGTTCAGGGCAGCGCACCTGACGCGCTGCGTGCCCCGAATGATACTCAGCTTGCCGTCGACGCGCGCGCAATCAGCTCGCCCGGCAGCATCGCGACGCGCACGTCGCCGGCCGCGCCGTCGATGCGTTCGTGCACGAATTCGACGGCTTTGTAGCCGATTTCGTAGGTCGGCTGGCGGATCGTCGTGATGCCGATCAACTCGGCCCACTCGGGATCGTCGATCGACAGCAGCGCGGCCTTTGCCTGCCACGCGGCACCGAAACGCGCGCGCAGATGGCGCGCGATCGCGAGCGCGACCGGCGCGTTCGCGGCGAACAGCGCCGCGCGCACGCCGCGTTGCGTCGCAGCGTCGATGCGCGCGTCGAGGTCGGCGAGCGCCGCCGCGGCCGCATCGGGTTCGTTCAGGTCGAGTACGACCGTCGGCGGCACCGGCAGCCCGCGCGCGTCGAGTGTCGCGCGGAATGCGGCCTCGCGCACGCGCCGCGAACTGACCTGCTCGAACGGCTGCACGACGAAATGGATCGCATCGAAGCCGCGCTCGATCAGGTGCGTGAGCGCCGTCTCGATCGCATCGGCGTTGTCGAGGCCGATCAGGTCGGCCTCGAAGCCCTCGACGGTCCGATCGACGAGCACGGCCGGAATACCGCCGCCGCGCAGCGGGCGCAGCACTTCCTCTTCGGCGCCGAGCGCGTTGACGATCAGCCCTTCGACGCGATACGTCGTGAGCAGCTGCAGGAAGCGCCGCTCCATCTCGACTTCGTTCGCCGCGTGACAGATCAGCGGCATGTAGCCGAGCGCGTGACAGGCGGCCTCGACGCCCTGCAGCACTTCGACGGTATAGGGATTGGTCAGGTCGGCCGCGAGCATGCCGAGCAGCCGGTTACGACCGCGCTTGAGCCCGCGCGCCATCTGGTTCGGCCGGTAATTGAGCCGGGCGATCGCCGCCTCGATCCGCTGGCGCAGATCGGCGGACAGCACGTGCGTCTCGCCGTTCAGGTAGCGAGAAACGCTGGTCTTGCCCGTGCCGGCCTCGCGCGCGACGTCGCTGATCGTCGCCGGACGCTGCGTGATAAGTTGCGAATCGGTCAAGTCGTGCCTCGCGACGGTCGATCCGCGCCGCTTCATGTGCGGACGGACTTTGTTGTTGGATACGAAAGCCACCCGGCGCGCGCCGCTGTCGATCAGCGTCGGCGCTTCAGCGCCCATGCCGATCCGATGCTGTGCGATCGACCGAAGCCGGCGCATTCGCGCCCGACCCGGTCATCTGCTGCAACGAACAACGGCCGGCCGCACCGGATCTGGCACGGATGCCCGTCGCCGGAGGCCGTTGGCAAGGTGGGCCGGGCCGCGGATGCGACGAGCGGGCGATCATAACGCAGCCTGCCCTCCCGTACCAATACTACCGACTCTAACGGGGCCGGCAGCCTCGCCGGCCGGCCGTCGGCGCTCAGGCGCGCGCGAGCGCGTCGGGATTGACGAGATTCGTGCGCAGCGTGCCGGCGAGCGCGCCGACCAGGTTTTCAGCGGCGCAGCGCGCCATCGCGTGGCGCGTCTCGTGCGTCGCCGAGCCGATATGCGGCAGCGCGACGACGTTGCGCATCTGCAGCAGCGGCGAATCCGCCGGCAACGGCTCCTTCTCGAACACGTCGAGCCCCGCACCGCGGATCGTCCCCGCGCGCAGCGCTTCGATCAGCGCGGCCTCGTCGACCACCGGCCCGCGCGAAGCGTTGATCAGGATCGCGCCGCGCTTCATCTTCGCGAATTCGGCCGCGCCGATCATATGATGCGTTTGCGGCGACAGCGGCACCTGCAGGCACACGAAATCCGACTGCGCGAGCAATGCGTCGAGCGTCACACGGCGCGCGCCGTACTGCGTCTCGGCTTCCTCGTGCGCGGACCGGTTCGCATACAGCACCTGCATCCGGAAGCCGAGCGCCGCACGGCGCGCGACCGCCCCGCCGATGCGCCCGAGCCCGACGATGCCGAGCGTCTTGCCCTGCACGTCGGTGCCGTACAGATCGGGGCCGATGCTGCGATGCCAGTGGCCCGCCTTCACCCACTCCGCCAGTTCGACCACCCGCCGCGCGGACGCGAGGATCAGCGAGAACACAGTGTCGGCGGTCGATTCGGTCAGCACATCGGGCGTATGCGCGAGCACGATGCCGCGCCGCGTCAGGTCGTCGACGTCGAAGTTGTCGTAGCCGACCGAGATCGTCGACCAGGCCTTCAGCCGCGGCGCGCGATCGAGCATCTCGGGTGTG
The DNA here is from genome assembly GCF_003857765.1 of Burkholderia sp. Bp9016. Classification (NCBI taxonomy): domain Bacteria; kingdom Pseudomonadati; phylum Pseudomonadota; class Betaproteobacteria; order Burkholderiales; family Burkholderiaceae; genus Burkholderia; species Burkholderia sp. Bp9016. The sequence continues at coordinate 10,659 of NZ_QTPY01000033.1, forward strand.
ACCTTCAGGCTCGCGCCGATCGCGCCGTCCGCGTCACCGAGCGCATCGGCGAGCGCGTCGGCACCGTCGGCCTGCACGACCTCCGCATGCTCGCGCAGGTACGCGAGAACGTCATCGGGCAGCGGCTTGTACGCGACGATACGAGGCTTCATCGTTTCATTTTCCTTGCAGCGGCGCTGCGAGCGAGTGCTCGTCGCGCGCCTGGGGTTTGACGGACAGCGTGAGGATCACCGCGGCGACGAGCGCGACGCTCATGAACGCATACGATGCGACGGGCGACCCGGTCGCGCCGTTCAGGTAGCCGACGAAGTACGAGCCGACGAACGAGCCGAGCGCGCCCATGCTGTTGATCAGCGCCATCGCGCCGCCGGCGACGTTCTTCGGCAGCAGCTCCGGCACGATCGCGAAGAACGGGCCGTACGGGGCATACATCGCGGCGCCCGCGACGACGAGCAGCGCATACGAGATCCAGAAATGCGACGAGCCGAGCGCATACGACGCGGCGAATGCGGCAGCACCAACCAGAAGGAACGGCCACACGAAACCGCGGCGCGAGCCGACCTTATCCGACGCCCACGATGCGACGAGCATTGCGATCGTCGCCGCCAGATACGGCAGCGCCGACAGCCAGCCGGTCGCGACCATCCCGAGCGCGGAGCCGTTCTTGACGATCGACGGCAGCCACAGCACGAAGCCGTACACGCCGATGCTCCAGCAGAAGTACTGTGCGCACAGCTTGATCACGGCCGGCGAGCGGAACGCCTCGCCGTAGTTGCGCATCGGCTTGATCGCCGCCTGTTCGGCCGCGAGCGCCGCGTCGAGGTCGCGTTTTTCCTGTGCGGTGAGCCACGGCGATTCGGCCGGCTTGTCCTGCACGAGGAACCACCAGCACACGGCCCAGATCACGGCCGGCACGCCTTCGGCGATGAACATGTGGCGCCAGCCGAATTCGTGGACCAGATAACCGGACACGACCGACATCCACAACACCGTCACCGGGTTGCCGAGGATCAGGAACGTGTTCGCGCGCGAGCGCTCGTTCTTCGTGAACCAGTTGCTGATGTAGATCAGCATCGCGGGCATCACGGCCGCTTCGACGACGCCGAGCACGAACCGGATCGCCATCAGCGACGGGATGTTGCTGACGATGCCCGTGAGCGCCGCGCAGCCGCCCCACAGCACGAGGCTGACGAACACGAGCTTCTTGACGCTGCGGCGCTCCGCATAGATCGCGCCCGGGATCTGGAAGAAGAAGTAGCCGAGGAAGAACAGCGCACCGATCAGCGACGACAGACCCTTGCTGATCCCGAGGTCCTGGTTGATGCCGGCCGCCGCCGCGAACCCGTAGTTCGCGCGGTCGAGGTAAGCGAGGCTATAGGTGATGAAGACGATCGGCATGATCGTCCACCAGCGTCGGGCTGCAAGATTGGCTGCCATCAGAGTGTCTCCTTGGGTGATCGGAGTGGGCGGGTCAAACGCCCGGCTCCGCTCCCGTCCTTTGGGAATCGACCGGCGGCGGCGCGGCGGCGCCGGATCCGGCCTCATGCAAAACCGTGCACGAAGCACGATATGGGTCCGCGGATTGTGCCGTGCCCGGCCTCTCATTGCGCGGTGACGGTTTCCTCCAGGCGACCGGCGCGATCGCCGGCGTTTTCGAGCCGATCGAGTGCCGCACGCGTCGGCAGGCCTTCCGAATCGCCGATCACCTGGATCGCCAGCGCCCCGATGCGGTTGCCGCGCGCGACGGCCTGCTCGACGGAGCGGCCTTCCAGCAGCGCGCTGACCACACCGACCGCGAAGCCGTCGCCGGCCCCGACCGTGTCGACCACGTTCGCGACGCGCTCGCCCGCCACCGTGCCCTCGCGGTCGTCGGCCGTGCGGAAGTACGCACCTTCGGCGCCCAGCTTGATCACCACGCCGCGCGCACCTTGCGCCAGGTAAAAGCCCGCGATATCGGCCGGCGTGTCGTGCCCGGTGAGTTGCCGCCCTTCGGCCAGACCCGGCAGCACCCAGTCGGCGAGCGCCGCCAGCGCGTTCAGCGTCTTCGCCATCACGTCGGCGGACGGCCACAGCGTCGGGCGCAGGTTCGGGTCGAACGAGATCGTCTTGCCGGCCGCGCGCATCTCGCGTGCGAGGCGGAACGCGAGTTCGCACGACGTCGCGGAGATCGCCGGCGCGACACCCGTCAGGTGCAGGTGGCGCGCGCCGAGCACGTAGTCGGCCACGTAGTCGTCGCACGACAGGTGGCTCGCGGCCGAGCCCTTGCGGAAATATTCGACAGTCGGGTCGCTGCCGTCGTTGTTGCGCGACTTCAGCTGGAAGCCGGTCGGATAGCGCGGATCGACGGTCACGCACGACGCATCGATGCCTTCGCGCGCCAGCGTGTCGAGCACGTAGCCGCCGAACGAATCGCGGCCGACCCGGCTCATCCAGCCGACCCGGAAGCCGAGCCGCGACAGGCCGATCGCCACGTTCAGGTCCGCGCCCGCGATCCGTTTCGTGAATTGCGCCGCGTGCGCGAGGTGGCCTGGCTCGGCGGCGACGAACATCGCCATCGCTTCGCCGTAGGTCACGACATCGAGTGCTACTTTCATGACTGAATTCCTCCGTGTCCTTACGGTCTCACGCGGCGGCGAGCCACGCGACGCGCCGGCCGGCGTCGCCCGCCAGGTCGGCCGCATCGAACGGGAACTCGATGCCGCGCGGCGCCGCTTGCGGCAAGGCCGCGAGCACGCCCGTGACGAGCGGATCGCCCGGCGTCGGGGCCACCGCGAAACGGCGTGCGCCCTCGCCAACGACTGCCTTGCAATGAATGTATTCCACATGCGGCGCAAGCGCCTGTGCGCACGCGAGCGGCGCTTCGCCCGGCCACTGCCAGTTGCCGATATCGAACGTCATGCCGACCGCATCCGGCATGCCCGCGTCGCTCAACGCGGCGAACAGCCCGCGGAACTGCGCGAGCGCGCCGCCCACCGGCAGTTGGCCGTTCTCGACCACCACGCGGGCCCGCGCGCCGCGCGACAGCGCGACGAGATCGGCCGCGTGCGCGTCGCCAGCGAAGCCGCCGAGCTGGAATTTGACGAAGCGCGCGCCGAGTGCGTCAGCTTCCACGAGCGTGTCGCGCAACGCGTCGGCATCGAGCGCGCCCGTTTCGGTGTACAGCGTGGCCGGCGTCGAGTAGACCGACCACAGCCCGTGCGCGGCGAGTTCCGCGCCGAGCGCGGCCAGCGCGCCCGGCGTCGCGTCGTCGTCCGACGCGAACAACTCGCGCCGCACCTCGAAACCGGTCGCGCCGGACGCCGCCGCGGTCTCGATGAATGCTCGGTGGCCCTGCTGGCGCACGCGGTCCATTCCGAATGCACTCGCCACGATCACGATGTCTGCCATTTCTCGCCCTTTTTTCCTGAAATGGAACCGGTTCCATTCGTTTGAGACGGATGGTGCGCTTCGCCTTTGGCGTGCGCCATAGAGGAAATCCCTAGGCCGGACCGTCGTGCAAGTACGCGCCAGCCGACGCGCATCCGGCGTTCCCGGGCCGCGCTCGGCCCGCTTATCCGGCGTCGTGCGTGAGGCTCATCTCGAGGAACTGGACAGCCACGCGCGATGGCGCGGCGCCGTGCGGCACGAGAATCGAGAAATGACGCGTGAGCGGCTCGGGCGCCAGCGAACGCGCCACCAGCGCTGCATCCTGATGGCGCAGCGACATCGCGGACACGAAACCGACGCCCATCCCCGCGCGCACGGCCTCCTTCACGGCCTCGACGCCCGAAATCTCGAACGCGACGCGCATCGGCGCGCCGCCGTGCGCGAACGCACGCTCGACGAGCTGGCGCACGCCGGAGCCCTCCTCGCGCAACACGAGCGGATGCGCGGCGAGTGCGCCGAGCGTGACGCCCGCGTCGTACCCGGGGGCGGCGAGCGGATGCCCGGCCGGCACGATCGCGACGATCTCGTCCTCGTGCCACGCATGCACGGCGGTGCCGGGCGGCAGCGCCTCGCCGGGCGGCCCTTCGATCATCGCGATGTCGAGCGATGCCAGCGCGGCGACCACGTCGGCCGTGTTGCCGCTCATCGTCTGGATTGCCACGCGCGGCGCGCGCGGCTGGAATGCCGCGATCAGGTACGGCAGCAGATAGCTGGCCGGTGTGGTGCTCGCACCGATTCGCAGCGTGCCGGCGTCGAGCCCGCGCACCGCGTCGCGAAACGCGCGCGCCTGCGCGAAGGTGTCGCGCTGCGCCTTCGCGTATTGCGCGAGCTGTTCGCCCACCGGCGTCAGCCGGATGCCGCGGCCGTCGCGCTGGTACAGCGGCTCGCCGAACTCCTCCTGCAGCAGGCGCAACTGGCCCGATACGGCCGGCTGCGACAGATGCAGCGCTACGGCGGCATGGCTGATGTTCAGGTGTTCGGCAACGGCGGCGAACGTTATCAGTTGATCCGGGGTCATTGGGTTGAATTATCGGATTTCCGGATATTTTACGTCACAAATCACAATTTTTCATATCGATATAACCAAATTAGGATTAGGACATCGCAACATGCTTCATAGGGTGCCTCCATGTCCACTGCCCCGACTCCCCATCTTGACCGCGCCGCGCCGTCGATGCGCGGCCAGTTGAACGGCGTGCTGTTCGTCGCGTTGTTCGCCGCCGCCGTTACCAGCCTGTCGCAACTGCCCGCCATCGCCGGGCTCGGCCTGTCGCCGCTGATCGTCGGGATCATCGCCGGCGCGCTGTACGGCAACGCGTTGCGCGACGGCATGCCGGCAAGCTGGGCAGCCGGCGTCAATTTTTCCGCGCGCAAGCTGCTGCGCATCGCGGTCGCGTTCTTCGGCTTGCGCGTGAGCCTGCAGGAAATCGCGCAGGTCGGCCTGCCGGGCCTCACGGTGTCGGTGCTGGTGGTCGTCAGCACGCTCGTGATCGGCACCTGGGTCGGCATGAAGGTGATGAAGCTCGATCGCGACGCAGCACTGCTGACCGCCGCCGGCAGCGCGATCTGCGGCGCGGCCGCGGTGCTCGCATTCGAGTCGACGCTGCAGTCGAAGCCGCACCAGAGCGCGATGGCCGTCGGTAGCGTCGTGCTGTTCGGCACGCTGTCGATGTTCCTGTATCCGCTCGCGTATCACGCCGGCCTGCTCGATCTCGACCCCGCCGGCCTCGGCCTGTTCTTCGGCGGCACGATCCACGAGGTCGCGCAGGTGGTCGGCGCCGCAAGCGACATCAGCCCGCAGGTCACGCACGTCGCAACGATCGTCAAGATGACGCGCGTGATGCTGCTGGTGCCGGTGCTGCTCACGCTCGGCTGGTGGCTCGCCCGCTCCGCACGGGCAACCGCCGACAGCACGCAGGGCAAGCGCAAGGTGGCCGTGCCCTGGTTCGCTCTCGGCTTCCTCGGCTTCGTGATCGTCAACTCGCTGAACGTGCTGCCTGCCGACGCCACGCATACGCTGAACGTGCTCGATACCTTCGCGCTGACGATGGCGATGACGGCCCTGGGCATCGAAACCCGCGTATCGCAGATCCGTGAGGCCGGCCCCCGCGCGCTGACCACCGGCCTGATCCTGTATGTGTGGCTGATCGCCGGCGGCTACGGCATCACGCTCGCCGTGCAGCACTGGCTTGGCTGAGCCGCACGCCCACGCCGCGACAAGCGCCGCGCCCGACGGGGAAGTCCCGCGGGCGCGGCGCAGTGCTATGCTTCGCGACGGTTTCCCTCGTCCTCTTTTCCGCTCTCTTTCAGCCGTGCTCTCGTTCCTGCTGAAGCTGCGCACTCGCGCCCAAACGCTGTTCCGCCTGTCGGACGCCCATACGATGCTGATCTGGTCGGCCATCGTCGGCGTCGGCGGCGCCTTCGCCACGATGGCGTTTCGCGAAGGCATCGACCTGATGCAGCACCTGATCTCGGGGCACAGCGGCAGCTTCGTGCAGATGGCGAGAAGCCTGCCGTGGTACGTGCGGTTCTGGATGCCGGCCGCGGGCGGCTTCCTCGCCGGCTGCGTGCTGCTGCTCGCGACACGCGGCGACAGGAAATCCGGCAAGACCGACTACATGGAAGCCGTCGCGCTCGGCGACGGCATCGTGCCCGTACGGCAGAGCCTGTGGCGCAGCGTGTCGTCGCTGCTGACCATCGGCAGCGGCGGCTCGATCGGCCGCGAAGGCCCGATGGTGCAACTCGCGGCGCTCGCCGCGTCGCTGGTCGGCCGCTTTGCGCACTTCGATCCGCCGCGCCTGCGCCTGCTCGTCGCGTGCGGCGCCGCGGCCGGCATCACGTCGGCGTACAACGCACCGATCGCAGGCGCGTTCTTCGTGTCCGAAATCGTGCTCGGCACGATCGCGATGGAAAGCTTCGGGCCGATGGTCGTCGCGTCGGTCGTCGCGAACATCGTGATGCGCGAATTCGCCGGCTACCGGCCGCCTTACGAGATGCCGGTGTTCCCGGCCGTCACCGGCCCCGAGGTGCTGCTGTTCGTCGTGCTCGGCGCGCTGTGCGGCGTGCTCGCGCCGCAGTTCCTGCACCTGCTCGACGCGTCGAAGAACCAGTTCAAGCGGCTGCCCGTGCCGCTGCCGGTACGGCTCGCGATCGGCGGCCTCGTCGTCGGCGTGATTTCGGTGTGGATTCCGGACGTGTGGGGCAACGGCTACAGCGTCGTGAACCACATCCTGCATTCGCCGTGGACCTGGCAGGCGCTCGTCGCGGTGCTGGTGTTCAAGATCGTCGCGACCGCCGCGACGGCCGGCTCCGGCGCGGTCGGCGGCGTCTTCACGCCGACGCTGTTCGTCGGTGCGGTGTTCGGCTCGCTGTTCGGGCTCGCGATGAACACGCTGTGGCCGGGCCACACGTCCGCGTACTTCGCGTATGCGATGGTCGGGATGGGTGCGTTCATGGCAGGCGCCACGCAGGCGCCGCTGATGGCGATCCTGATGATCTTCGAGATGACGTTGAGCTACCAGGTCGTGCTGCCGCTGCTGGTGTCGTGCGTGTTCGCGTATTTCGTCGCGCGTGCGACGGGCACGACGTCGATGTACGAGATCACGCTGCGTCATCACCAGGACGCGGAAGAACGGGTGCGCCTGCGCACCACGCAGATGCGCCAGTTGATCCAGCCCGCGCAGACGGTCGTGCCGCTTACCGCGAGCGTGGCCGACATGACGCGCGTGTTTCTCGAATATCCGGTGAAGTATCTGTACGTGACCGACGACACCGGGCGCTTTCGCGGCGCGGTCGCGCTGAAGGACATCACGTCCGACCTGCTCGACAAGCGCGACACGACCGACAAGACGGCCGCGCACTACGTGCATACGCCGTTTCCGCTGCTCACGCCCGACATGCCGCTCGCGACCGCGCTCGAACGTTTCATGGCGTTCCAGGGCGAACGGCTGCCGGTGATCGAAAGCGAAGCCGAGCCGACGCTCGCGGGCGTGGTCTACAAGACCTCGCTGCTCGACGCGTACCGGCGGATGACGGGCGAGCGCTGACGGGCTCGGTGCACGCGACCCGGTGTTGCGTGCGCTGCGCCCCGCATCCTCGGCGAACACCCCCCTAAACTACGCGCCGCGCGCCTGAACGCTCAGTCCGGCGCGCGCCCCAGCACGACCCGTGCGAAGAACCCTGCGAGCACCGATTCGGCCGCGTCGGCCGACACGTGCTGCGGATCAGCTGTGTAAAACGACTGCACGCCGTCGCACAGGCACATCAGGCCGAACGCGAGCGTCTCGGCCGGCAACAGCAGCGGCGTGCCCGCGCGCTCGGCGAAGCGCTGGATGAATTCGGCCATCTGCAGCCGCTTGCCGTGCAGGAACTGATTGAAGCGCACGCGAAACTTCGCGTCGCGCGCCGCCTGCAGCTTTGCCTCGCCCCACAGCAGCGAATATTCGTCGTCGCGAAACAGCGTCCGGTAGTACGCGAGCGCCATCGACTCCATCTGCTCGCGCGGGCCGCCTCCCTCGAAGATCGCTTCGAAATCGGCCCGTACCGAATCATGGTCGCGCGCGAGCAGTTCGAGCAGCAGCTCCGACTTGCTGCGGAAATTCGAATAGAACGCGCCGCGTGTATAGCCGGCTGCCGCCGCGATGTCCTCGACGCTCGCGGCGACATAGCCTTTCTTCATAAAAATCCTGTGTGCGGCATTCAGCAGACGTTCGCGCGTCTGGTCCCTGCTCTGCTCGCGAGTTAGGCGCTGTGGTTTCATGTCGCGCAGTCTAGCACCAACTCCCTTTCGGATTCATTTTTGCATTTGGATACATGTGTGTATTAGAATCCACCGCAGTTTCCGAACGACCTCGTTCGGCTCTGTTCGTGCGCGCCGAGGCCGGCGCCACTCGGGGCAAGCGCCCGTCGCGCTTGCCGGCTTCGTTCCGCTCACACCTGATCTGGGGGTTTCGTGAATCGCTCCGGTTCCCGCGCCGCGCTGCTGCTCGGCGCCGCGCTCGTCCTCGCCGCCTGCCATCCGAAGGAGGCCGCGCCGCCCGCGCCGCGCCCCGTCGTCGCGCTGCCAGCGCATGCCGACGATGCAGCGCCCGCGCACACGCTGCCCGGCGAGATCCAGCCGCGCTACGCGACGCCGCTGTCGTTCCGCATCGCAGGCAAGATCGTCGAGCGCAAGGTGCGGCTCGGCGATACGGTAAAGGCCGGCCAGGTCGTCGCACTGCTCGATCCGTCCGACGTCGAGAAGAACGCCGCGAGCGCGCAGGCGCAGCTCGATGCCGCGTCGCACGGCCTCGCGTTCGCGAAACAGCAGCTCGACCGCGATCGCGCGCAGGCGCGCGAGAACCTGATCGCGACCGCACAGCTCGAGCAGACCGAGAACAGCTACACGTCGGCGCTTGCGCAGCGCGACCAGGCGCAGCAGCAGCTCGCGCTCGCGAAGAACCAGCTCCGCTATGCGACGCTCGTCGCCGATCACGCGGGCACCATCACCGCCGAACAGGCCGACACCGGCCAGAACGTGTCGGCCGGCCAGGCCGTCTACCAGCTCGCCTGGTCGGGCGACGTCGACGTCGTCAGCGACGTGCCCGAGGCCGCGCTCGCGTCGCTCGCGCCCGGTCACGCGGCCAGCATCACGCTGCCGTCGCTGCCGGGCCGCCAGTTCGCGGCCAAGGTGCGCGAAATCGCACCGGCCGCCGATCCGCAAAGCCGCACGTATCGCGTGAAACTCACGCTCGCCGCGCCCGATCCGGCCGTCCGTCTCGGGATGACCGCGAACGTCGCGTTCGACGGCGCGCCGGCCGCCGGCAACGCAGTGACCATCACGCTGCCCGCGACCGCGCTGTTCCATGACGGCCCGCATCCGGCCGTATGGATCGTGCGCGCGAAGGACGACACGCTCGAGCTGCGCCGTGTCGACGTCGCGCGCTTCAACGAACGCACCGTCACCGTGTCGCACGGGCTGCAGCCGGGCGAGCGCGTCGTGCTGCAGGGCGTGCACACGGTCAGCGCGGGGGAGAAAGTGCGCGCGATCGCGCCGCTGCATCCGGAGGACTTCGCGTCATGAGCGGCTCCCGTGAAGAAGGCCGGTTCAACCTGTCGGCGTGGGCGCTGCGCCACCAGGCGCTGGTCGTCTACTTGATCGCGCTCGCGACGCTCGCGGGCATCCTCGCGTACACCCGCCTCGCGCAATCCGAAGACCCGCCGTTCACGTTCCGCGTGATGGTGATCCGCACGTTCTGGCCCGGCGCGAGCGCGCGCCAGGTGCAGGAGCAGGTGACCGACCGGATCGGCCGCAAGCTGCAGGAAACGCCGGCCATCGACTTCCTGCGCAGCTATTCGCGCCCCGGCGAATCGCTGATCTTCTTCACGATGAAGGATTCGGCGCCCGTGAAGGACGTGCCCGAGACCTGGTACCAGATCCGCAAGAAGGTCGGCGACATCGGCTATACGCTGCCGTCAGGCGTGCAGGGCCCGTTCTTCAACGACGAGTTCGGCGACGTCTACACCAACATCTGGACGCTCGAAGGCGACGGCTTCACGCCCGCGCAGCTTCACGATTACGCGGACCAGTTGCGCACGGTGCTGTTGCGCGTGCCGGGCGTCGGCAAGGTCGACTACTTCGGCGACCCCGACCAGCGCATCTTCATCGAGGCCGACAACGCGCAGCTCACGCGCCTCGGCATCTCGCCGCAACAGCTCGGACAGGCGATCAACGCGCAGAACGACATCTCGTCGGCCGGCGCGCTGACCACCGCCGACGATCGCGTGTTCGTGCGGCCGAGCGGCCAGTTCGACAACGTCGCGGCGATCGCCGACACGCTGATCCGTATCAACGGCCGCACGTTCCGGCTTGGCGACCTGGCCACCGTGAAGCGCGGCTACGACGATCCGCCCGTCACGCAGATGCGTGCGAACGGTCATGCGGTGCTCGGCATCGGCGTGACGATGCAGCCCGGCGGCGACGTGATCCGGCTCGGCAAGGCACTCGACGCCGAATCGAAGGATCTGCAGGCGCAATTGCCGGCCGGCCTGAAGCTGACGCTGGTGTCGAGCATGCCGCATGCGGTGGCGCATTCGGTCGACGACTTCCTCGAAGCCGTCGCCGAAGCGGTCGCGATCGTGCTGGTCGTGAGCCTCGTGTCGCTCGGGCTGCGCACCGGAATGGTCGTGGTGATCTCGATTCCGGTCGTGCTCGCCGTCACCGCGCTCTTCATGTACCTGTTCGACATCGGGCTGCACAAGGTGTCGCTCGGCACGCTGGTGCTCGCGCTCGGGCTGCTCGTCGACGATGCGATCATCGCGGTCGAGATGATGGCCGTGAAGCTCGAGCAGGGCTACAGCCGCGCCCGCGCCGCCGCGTTCGCCTACACCAGCACCGCGTTTCCGATGCTGACCGGCACGCTCGTCACGGTATCGGGCTTCCTGCCGATCGCCCTCGCGAAATCGAGCACCGGCGAATACACGCGCTCGATCTTCGAGGTGTCGGCGATCGCGCTGATCGCGTCGTGGTTCGCGGCCGTCGTGCTGATTCCGCTGCTCGGCTATCACCTGCTGCCCGAGCGCAAGAAGCACGCGCACGAGGCGCATCTGCCGGACGATCACGAGCACGACATCTACGACACGCGCTTCTACACGCGGCTGCGCGGCTGGATCGACTGGTGCATCGAGCGGCGCTTCGTCGTGCTGCTGATCACCGGCGCCCTCTTCGTCGTCGCGCTGATGGGCTTCACGCTCGTGCCGCAGCAGTTCTTCCCGAGCTCCGACCGTCCCGAGCTGCTGGTCGACCTGCGGCTGCCCGAAGGCGCGTCGTTCGCGGCGACGCTGCGCGAAACGGAGCGCCTGGAAAAGGTGCTCGACAGGCGACCCGAGATCGATCATTCGGTGAACTTCGTCGGCAGCGGCGCACCGCGCTTCTACCTGCCGCTCGACCAGCAGCTTCAGTTGCCGAACTTCTCGCAGTTCGTCGTCACCGCGAAATCGGTCGAGGATCGCGAAAAGCTCGCGACCTGGCTCGAAACCACGCTGCGCAACCAGTTTCCGGCCGTGCGCTGGCGCCTGTCGCGGCTCGAGAACGGGCCGCCCGTCGGCTACCCGGTGCAGTTCCGCGTGAGCGGCGACGATATTGCAACGGTACGCTCGATCGCCGAGAAGGTGGCGGCGACGATGCGCGGCGACGCGCGCGCGGTCAACGTGCAGTTCGACTGGGACGAGCCCGCCGAGCGCTCGGTGCGCTTCGAGCTCGACCAGAAGAAGGCGCGCGAGTTGAACGTCACGTCGCAGGACGTGTCGAGCTTCCTCGCGATGACCCTGTCCGGCACCACCGTCACGCAGTATCGCGAACGCGACAAGCTGATCGCGGTGGATCTGCGCGCGCCGCGCGCGGACCGCGTCGATCCGGCCCGGCTCGCGGGCCTCGCGATGCCGACGCCGAACGGTCCGGTGCCGCTCGGCTCGCTCGGCCGCTTCACGCCGACGCTCGAATACGGTGTCGTGTGGGAGCGCGACCGCCAGCCGACCATCACCGTGCAGTCCGACGTGCGCGCCGGCGCGCAGGGCATCGACGTGACGCATGCGATCGACGCGAAGCTGAATGCGTTGCGTGCGCAACTGCCGGTCGGCTATCAGATCAACATCGGCGGGTCGGTCGAGGAAAGCGCGAAAGCGCAGGCATCGATCAACGCGCAGATGCCGCTGATGGCGATCGCCGTGTTCACGCTGCTGATGATCCAGTTGCAGAGCTTCTCGCGCGTGCTGATGGTCGTGCTCACCGCGCCGCTCGGCCTGATCGGCGTGGTCGGCACGCTGCTGCTGTTCGGCCAGCCGTTCGGCTTCGTCGCGATGCTCGGTGTGATCGCGATGTTCGGGATCATCATGCGCAACTCGGTGATTCTGGTCGACCAGATCGAGCAGGACATCGCCGCCGGCCACGGACGCTTCGACGCGATCGTCGGCGCGACCGTGCGACGCTTCCGACCGATCACGCTGACCGCCGCGGCCGCCGTGCTCGCGCTGATCCCGCTGCTGCGCTCGAACTTCTTCGGGCCGATGGCCACCGCGCTGATGGGCGGGATCACGAGCGCGACCGTGCTGACGCTGTTCTACCTGCCCGCGCTGTACGCCACGTGGTTCCGCGTAAAGCGCGACGAACGCGATCCGCGCGACGGCCCGCCCACCGACGGCAGCACGCCTGCCGCGCCGTCGGGAGCCTGATCATGGAATTGTCGATGAACCTGAAAACGAAGGCCGCACGGGCGCTCGCGGCCGCGACCCTCGCCGGCCCGCTCGCCGGCTGCGCATGGTTCGCGCCGAGCGGCGAGCCGCCCCCGATGCCGTCGCCCGCCCACTACGGCGCCACGCCGCAAGTGCAGCAGACGGTTGCCGCGCAAGGCGTCGCGCAGCAGTTCGAGGTCGGCGCGCAACCCGTGCCCGACTGGTGGACGCAGTACCGCTCCGATGCGCTGAACGCGCTCGTCGACGAAGGGCTGCGCAACAGCCCGACGCTCGGCGCGGCGTCGCATTCGCTCGATGCCGCGCGCGAACAGTTGCGCGGGCAGATCGGCAGTTCGATGCTGCCGTCGATCGATGCGGGCGGGCAGGCCACGCGCCAGCGCGCGCTGGGCGTACCGATTCCGGCGCTCGGCGCGCCGACGCTGCTGTACGACACCTTCGTCGGACAACTGCAGGCGAGCTACACGATCGACCTGTTCGGCGCGGCGCGCTTCGCGAACCGCGCGCTCGCCAAACGCGTCGACGTCAGCGCGTTCCAGCTCGAATCGGCGCGGCGCGCGCTCGCCGCGAACATCGTCACCGCATCGATCACGGTCTCGGTGCTCAACGCGCAGATCGCGACGACCGAGCGGCTCGTCGCGCTCGCGAACGACCAGGCGCACGACGCGCAGCGCCGCTATGCGCTCGGTTCGGCATCGCGCAGCGACGCGCTGACCGCGCAGCAGAGCGCGGACACGTTCGCGGCCAGCCTGCCCGCGCTGCGCCAGCAGCGTGACTCGGCGCGCCATGCGCTCGCTGTGCTGATCGGCCGTACCCCCGACCAACCGCCCGCCGATCTCACGCTCGCCGACCTGCACCTGCCCACGCAGGTGCCCGTGGTCGTGCCGTCGGTCCTGCTACAAAGCCGCCCCGACGTCCAGGCCGCCGATGCGGGGCTGAAGGCGGCCGCCGCCGAAGTCGGCGTCGCGACCGCGCAGATGTTCCCGCAACTGTCGCTGTCGGCGGCGCTGGGCAAAGGCGGCTTCAGCTGGCCGGCGATGCTGTCGGGCGCCGGCGCGATCTGGAACGTCGGTGCGTCGCTGAGCCAGCCGCTGTTCCACGGCGGTGCACTGCTCGCGCAGCGCCGGGCGGCCAAGGCGACCTACGAGGCCGCGGTCGACCAGTACAAGCAGACCGTGCTGGCCGCGTTCCAGAACGTCGCCGATTCGCTCGCCGCGCTGGAGCACGATGCGGAAGCGCTCGATGCGTCGTCGCGCGCCGCGCTGTCCGCGCGCGGCGCCTACGACGACGCGGCCGCCCGCGTGCGGCTCGGCGCGTTGCCGCCGTCGGCCGCGCGTGCGAGCGAACTGCAGTACCGCAATGCGCGGCTCGACGAGATCCGCGCGACCGGCGCGCGCTTCGCCGACACCGCGCGGCTCTACCAGGCGATGGGCACGTCGCCGGTCGCCCCGGCCGGCAACGCCGCGAAGGCCGGGAAAGCCGACGCAGCCGGCAACGTGGATCAAAACACCCCCGGCGCCCAGGCAAGCACGGGCATACCCGACGCGCCGCCGTCACCGCAATAACGACATCACGCGCCCTTCGTGTCGGGCCGACGGCGCGCGGAGCCACCCCGCGCGCCGATGTGCGATCTTCCGCTTGACCCTCACGTAGCGTAACGTTCGAGACTCCAGTGTGCGCACCGAACGGAGGACACCATGCGGCTGAAAGTGGGAGAACTGGCGAAGCGGAGCGGACTGACCGTCCGCACGCTTCATCACTATCACGCGATCGGCTTGCTGACGCCTTCGGCGCGTGCCGACAACGGCTACCGGCTGTACGACCGCGACGACATCGCCCGGCTCCACAAGATCCAGACCCTGCGTCGCTTCGGACTGTCGCTCGCCGAAATCGGCGACCACCTGAACCAGCCCGGCACGCCGCTCGTCGAGCTCGTCGCTAAGCAGATCGCGTCGCTCGACCACCAGCTTGCGCAAACCGCGCAGCTGCGCGAACGGCTCGTGCATCTGCACGCGCAGCTCGCCGCGGGCGCGGAGCCGGAGCTGGCCGACTGGCTCATCACACTGGAGTTGATGACCGTGTACGACCAATATTTTTCCGAGGAAGAACTCGCGCGCCTGCCGATGTACCGCAAGAGCCAGACCGGCGACGCGGAATGGATCGCGCTCGTCGCCGACGTGCGGGCACTGCACGACGCGGGCGTGCCGCCCGAGGACGAGCAAGCGCGCGCGCTCGCCGATCGCTGGATGACGCTGCTCGTGCGCGACACGAACAACGATCCGCGCCTGCTGGCCAAGCTGAACCTGATGCACGAGCGCGAGCCGTCGATGCAGGCGCAGATCGGCATCTCGACCGGGTTGCGCGACTATGTGCTGAAAGCGGTGGCCGAGACCAAGATGCGGATCTTCGAGACGTATCTGGCGCCGGACGAAATCCGTTTCATGCGAGCGCACTATGGCGAGCGCGCGATGGAGTGGCCGCAGTTGATGGCGGACGCGCGCGATGCGATCGAGGCCGGTGCACAGCCCGATTCGCCGGAAGGCCGTGCGCTCGCGAAACGCTGGCTCGACCTGTTCTGCAGCTATGCTGGCCACGATCCCGCCACGCATGCGAAATTCCGCAAGGCGATGATGACCGAGCCGGTGCTGACGAAGGACGCATGGGTCGACGGCACGCTGCTCGGCTTCATGCGCGAGGCGATGGCGCAACTCGCGCCCGCACGCTGATCGCACGACGTCGACGTCGCGGACGGCGCGTGGCGGTTTCGCGCGCCGCCCGGCGAGCCGTCGTGTCAGAGCACTGTCGTCGCACCCTCAGCGTGATCGACATGCACTGAACCACCCGCCAGCCCGGGCACTCAACGATAGTCCTGCAGGCTGATCGCATGCCAGTGCTTCGTCATGTAGCGCAGGAACACGGGCTGCGCCTTCAGGTCCGCACTCGGCGCGGGTGCCGCACCGCCGTCCATGAACTTGCCTTTGACCGTGACGGTCTCCTCGCCGCGCAGCACGTATTTCGTCCCCTGGTCGATCAGGAAGTACTTGACCTGGTCCGCGCTGACGTCGCCGCGGCAGCCAATCTTGTATGCGAACAGGAACTGCTTGCGACCGTTGCCGAGCAGGTCGGTCATCTCGACCGAAGCCGGCACGACGTCGAGGATGACGTCGACCGGGCATTCCTTCACATAGTCGCGCACCGTCCAGTCGGGCCGGCCGTCGAGTGTCGCGGATACCTTGAGCTGCACGTCGTCGCCGGACTCGGTCCGGGCGAATGTCACCGCATGCGCGCCCAGCGCATCGGTCCACGCATATTCGGCAGCCTGCGCCGGGTTGGCCAGCGCAGCGGCGGCCAGAAACATGCAGCGGGAAAGGAGATGGCTCTTCATCGGCGATGACGTTGGAATCGAACGCGCCATTATCGACAAAGCCGCCTGTGGCCGCCAGGTACCACGACGCTACGCTGCGCTCACCCGCCGCGCATCCCGATCCCGAGCGCCTTCATCCGCCGATACAGCGTCCGCTCGCTCATCCCGACGTGCTCGGCCAGCGCCTTGCGCGTGCCTTCGAACGTGCCGGCAATGCGCACGAGCTCCGCGTCCGGCATGCCGCGCGATTCCGCCGCGCGCGTGCGCGGCGCCGCCGATGCCGCGACCAGCTCGGCCGGCAGATGCTCGACGCGAATCGTCCCGTCGTCCGCGAACAGGCACGCGCGCTCGAGCACGTTGCGCAGCTCGCGGATGTTGCCGGGCCACGCGTACGCGTCGAGGCACGCGCGTGCGCGCTCGCTCAGCACGAACGGCCGCGCCCCGGCATCGCCCGCGCCGGCGCGCGCATTCGCGATCCGCCGCAGGATCGATTCGGCCAGCAGCGCCACGTCGCCGCGCCGTTCGCGCAGCGCGGGCAGCGGAATCGGAAACGCGTTGATCCGGTAGTACAGGTCCTGTCGGAACCGGCCGTCGTCGATCATCTCGCGCAGCGGCTTGTGCGTCGCCGCGACGAGCCGGAAATCCGCGCGCAGCGCCTCGACGCCGCCGACGCGCCGGAACGTCCCCGACTCGATCAGCCGCAGCAGCTTCACCTGCATCGGCAGCGGCACGTCGCCGATCTCGTCGAGAAACAGCGTGCCGCCCTGCGCGGTCTCGACGAGGCCCGGCTTGCGCTGGTTCGCGCCGGTAAAGGCGCCCTTCTCGTAGCCGAACAGCTCACTTTCGAACAGCGTCTCGGCGATCCCCGAGCAATCGACGACCACGAACGGCCCCATCGCGCGATCGCTCGCCTCGTGCAACGCCCGTGCGAACAATTCCTTGCCGGTGCCTGACTCGCCGAGCAGCAGCACGGGCAGCGTCGACGGCGCGACCCGCTGCAGCGCGCCGAGCGCCGCATTGAACGCGTCGGCGCCGCCGACGAGCCCTTCCGCGCTCGGCTGCGCCGACGCACTGCGCACCGTCGTCAGCCGCTCGACGTATGCGATCACGGTGCCGCTCGCATCGAAGATCGGCCGCAGTTCGACGTCGACGTGCTCGGGGCCGCGCGGCGTATGGTGGATGTGCAGCACGCGGTTCAGGCTGCGCGATTCGCGCGCCTGCTTCATCGGGCAATGCTCGCCGGCCTGGTCGCACGGCACGTCGTAGTGATGCGACACCTGGAAGCAGTGCCGGCCCACGTGCTCGACGCCCGCCACGCCGAACTGGCGACGATACGCATCGTTCGCTGCGAGGATGCGGTAATCGGGATCGACGACGATCATCGGCTGCGGGTCGTGCTCGAGATACGCGACGAGCGCGCGCACGTCGGGCATCACATCGCGCGGCGGCGCGGGAACGATCGGAATGGTGTCGTGCGGATGCATGCGGAGGCTCGAAAGCGGATGACCGGACGGGCTGCCAGGTCGACTGCCAATTCTGCCACGACACTGCCAGAAGTGGCAGTCCACATGGGCAGCAGCGCGCCCCCAGCCGTGGCAGATCGTCTCGATCGCATCGAAAAGTCGAGCCAAATCAATTACCTGCTACATCTTCGTGCACGACGTTGCCGATTGGCACGCTTCTTGATCATGAGATTCCCGATTGCAGATGCAGAACCCGATCGAGGACATTCCCGTGAGCCCTACTCCCACGCTGTCGGTCGAAGGCTTTTTCGACCCGGCGACCCACACCGTCAGTTATCTGCTGCTCGATACGGCGAGCCGCGCGTGCGCGTTGATCGACAGCGTGCTCGACTACGATCCGAAATCCGGCCGCACGCACACGGCCAGCGCCGACCGGTTGATCGCGCGCGTCGCCGAACTCGGCGCGACCGTGCACTGGCTACTGGAGACGCACGTGCATGCCGACCATCTGTCGGCCGCGCCGTACCTGAAGGCGCACGTCGGCGGCCGGATCGCGATCGGCTCGCACGTGCGCCGCGTGCAGCACGTGTTCGGCACGCTGTTCAACGCCGGCCCCGGCTTCGCGCAGGACGGCAGCCAGTTCGACCGGCTCGTCGACGACGGCGACACGCTCGCGCTCGGCACGCTGACGATCCGCGCGCTGCACACGCCGGGCCATACGCCCGCGTGCCTGACCTACTGCGTCGACGACGCGACGCGGCGCGCGGCCTTCGTCGGCGACACGCTGTTCATGCCCGACTACGGCACGGCCCGCTGCGACTTCCCCGGCGGCGACGCACGCACGCTGTACCGCTCGATCGCACGCGTGCTGGCATTGCCGCCGGACACGCGCCTGTATCTGTGCCACGACTACCAGCCGGGCGGTCGCGACGTGCAGTACGTGACGACCGTCGCCGAGCAGCGCCGCGCGAACGTGCACGTGAAGGACGGCGTGACCGAGGACGCGTTCGTCGACATGCGCACCGCGCGCGACGCGACGCTCGACATGCCCGTGCTGATGCTGCCGTCCGTGCAGGTCAACATGCGCGCCGGCCACCTGCCCGAACCCGAAAACAATGGCGTGCGCTACCTGAAGATCCCGCTCGACGCGATCTAAGCCGCAGCCGCGACCGGAGAATCCCCGACATGAACATCCGCAAGCTGACCGACACGCTGTCGGTCTCACCCCAGATCGCCGCGACCGACCTGCCCGCGCTGCGTGCGGTCGGCATCCGCGCGATCATCTGCAACCGCCCCGACGGCGAAGGCGCCGACCAGCCGACCGTCGCCGAGATCCGCACCGCCGCCGCGCCGCTCGGCATCGCCGTGCATTACCTGCCCGTCGATACGGGCAAGGTCACCGACGACCAGGCCGCGCAGTTCGGCGCGCTCGTCGCGTCGCTCGCCGGCCCGCTACTCGCGTACTGCCGCAGCGGCACGCGCTCGGCGACGCTGTGGGCGCTGTCGCAAGCCGGCCTGCGCCCGCTGAACGACATCGTCGCGACGGCCGCCGCGGCCGGCTACGACCTCAGCGCACTCGCGTCGCGCCTCGTACAGGGCGGCCGGTACGCCGCGCCGGCCGTCGACGCGCGGCACGACATCGTGATCGTCGGTGCGGGCGCGGCCGGCGTCGCGGTCGCATCGAGCCTGCTCGCACGCGACGCGTCGCTCGATATCGCGGTGATCGACCCGGCCGATACCCACTACTACCAGCCCGGCTGGACGATGGTCGGGGCCGGCGTGTTCCAGCCGGAAACGACCGCGCGCCGGATTGCCGACCTGCTGCCGCGCGGCGTGAAATGGATCCAGGCCGCCGTCGCCGGCTTCGAACCCGACGCGCACACGGTCGTGCTCGACGGCTGCCGGCGCATCGGCTACCGCAAACTCGTCGTGTGCCCGGGGCTCAAGCTCGACTGGCACGCGATCGACGGTCTCGCCGACACGCTCGGCCGCAACGGCGTGACGTCGAACTACCGCTACGATCTCGCACCGTACACGTGGGAACTGGTGCAGGCGTTCCGCGGCGGCAATGCGCTTTTCACGCAGCCGCCGATGCCGATCAAGTGCGCGGGCGCGCCGCAAAAGGCGATGTACCTGTCGTGCGATCACTGGCGGCGCACCGGCCGCCTCGGCACGGCGAACGTCGAATTCCTGAACGCAGGCGGCGCGCTGTTCGGAGTCGCCGACTACGTGCCTGCGCTGATGGAGTACGTGAAAAGCTACGACATCGCGCTGTCGTTCGGCCACAACCTCGTCGCGATCGACGGGCCGGCGCGACGCGCGACGTTCACGCGCACGCTGCCCGGCGGCGGCACCGAGACCATCGAGCGCGCGTTCGACATGATCCACGTCGTGCCGCCGCAGAAGGCGCCCGATTTCGTGCGCGCGAGCCCGCTTGCCGACGCGGCCGGCTGGATCGACGTCGATCCGGCGACGCTGCGCCACAAGCAGTTCGAGAGCGTATTCGCGCTCGGCGACGTCACCAATACGACCAACGCGAAAACCGCCGCGGCCGCCCGCAAGCAGGCGCCCGTCGTCGCGCACAACGTGCTCGCGTCGCTCGGCCGCGCGCAAGGCCATGCCACTTACGACGGCTACGGCTCGTGCCCGCTCACCGTCGAGCGCGGCAAGATCGTGCTCGCGGAATTCCTGTACGGCGGCAAGGTCGCGCCGACGTTCCCCTCCTGGCTGATCGACGGCAAGCGCCCGTCGCGGCTGGCATGGCTGCTCAAGGAGCGCGTGCTGCCGCCGATCTACTGGAAGGCGATGCTCAAGGGCCGTGAATGGCTTGCGAAACCCGCGATCGCACGTTGACCCACCGGATGACGCCATGCTGATTTCCCTCGTACTGGGCGGCTTCGTCGGCGCCGTGCTCGGCCTCACCGGCGCGGGCGGCGGCATTCTCGCGGTGCCCGCGCTCGTCGTCGGGATGGGCTGGCCGATGCAGCAGGCCACGCCCGTCGCGCTCGTCGCGGTGGCGGGCAGCGCCGCGCTCGGTGCGCTCGAAGGCTTTCGCCGCGGGCTCGTGCGCTACCGCGCGGCGCTGCTGATGGCCGTGGCAGGCGTGCCGCTCACGACGCTCGGCGTGAAGCTCGCGCACGTGCTGCCGCAACACGTGCTGCTGGCGTTGTTCGCGCTGACGATGCTGGTCGTCGCTGTCCGCCTGCTGCGGCAGGCGCTGCGCAACGCGCCCGGCGACGCGGACGAGT
Source organism: Burkholderia sp. Bp9016 (assembly GCF_003857765.1). Classification (NCBI taxonomy): domain Bacteria; kingdom Pseudomonadati; phylum Pseudomonadota; class Betaproteobacteria; order Burkholderiales; family Burkholderiaceae; genus Burkholderia; species Burkholderia sp. Bp9016. The sequence goes on from NZ_QTPY01000033.1 coordinate 31,385, forward strand.
CGCGGCTGTGCGTCGGCCGCGTGAATCCCGACACGGGCCGGCTCGTGTGGTCCTGGCCGGTCGGTCTCGCGCTCGCGTCGACCGGCGCGGTGACGGGCCTGATGACGGGGCTGCTCGGCGTCGGCGGCGGGTTCGTGATCGTGCCGATGCTGCGCAAGTTCACGAACGTGTCGATGCACGGCGTGGTCGCGACGTCGCTGATGGTGATCGCGCTGGTCGGCACCGGCGGCGTGTTCGCGACGCTGGTGTCGGGCACGCGCGCGCCGCTGGACATGATGCTGTGGTTCACGGTCGCGACGGCCATCGGCATGGCGGCCGGTCGCGGCGCGTCGCGGCATCTGTCCGCGCGACACGTGCAGGTCGGCTTCGCGGCCGTCCTCGTGTGCGTCGCGCTCGGGCTGCTGGCGAAGGCCGCATTCGGCGCGTAACCTCCAACCTGCATCGGCCAGACAAAACGCCCGGCCCGACTGATCGTCGGCGCCGGGCGTTTTTCGTTGCGTCGGCAACCGGTGCGTCAGGTCGCGAACGCGGCCATCCGCTTGCGCTCCTGACGCAGCATCACGAAGTTCGCGATCACGACGCCGGCCGTCACCGCGATGATGAACAACGTCGCGAGCGCGTTCATCTCCGGATTCAGGCCGAGGCGCACGCGCGAAAACACGACGAGCGGCAGCGTCGTCGAGCCCGGGCCCGACAGGAACGCCGACAGCACGAGGTCGTCGATCGACAACGTAAACGACAGCAGCCAGCCCGCGATCAACGCCTGCGAGATCAGCGGCAGCGTGATCGTGAAGAACACCTTCAGCGGCGTCGCACCCAGATCGAGCGCGGCTTCCTCGAGCGACGGGTTCAACTCGCGCACGCGCGACTGCACGATGATTGCGACGTACGAGATGCACAGCATCACGTGGCCGAGCCAGATCGTGAACACGCCGCGCTCGGCCGGCCAGCCGATCCACTTCGCCAGTTCGATGAACAGCAGCAGCAGCGAGATCCCCTGGATCACCTCGGGAATCACGAGCGGCGCGTTGATCATCCCGCTGAACAGCGCGAAGCCGCGAAAGCGGCCCATGCGCGCGAGCACGAAGCCGGCCCACGTGCCGATGAACACCGACGCGAACGCGGTCATCACGCCGATCTTCAGCGACAGCCATGCGGCGGTCAGCAGTTCATCGTCCTGCACGAGCGCCGAGTACCAGCGCAGCGAGAAACCCGACCACACGGTGACGAGCTTCGACTCGTTGAACGAATAGACGATCAGGCTGACGATCGGGATGTACAGGAACGCGAAGCCGGCGAACAGTGCCGCGAACTGCAGGTAACGATTCGGCTTCATCGACGGCGGCCCTCCTGCTCCTTCGCCTGGAAGTGCTGGAACATCGCCATCGGCACGAGCAGCAGCAGCACCATCGCGCAGGTCACGGCCGACGCCATCGGCCAGTCGGCGTTGTTGAAGAACTCGTTCCACATCACGCGGCCGATCATCAGCGTGTTCGCGCCGCCGAGCAGTTCCGGAATCACGTACTCGCCGACCGCCGGAATGAACACCAGCAGGCAGCCCGCGATGATCCCGTTCTTCGACAGCGGCAGCGTGATCTGCACGAACGCCTTCCACGGCTTCGCGCCGAGGTCGTACGCGGCTTCGAGCAGGCGCAGGTCCATCTTCACGAGGTGCGCGTACAGCGGCATCACGAGGAACGGCAGGTACGAATAGACCATCCCGATGTACACCGCATAGTTCGTGCGATACAGCTCGATCGGCGTATGGGTGAGCCCGATCCACATCAGGAAATTGTTCAGCAGCCCGTTGTTCTTCAGGATCCCGATCCAGGCGTACACGCGGATCAGGAACGACGTCCAGAACGGCAGCATCACGCCCATCATCAGCAGGTTGCGGGACGCGGGGTTCGAGCGCGCGATGTAGTACGCCATCGGATAGCCGAGCAGCAGACACAGCAGCGTCGTGATCGCGGCCACCCAAACCGAGTTAACGTAGGTCGCGAAATACAGGCTGTCCGTAAACAGGAACGCGTAGTGCGACAGGTTCAGCGCGATGTGCACCACGCCGTCGGTGTAGGACGCGAGTTCCGTATACGGCGGAATGCCGAGCTGCAGCTCCGCGAAGCTGATCTTCACGACCAGCACGAACGGCACGAGGAAGAACAGCACGAGCCACGTGTATGGCCCCGCGACGACCGCGGAGCCGCCCGTCAGGTTGAAGCGCCGCACGGGCCATGCGAGCAGGGACTTGAGCGTGCTCATGACGTCAGCACCACGCCTGCCGTCGCGCTCCAGCGCACGTAGATTTCGTCGCCGAGCGCCGGCGTCTCGAGCTCGGTGATCGCGAGGCTCGACACGTTCGCGATCACCGTCTTGCCCGCGTCGAGCAGCACGTGATACAGCGAATAGCCGCCCATGTACGCGACGTTGCTGATCTTGCCGTGCGCCCAGTTGAACGCGCCTTCGGGCGGCTTGCGCGTGAGCGCGATCCGTTCGGGGCGCACCGACACCGTGACCGGCATCCCGAGCGGGCCCGTGATCCCGTGGCTCACGTAAAGCCGGCTCGGCAGCTCCGGCGATTCGATGTACACGTGATCGGGTTCGTCCTCGACGGTGACGCCGTCGAACAGGTTGGTCGAGCCGATGAACTCGGCCGAGAAGCGGCTGTTCGGATATTCGTAGACGTCGTTCGGCGAGCCGATCTGCACGATCTGCCCTTCGCTCATCACGGCGAGCCGGTTCGCCATCGTCATCGCTTCTTCCTGGTCGTGCGTGACCATGATGCAGGTGACGCCGACCTTCTTCAGGATGTTGACGAGCTCGATCTGCGTGCGCTGGCGAATCTGCTTGTCGAGCGCGGACATCGGCTCGTCGAGCAGCAGCACCTTCGGACGCTTCACGAGCGAACGCGCGAGCGCGACGCGCTGCTGCTGGCCGCCCGACAGCTGGTGCGGCTTGCGCTTCGCGTACTTGCCCATCTGCACGAGGTCGAGCGCCGCGGCCACACGCTCCTTCAGCTCGGCCTTCGGCGTGCCTTCCTGCTTCAGGCCGAACGCGACGTTCGATTCGACCGACATGTGCGGAAACAGCGCATACGACTGGAACATCATGTTCACGGGCCGCTTGTACGGCGGCATCTGCGCGAGGTCCTCGCCGTCGATCAGGATCTTGCCCGACGTGACCGTCTCGAGGCCCGCGAGCATCCGCAAGAGCGTCGACTTGCCGGAACCCGAACTGCCGAGCAGCGCGAACAGCTCGCCCTGGCGCACCGTGAGGTTCACGTTGCGCACCACCTCGGTCTCGCCGAATTTCTTGACGACGTCGACGATCTGGACAAAGTTCTCGGCGCGCGCATCCGCGCCGGACGAAGGAACGAAGGACGGCGCACCCGCGACCGGCGCACCCGACTGGCTATTCATGATCTGCTGCTTCTCTCCTGCGTTTGACGAAAAAGCCCCCGGGGGCACCCAGGGGCTTCATGACTGCCGGCTCGCTTCGGCTCGCTTCAGCGGCCCGATTTCAGCTCGGTCCACAGACGCGTCTGCAGACGCTGGATTTCCGGCGGCAGCGGCTTGAGCAGGAACAGCGTCTTCACGACGTCGGCCGGCGGGTAGACCGCCGGGTCGTTCGCGACGTCAGGGCGCACGTACTTGCGGGCCTCGGCGTTCGCGCTCGGGTAGTACACGGCGTTCGTGATCGCCGCGTGCACCTTCGGATCCTCGATGTAGTTGATCCACTGCAGCGCGGCATCCTTGTCCTTCGCGTCCTTCGGGATCGCCATCACGTCGAACCAGACCGGCGCGCCGCCCTTCGGAATGTAGTACTCGATCTTGTACGGCTTCTTCGCTTCCATCGCGCGATGCTTCGCGATCACGACGTCGCCCGACCAGCCGAACGCGAAGCAGATGTCGCCGCCGACCAGATCGTTGATGTAGCCCGACGAGTTGAATTGCGTGATGTACGGGCGGATCTTCTTCAGCACTTCCATCGCGGCCTTGTAGTCGGCCGGGTTCGTGCTCATCGGATCCTTGCCGATGTAGTGCAGCGCCGCTGCGAACATCTGGTCGGGCGCGTCGAGCACCGACACGCCGCAGGTCTTCAGCTTCGACAGGTTTTCCGGCTTGAACAGGATGTCCCAGTTGTCGAGCGGCACCTTGCCGAGTGCCTGCTGCGCCTTCGTCAGGTTGTATGCGAGGCCGGTCGTGCCGTACGCCCAGGGCACCGAGAACTTGTTGCCCGGGTCGGCGCCGGCGACGAGCGCCATCAGTTGCGGATCGAGGTACTTGAGGTTCGGCAGCTTCGACTTGTCGAGCGGCGCGAAGATGCCGGCTGCGATCTGCTTGCCCGCATAGTTGCTGGTCGGCACGACGATGTCGTAGCCCGAGCTGCCCGTCAGCAGCTTCGCCTGCAGCGTGTCGTCGCTGTCGTAGTTGTCGTAGCGAACCTTGATGCCGGTCTGCTTCTCGAAGTTCGGGATCGTGTCCTTCGCAATGTAGTCCGACCAGTTATAGACATTGAGCTGCGTATCCTTCGCCGCCGCCGCCGATGCACCCACGCACAGCGCGAGCGCTGCGAACCGGCCCACTACCTTTGCTTTCATCCCGTTCTCCCTCCGGCCGGACAGTTGCCCGGCTGCCGTCTGCCTCGTCATGGCGGCGCATCCCGGTGCTCCGCCCCTCGAAAACCCCGAAAACTACCATCATTCACGCGCCGTCACAAAAAAATCATGCCGGTGTCGCGCAAACGGAACAGATTCCCGCTGCGAGCCGCTCCGGGCGGGCCGCACGGCGGGGTGTTCCGGGGGAATTCTATCGGGTAATCGGCGGCTGTCCATCAGGAAAAGAAAGCGCCGGCGAAACGGCATCCGCACGGCGAGCACGCGCGCCGGCCAACCGGCGCCGATGCATTAAAATGATGCCCTGACGATTCATGGCACGAACCCTTCCGATGACCTCCAATCTCCACGACCTGCCCGACAGCCCCTGCATCGGCGTGTGCTCCACCCTCTTCGACGAAGTCTGCAAGGGCTGCGGCCGCACGGCCGCCGAAGTCTCGAACTGGGTGTTCCTGAGCGACGACGAAAAGCACGCGGTGTGGGAACGCATCAAGCGCGAAGGCACCGCGATGCGCTTTCAGTACGACAAGCTGTAAAACAGTCGCACAAAAAAAGAGCGGCATGCCGACCGCCATGCCGCCAACCCCAACTCTGTTCTTTTCCGCACGCGTCTAGAACTTCATCCCGACGCCCACGCCGACGATCAGCGGATCGATGTGCAGCGTGCCGATGCCCTTGTCGCCGAGCGTCGCATCGGTGCTCATCCAGATCTTCTTCACGTCGACGTTCATGAACACCTTCTTCGTCACCTGCACGTCGACGCCGAACTGCAGCGCCGGACCGAAGCTGCTCTTGTTGATCGACACGCCCTCCCCGCCGACGTTGAGTCCGTTGTTGTAGAAGTACGTGTAGTTCAGGCCCGCACCGACGTACGGACGCACCTTGCCGGCATGGTTGAAGTGGTACTGCAGCAAGAGCGTCGGCGGCAGCACGCCCACGCCGCCGAGATTGCCGAGGCTCGACGTCATCTGATGCCGCGACGTGCCGAGGATCAGCTCCACGCCGAGGTAGTCGCGGATCATGTAGGTGAAGTCGAGCTCCGGCACGATCGCGTTGTTCACGCCGGTGTTGATCGCACCGAGCGTGTCGCTCGCGCGCTCGTCCGGCTGGATGCTGATCGCGCGCAGCCGGACCAGTACGTCGCCCTGGTTGATGCCGTCGCCCGGCGACGCCGCGTGCGACAGCGAAGGCATCGCGACGAGGGCTGCCGCAACGGCAGCAGCAGCGGTGACTCGGATTCGAATTGCTTTGTGCATGGAACGCCCCCTAAGAATTGATTCCATTTTCCCAGTGGGGTCTTTTCGCCGTCTTGATATCCGTCAAGCCAGCGTAAACATCGGACGGTTTGTCGCAGGCTCGGACGCACGGCCGGTCAGCAGCAGGTCGAGCAGGTCGCGCACGCTGCGGATCGCGTTGCCGAACGGCAGCGCTTCGCGGCCACGGAAGAACAGGCCGTTCGCGACGTCGCCGCGCAGTGCGGCCGCCAGCCGCGTGTCGATGCAGAAGTGGCCGAATTTCTCGATGCCGTCGCGCAGCCCGCACACGCTCAGGCATTCGAGCGCGGTCGGGCAGCGCTGCCGGAACGCGCCGAGCTTGTTGCGAATACGCGTTTCGTTGCGCAGGTAGCGATCGAGCCACGGCGTCTTCACCGCGCGTGCGGGCAGTCCCGTCACGCTGACGAATTCGACGATGTCGTCGGCGCATGCGTCGGCCAGCACGCGCTTGAAGTTCGGATGCGCGTCGCCTTCTTCGGTCACCGCGAACGGCGTTCCGACCTGCACGCCGTTCGCACCGGCTTCGAGCGCCGCGCGCACCGCGTCGTGACTGTTGATCCCGCCCGCAACGATCAGCGGGATCGTGTCGCGTGCGAGGCCGAGCGACGCCATGACGTGTGCGGTCTCGTCGAGCACGCGTGCGAAATCGAAACGCGCATCGTGCATGTCGTCGATGTGCGTAACGCCGAGATGGCCGCCCGCATGGGCCGGATGCTCGATCACGATCGCATCGGGCAGTCGCCCCTTCTTCATCCATTTCTTCAGCACCAGCGCGATCCCGCGGCTGTCCGACAGGATCGGGATCAACGCAATGTCATGGCCTTGCGTGAGGTCCGGCAAGTCCAGCGGCAACCCGGCGCCCATCACGATCGCGTCGGCGCCCTCTTCGCACGCGACGCGCACGTAGTCCGCATGCGCGCTCACCGCCTTCATCACGTTGACCGCAATCATTCCGCGCCCTTCGGCGTAGGTCTTCGCGAGGCGAATCTCGCGCGCGAGCGCCTCGAGGTTCGCGGCCTCCAGCGTCGCGCGGTCGGAATTCGCGCGACAGCGCGCGAGCAGGTCCGCATGGTGGTGACGCAGGTCGATGCTCGCGATCGTGCCGAGCGCGCCTTCGCGCGCGACGCTGCCCGCGAGACGGTGCGCGGAGATGCCGACGCCCATGCCGCCCTGCACGACGGGCAGCAAGGTGCGGCCGCGAATCGTCAGCGGCGGGAAGGAAGTGCGTGCGGTCATCGGGAACCTCGTCGAAACATCGAAAATCGAAAACGCGATGATCGACGATCCACCGGCGCGCACCTTGACGGCCGTCAATAAAAAAACGGCACGCGAGCGTGCCGTTGCCGGTCGTGCGAGGTGAAACGCTCAGCCCTGAGGCGTTTGCTTGCGCTGCATCGACTTGTACTCGAGATACTCTTCAAGCCCGTACACACCGTTCTCGCGGCCGTAACCCGACTGCTTGTAGCCGCCGAACGGCGCGGCGCCGTTCCACGTACCGCCGTTGATGTCGACCTGACCCGTGCGGATGCGGCGCGCCACGCGCATCGCGCGCTCGTCGCTGCCGGCCCACACCGCGCCGCCGAGCCCGTACGGCGAATCGTTCGCGATCCGCACGGCTTCGTCTTCGTCGCGGTACGTGATGATCGACAGCACCGGCCCGAAGATCTCTTCCTGCGCGATCGCCGATTTCGGATCGACGCGGCCGAACACGGTCGGCTTCACGAAGAAGCCTTTCGCAAGCCCTTCCGGCAGACCTGTGCCGCCCGTCACCAGTTCTGCGCCGTCGTCGATACCGCGCTGGATGTACGCCTGCACGCGCTGCTGCTGCACGGCCGATGCGAGTGCGCCGAGACGCGTCGTTTCCTGGCGCGGGTCGCCCGCGACGTACGCTTCGGCCGCCGCCTTCGCGAGCGCGCGCGCGTCGTCGTAGCGCGCTTCGGGCACCAGCATCCGCGTATGCGCCGAACAGGTCTGGCCGGCATTCAGGTAGCACGCGTTGACCGTGCCCTTCACCGCCGTCGCGAAATCGGCATCGTCGAGGATCACCGACGCCGACTTGCCGCCGAGTTCGAGCGCGACGCGCTTGACGCCCGCGGCCGCCAGCTCGGCCACGCGCTTGCCGGCGCGCGTGGATCCCGTAAACGACACCATGTCGACGTCCGGATCGGTGGCCAGCACCTCGCCGACGACCGGCCCGTAGCCGCACACGAGGTTGAACACGCCCGGGGGCAGGCCCGCTTCGTGAATCGCCTCGGCGAGCATGAATGCATTGAGCGGCGCGACTTCCGACGGCTTCAGGACCACCGTGCAGCCGGCCGCGAGCGCCGGCGCGACCTTCAGCGTGACCTGGTTGAGCGGATAGTTCCACGGCGTGATCGCCGCGACGACGCCGACCGGCTCGCGCACCACCAGCGAGTTGCCGACCGTCGCCTCGAATTCGAACGATTCCGCGAGCTTCGCGTACGCCTTCCAGTTATGGATCGGACCGCCGACCTGGATCGCGCGCGACAACTTGATCGGCATCCCGACTTCGCCGGTGATCGACTGCGCGAGTTCCTCGCTGCGCGCCTGCAGGCGCTCGACGATCTTGCGCAGATAGCCCGCACGCGTCGCGGCCGGCGTTGCGGCCCACGAATCGAAGGCCGCGCGCGCGGCGCGGATCGCGTCCTGCGCATCGGACGCGACGCCCTCCGGAATCCGGCCGATAACGGCCTCGGTGCCCGAGTCGATCACGTCGATCGCGCCCGTTCCGGCCGGCTTGCGCCATGCGCCGTCGATGTAAAACTGATCGTAGATTTTCATCGTTTCCTGTCTCCCGGAAAACGGCCATTCTAGCGAGAGTGGCGCGCCGCCGCGATGACGTCGAACGACACCGAAAGGTCCGGCACACAGGCTGCACGGATGCAGGCACGACTCCCGACGGCCTGCCCGTTCCCGCCGTTGCGGCATTCGCGCCACGCCGACGCGCCATATGGCCCGCATCGTGCTATGTTTTTAGTATCGGCGCCGGCTGTTGCAAACCGCACCATCCGGACTCGATGCCTTTCGTGAGCGCTGCCATGACCGACGCATCCCACAACCTCGGCTCGCAAGACCGCCTGGAGCTGCTGTGCTGGCTCACCTGCGGCAATCTCGGCGCGTTTTACCTCAACGAATCCTGGCCCGACGCGTCGTTCCAGGTCCAGGCCGCGCACCGCTGGCTCGACCGCCATCACCGGCAGTCCGACTGGCTCGCCATCGCGAAGCTGGCCGCGCTCGCGCAGGACATCGCCAAGCGCCACGCCGGCTTCGTCGACGCATCGTGGGCGCGCGACGCGGTCGAGGAAATCGTCGATACCGACGACCTCGACTACCGGGCCAAACTCGTGCAGTGGGTGTACGAAGACTGTTGCAAGGCGCTCGCCGACAAGCGGCTTGCCGACTGAGCGCGCGCCGGCGCGCGCCGTCACTCGATCGGCAACCGCTGCGTCGACTTCAACTGCCGCAGCGACAGGTTCGAGCGGATGCTCAATACGCCCGGCAGCTTACGCAACACCTTCTCGACGAAGTGACTGTAGTCGTCGAGATCGGCTGCCACGACCTGCAGCAGGAAATCCGCTTCGCCGGTCGTGTTGTCGCACGCAAGCACGTTGGGGCTGGCCTGGATCAGGCGCTCGAACTCGGCCGTCACCGCCTCGCTGTGCTGCGTGCACACGATCTGCACGAACGCCATCACGCCGAGCCCCAGCTTTCTGCGGTCGAGCCGCGCGTGATAGCCCGCGATCAACCCCGCTTCTTCCAGCCGCCGCAGCCGGCGCCAGCAGGACGTCTCGCTCAGCGAAAACGCTTCGGCCAGTCGCGCGTTCGACACGCGTCCGTCCTGCTGGAGCATGTCGAGCATGCCACGATCGATCCTGTCCAGTTGCTCCATGAAAGCTCCTTGCGGCAATCCCGCGATGGTCGCAAGACTATCTCGGAAATGACCGTTTCTCAATGGCGAATCGAAAGATAAATCCGCCATAGCCGGGCTATATTGAAAGAGTCATTCTATTCAGGAGGAAATAGTGAAAGCAGTCGTCTATGAAGCATTCGGCGCCGCACCGCGGTTGATGAACGTAGACGATCCGACGCCGGCACCCGACGGCGTCGTGATCGAGGTGAAGGCGACCGGCGTGTGCCGCAGCGACTGGCACGGCTGGATGGGGCACGATCCGGACATCGTGCTGCCGCATGTGCCGGGGCACGAACTCGCAGGCGTCGTGGTCGCGACCGGTGCGGCGGTCACGCGCTGGAAGACCGGCGATCGTGTCACGGTGCCGTTCGTCGGCGGCTGCGGCCACTGCCCGGAGTGCCACTCGGGCAACCAGCAGGTATGCGAGCAGCAGTTTCAGCCCGGCTTCACGCACTGGGGCTCGTTCGCCCAATATGTCGGCATCCATCACGCGGATCTGAATCTGGTGCGACTGCCCGATGCACTCGATTTCCCCACCGCGGCCAGCCTCGGATGCCGCTTCGTGACGTCGTTTCGCGCGGTTGTCGACCAGGGACGCACGTCGGCCGGCCAGTGGGTCGCCGTGCACGGCTGCGGGGGCGTGGGTTTGTCGGCGATCATGATCGCGCATGCGATCGGCGCGAACGTCGTCGCGATCGACATTTCGGACCGGGCGCTCGCGCTGGCGCGATCGGTCGGCGCCGCGGCGACTGTCAATGCGTCACAAGTCGCCGACGTTGTCGATGCGGTAAAGGAGATCACGCGCGGCGGCGCACACGTGTCGCTCGATGCGCTTGGCCATCCGACTACCTGCTTCAACTCGATCAGCAATCTGCGCCGCCGCGGCAAGCATGTGCAGGTCGGGCTGATGCTCGGCGAGCATGCGACGCCGGCCGTGCCGATGAGCAAAGTCATCGCGCACGAGCTCGAGATTCTCGGCAGCCACGGAATGCAGGCGCATCGCTACGACGCGATGCTCGATATGGTGCATGCCGGCACGCTCGCGCCGAGCCGCCTGATCGGCAAGGAAATCAGTCTCGGACAGTCGATCGACGCGCTGATGAACATGAACCGGTTCGAAGGCGCCGGCGTGACGGTCGTGACGGACTTTTCGGGTTGACGCGGCCGGACGTGACCGCCGGCGATGGCGACCGCCCGCTTCTGCCGCCACACCGGCCTTTTCCGCCGTTCGCGCACGAACCGGACGTGCGCGAACGGTATGCGACGCCGGCTTACAGCAGCGACTTCCCTTGCGCGAGCACCTTGTCGCAAATCTGCTTGGTGACTTGTTGCTTCAGGCCGCCGCCGCTCAGGTCGACCTTGCTGCCGTTGCCCGCGTCGAGGATCCCGCTCGCGCCGCTCGTATAGCCGCTGTCGGACGACGCGTTGCCGCCGAGCTTGCTCATCAGCGCGTCCTTCACCGACGATGCGCCGCCGGACGCGCCGCCCAGATAGTTGTTCTGGATGCAGAACTGCAGCAGGCCCGCGACGTTGCTGGTGCTGCCCGACATCAGCGACGACGCGCCGCCGCCCCCCGTGAGCGCGCCGCCGAGGCCGCCCAGGTTGCCCAGTGCACCGCCCGCGCTGCCGCCCGAGTCACCGCCGCCGACCTGCTTCAGCACATCGCCAAGCTGCGCATGGGCGACCGAAAACGGCGCGAGCAATCCGATCAGCGCACCGGCCACGGTCGCGCGGTATAGACGTGCATTCATGTGAAGCCTCCCTGTCGTGACTGCGTGGGTACCGCGATTCGCACTCAAGGATACTCAATCGATCGGTCGAACACAGCCTCGGCGCCGGCGCAAAACGTCAGGCATCGTGATATTGCAGCGGATTTGACAATGCTTGACGGGGAATGCGGTGCGCTTCTTCTGCGAATGGACGGGCACGCGGCTGCGCCAGGTCGGTGCCAGTTCAGGCCCGTTGAGTATGGAGCCGGTTCAATGACGACGAGCGAGCAGTCCGGATAGCCGGATATGGAAAAGCCCGCCGGGTTTCCACCTGGCGGGCTTGCGGTACATCAGTGTCGGGCATGACGCCCGGGCAATTACTCCTGCCCCTGGCTCGTCAGGAACTCTTCGTAATTCCCGCCGAAGTCGAACAGCGTACCGTCCGTGCGCACTTCGATGATCCGGTTCGCCAGCCCGCTCACGAATTCGCGGTCGTGGGATACGAAGATCAGCGTGCCCTCGAACTGCTCGAGCGCGATCTGCAGCGACTCGATCGACTCCATGTCCATGTGGTTGGTCGGCTCGTCCATCAGCAGCACGTTGTGGCGGCCGAGCATCAGCTTGCCCCAGATCATGCGGCCCTTCTCGCCGCCCGACAGCACCTTCACCGACTTCTTGATGTCGTCCGACGAGAACAGCAGGCGGCCCAGCGTGCCGCGCACCATCGTTTCGTCGTCGCCATCCTTGCGGTACTGGTCGATCCAGTCCATCAGCGTGATGTCGTTCGGGAATTCCTCGTACGTGTCCTGCGGCATGTAGCCGACATTCGCGTTCTCGGACCACTTCACCGTGCCGTGATCGAGCTCGAGCGCGCCGAGCAGCGAACGCAGCAGCGTCGTCTTGCCCGCGCCGTTCTCGCCGATGATCGCGATGCGCTCGCCCGGCTGCACCGACAGGTTGAAGTTCTGGAAGATCGTGCGTTCGTACTTTTTCGTGATGTCTTCGGCGACCACCGCTACGTTATGCAGCTTCTTCTCGAACTCGAAGCGGATGAACGGATTCTGACGCGACGACGGCTTGAATTCCTCGATCTTGATCTTGTCGATCTGCTTCGCGCGGCTGGTTGCCTGGCGAGCCTTCGACTTGTTCGCCGAGAAACGGCGCACGAAGTCCTGCAACTCGGCCACGCGCTCCTTCGCACGTGCGTTCGCCGCAGCCTGGCGCTCGCGCGCCTGTGCCGATGCGAGCATGTAGTCGTCGTAGTTGCCCGGCCAGACCTTCAGCGTGCCGAAGTCCATGTCGGCCATATGCGTGCACACCGAGTTCAGGAAGTGACGATCGTGCGAGATGATGATCATCGTCGAGTTGTACTCGTTGAGCGTGTGCTCGAGCCAACGGATCGAGTTGATGTCCAGGTTGTTGGTCGGTTCGTCGAGCAACAGCACGTCCGGCTTCGAGAACAGCGCCTGGGCGAGCAGCACGCGCAGCTTCCAGCCCGGCGCGACGTCTGCCATCGTGCCGTTGTGGAACTTCTCCTCGATGCCGATGCCGAGCAGCAGCGCGCCCGCGCGCGCCTCGGCGTCATAGCCGCCGTATTCCGCAAACTTGCCTTCGAGTTCGGCTGCGTGCATGTAGTCGTCGTCAGTGGCTTCCGGGTTCGCGTAAATCGCGTCGCGCTCGGTCATCGCGGCCCACATTTCAGTGTGGCCCATCATTACGACGTCGAGCACGCGCACGTCTTCATACGCGAACTGGTCCTGGCGCAGCTTGCCCAGGCGCACGTTCGGCTCGAGCGCGACGTTGCCGCCGCTCGGCTCGAGGTCGCCGCCGAGGATCTTCATGAAGGTCGACTTGCCACAGCCGTTCGCGCCGATCAGACCATAGCGGTTGCCCTCGCCGAATTTGACCGAGATATTCTCGAACAAGGGCTTCGGCCCGAATTGCATCGTGATGTTGGCAGTAGAAAGCACGGCAGGTCCCGTAAGAGAGAAATCGACGGAAAACCGTGTATTTTAGCAGGTGTCGGAGAAACTGCCGACCGCACCGCTACGACAGCCGGTGACGAGGTGTTTCCGCGCGGCCCGGCACCCCGTGAATACGGCGGGACGCGGGCCTTTCGACGGTCGCTGGCGGCGGTCACGCTCGCCCCTCAGCCCGACTGTGAATTGCGGGCAGTCGCCTCGGCGCTCGGAAGGCCATATCGCGCAACCAGACCCCTTTAATCTCGATGACGACGGCGCGCTGACCTCTGAAATGGACGCGCGCCGGCAACCGACATCAGCAGCCGGCCGGCGCCCTCGCCCCTCACTTCCCGGCCTTCGCCGCCTGCTTCTGCGCGGCCTTCTCCTTCATCTGCCCGAACAACTGCGAGCACGGCACATCCTTGTTGTTGCTCGGCGCGATCAGCGGAATCAGTGCTGCGAACGGGTTGATCAGGCCGAGGCCGATCATCGCGCCGGCACGCAGCGCGAGCGCGCCCGCGTCGACGCCGACGTTCGGATTCTTGAACGTGCCCTTCGCGTACAGCGGCGAGCGCAGCGAGAAGATCCGGAAACCCTTCGTATGCGGGTGGATCTTCAGATCGAGCGATTCGTCGCGCAGGCTGATCGGCCCGTCGACGTTGATCAGCGCGTCGTCGGTGTCGAGCGCGAATACTTTCGGATCGAGAATGCCGTTGGTCGCGGTGAAATCGATCGCCGCGCAATTGATGTTCACGTCGCGGTTGCCGAACAGCTTCTCGTAGACGACGTTCGCGACGTTCAGCCCCGCCGCCTCCATCAGCAGGCGGCTGATGCGGCCGTCCGTAACGAGCGCCTTCACCTCGCCATTCGAGGTCGCGGCGAGCGCGGCCGGCGAGTTGCCGGTGGCCGACAGCGACGCGTCGCCGTTGATCTCGCCGAGCGCAGACTGCATCACCTTCTGCGTCGGGAACAGTTGCTTGAGCTTCAGGTGCCGTGCAGCCACCGTGAAACGGCCCTTCAGCGGCGTGCCGCTGCCGTCGAGATGCGCGGTCGTCGCGAGGGTGCCGCCCGCGACGCCGAACTGCAGCGGCTCGAGCGACAGCACGCCGTCCTGCAGCACGATGTGCGTGTACAGGTTCGTGATCGGCAGGTTCGCGCTCTTGATCAGCTTGCGGCCGGTGAACTTCACGTCCGCGTCGAGCGCGCGCCAGCGGTCGGTACGGAACGTCTCGACCGGCAGCACGCGCCCCGGCGGCTGGCGCGTCGTGTCGCCGCGCTTGGCCTTGCTCGCGGCGGTGTCCGCGCCGATCACCGGCGCGAGATCGGAGAACTGCAGCAGGTTCGATACGAGCTCGCCCGACAGCTTCGGCCGCGGTTCGCCCTGTGCGTAGGCGAGCGTGCCGCCAAGATCGCTGCCGCCGACGCGGCCGTTGAAGTTCTCGTAGCGGAACGTGCTCGCGTGCGGCTTGAAGTTGCCGATCAGGCGCCCTTCGGTCGCATACGGCGGCGTATCGGGCAGCGTGATGCCGGTAAGCTGGTACAGGTGCGACATCGACGTGCCCTGCAGCCACAGTCGCAGGTCGATCGCCGCGAGATGCATCGGATCGGTCAGCGTGCCGACGATCGCGAGCCGCGTATCGCCGGCCTTCACATCGGCCTGCAACGGGAACGGTTGCGTCGCGTTCTCGATCGCGAGCACGCCGCCCAGCTTGCCGGTGCCGTTGATCGGCACGTTCTTGTAGCGGCCGTCGACCTTGAGCCCGAACGCATACGTCGGCCCGGACGGCGCTGCAGCGGCAGCACCACTGGCGCCGCTTGCACCGGAGGCCGATGCGACCGTCGATACGGAGGAACCCGAACCAGTCGCGGCAGCCGAAGCGGCATCCGACGACGACGCACTCGCGGCCTCCGCCGCCGACGCGCTCGACGCGGCCTGGGCATTCGCCTTCGCGCTCAGTTGCGCGGCACCGCGCTTGCCGACACGCTGGGCCGATGCCGCACGCGAAGTCTGCTCCTGCTCCTTTAGCACGTCGCCAAGCGGAATCGGCTGGCCGAGCGTATCGATCGCAACCGTGAGATCGGCCTTGGTGATCGCATCGCGATACGCGACGGTCCCTTTCGCGAAACCGAAGCTGTCGAGCCGCACCTTCCACGGCGATGGCTGCGACGATTGCTGGAACTGGAAGGTCCACGTATTGCGACCGTCGGCGAGCCGTTCGAGGTCGACCGCGGGATTGACGATGTCGATCGACGGAATGACGATCTCGTGGGCGAACAGCGGCAGGATTGCCAGGTCGAAATGCGCGGCGTCGAGCGTGACGAACTTCGGCGCCTTCGCCCAATCGGGATTGCCGATCTCGAGCTGCGTGGCCGAGAAGCTCGGCCAGGGCACCCACGCGCGCCAGCCGCTCTCGCCCGACGGGCGACGCCAGCCGACCTTGATGTCGCCGTTGATCGCGAATGGACGGCCGAGTGCAGCCGTCACCCGTTCGTTAATCCACGGCTTCGCGCGGTTCCAGTCGAACGTGAAGAGAAAGATGCCGGCTGCAGCAATGACGATTGCGACAATTCCGACGATCCATGCAGCCGATTTACCGATGGCTCGGGTTAGCGTCATGGCGGGTCCGTTGTTGTTCTGCCGGGTTTTGCGCCATGTCGGGCCGCTTGCGTGAATGAACGGCGCACGACACCGGCGGCTTTTCAATCGGTATTATGACGCACGCTGCGGACACACTTCGGCGCCATTAACGCTTTTTTTCACTTTTGACATGACAGCCCCGACCGGTCTCATCGATGCGCGGCACATCACGCGCCGCGACACCAGCAGCGGCAGGACGCTGCTCGCCCCGACCGACTTCAGTCTCGCGGCGGGATCGCGAATTGCTATCACGGGGCCGTCGGGATCGGGCAAGAGCGTGCTGCTGCGCGCGCTCGCGTTGCTCGATCCGCTCGATGGCGGACACATTCTGTGGCGCGGTGAGCGGATCCGGCGCAGCGCGATTCCGCGCTACCGGCGCAGCGTCGCGTACGTGCGTCAGCGCCCCGCGCAAATGGACGGCACCGTCGAAGCGCAATTGCGCTACCCGTATTCGCTCGCGATCTATCGCGACGTCGCGTTCGATCGCGCGCGCGTCGAATCGCTCGCCGTGCGTGCCGGCCGCGGCGCCGACTTCCTCGACAAGCGCGCAAGCGAACTGTCGGGCGGCGAAGCGCAGATCGCCGCGCTGCTGCGCGTGCTGCAACTCGATCCCGACGTGCTGCTGCTGGACGAACCGACGTCGGCGCTCGATCCCGATTCGACGCGCGCGATCGAGGCGCTCGTCGGCGCGTGGTTCGATGCGGCGCCCGATGCACGCGCATACATGTGGATCTCGCACGATCCGGCACAGGCCGCACGCATCGCCGCGACACGGCTCATGATGCAGGCCGGCGTGCTGCACGCCACGGACCCGAAGGAGGCCACGCAATGAGCCCGGCACTGCAGGATCTCAGTCTCGTCGACGTCGGCATCGCCGCCGCACTCGTCGCGGTCAACGGCACACTCTCGGCCGCACTGTCGCTCGGGCTCGGCCGCAAGCTCGCACTCGCGGCCGTGCGAACCGTCGTGCAGTTGCTCGCCATCGGCTACGTGCTCGGCTGGGTGTTCGGCCATCCGCACTGGACCGTCGTGCTGCCGCTCACGGCATTGATGACGCTGATCGCCGGCTTCGCAGGCGCCGGGCGCGGCAAGCACACGTATCGCGGGCAGCGCGCCGACAGCATCGTGTCGATCTGGTTCAGCAGCTGGTTCGTGGCGGCGATCGGCCTGTTCGTCGTGATCCGCATTCATCCGTGGTACGCGCCGCAATATGCGATCCCGATCCTCGGGATGATCCTCGGCAATACGCTCACGGGCGTGTCGCTCGGCGTCGAGCGGATGATGGAGGAATTGACCGCACGGCGCGACCGCGTCGAGACCGTGCTCGCGCTCGGCGCGACGCGCTGGGAGGCCGCACAGGACGCGGCACGCCAGGCCGTGCGTGCCGGCATGCTGCCGACGCTCAACCAGATGGCCGTCGTCGGCGTCGTAAGCCTGCCGGGGATGATGACGGGCCAGGTGCTGGCGGGCCAGTCGCCGCTGCAGGCCGTGCGCTACCAGATCGTGATCATGTTCCTGATCGCCGCGGCATCCGCGCTCGGCACGGTCGGTGCGGTCCTGATGACATATCGCCGGCTGTTCTCGGCCGATCATCGCTTTCTCGCATCGCGGCTCGAAGAACGCGCGCATTGACACGCGCGGTCTTCGCGCGGTGGGCGCTCAGTGCGCCGCGCGGCGCTTGCCGATGGCCTGTCGCAGCGCGGCCGTGACGTCCGCATCGGGCGCGAGTCCGTCGACCGACGCAACGAGCCGCACCGCGCGCGGCGTCGTCACATAGGCCTGCGCGCTCACGTAGCCGCCGCTGCCGGCCGAGCGCGTCGTGACGACGAGCGCTTGCGGCGCGCGCACCCCGAGATCGGCCGTGAACGCGTCGGCGACCGTACCATCGCGCGCATGCAGCACACCGGTTACGTAGTCGTCGGTATCGAAGCCCGGTGCGGCATGCGCGGTCGAATACACGCGCACCGCATAGCTGCCGGCCGAGCATGGTTCGAGTGCACCGCTCGATACGACGGCCGTCTGCTGGCGCGACGGCAGCTCGACTTTTTTCACGAAGCTGCAATCGTCGGCCGCCTGTGCATGTGCGGCGACGAACGCAACAGCCGACAGCAGTACGCGCATGCGATGTTTCATCGGGACGACGTTCGGGAAAGATGAAGGATGCCGACGAGAATAGCGTGGCATCCGCATGACGTCACGTGAATCACATGAAAGGCGCGACGAAGGCAGCGACGACGCGCGACACGAAATGCTCGCGCGCCGCCACGCCGAGATCGCGCGAATCCGGATGCCGATTTTGGTTGCGCGCGCACCGGACGATTCACCGGCCGCGCACACGGCTCAGTGCTTGATCGACACCGTCACCTTCGTGCCGTCGCTCATCGTGACGGACTTCGAACCGCCATTGGTCGGAATCGATATCCACTTGACCTGGCTCACCGATATGGCGTCCGGGCACTGCAGCGACTTGCCGCCGACGCTCACGTTGCGCGTGCCTTTCGGCGCAGCGGCCTGGAAGCTCATCTGCACGTTCGCGATGCCCTTCGCGTCGACCGACGGCGCGAGCCGGATCTGGGTCTGGCGGACCATCGCGCCATTCTCGTCGCGCGGCAGATTGTCGGCGTTCGGGCAGCCGTTCGGCATCGCGACCGCGCCGCTCGGCGGCACCGACTTCCAGTTGAAGTCGTCCGTTTCGCCCGAGCGGATCTTGCGCGTCTCCTGCGTGTTGCCGAAGGTCTTCGAATCGACCTTGACGGTGTATTCGAGCTGCCCTGTCCCTCCGCCCTTCAGGCTGCCCTTGACCGGCGGCGCCGCGAATACGCTCGCGCTGACGCACGCCGCCGCGAATACGGCCGACCACGATACGGCGACCGACAAGCTGCGTTGGCTCATGCTGACCTCCTTGTAATGCGGCGGCACGCGCGCGCCGCGCGGTTTTCGATGCATGACGCGTTGTCAGTCTACCGCCAAGCGGCAGGCAATGCGCCGCAAACGCATCGGGTGTTACCCCGCTTGCGTTCGCGACGCGGCATCCCGTACCCGTGATGCCCGGCCCCGGAGCCGCTCAGAAGCCGCTCAGCACGAGCTTGCCGATCGCGCGCCCGGCTTCGAGCAACTGGTGCGCATGCCGCACGTTCGCTGCGTTGATCGTGCCGAGCTGAGCGCCGAGCGTCGTGCGCAGCGTCCCGCCGTCGACGAGCCGGGCCACCTCGCTCAGGATCCGATGCTGCTCGATCATGTCCGGCGTCTCGAACATCGCGCGCGTGAACATGAACTCCCAGTGAAACGCTGCACTCTTCGCCTTCAGTTGTTCGACCGGAACCGGCTTCTCGTTCTCGACGATCGTGCAAATGCCGCCCTGCGGCCGGATGACTTCCGCGGCGGCAGGGAAATGGCGATCCGTGTCGTTGAAGATCAGCACGTAGTCGACGTTCGGGCGGCCGATTTCGCGCAGTTGGGCCGGCAGGTCGCCGAAATGATCGACCACGTCGTCCGCACCGAGCGAGCGCACCCATTCGGCCGACGCTGGCCGCGATGCCGTCGCGATCACGTGCAACTTGCCGAGCGTCTTCGCGAGCTGGATCGCGATCGAGCCCACCCCGCCCGCGCCGCCGATGATCAGCACCGACTTGCCGGCGTCCGCGCCCTGCGGCGACACGCGCAACCGGTCGAACAACGCCTCCCAGGCAGTCAGCGCGGTAAGCGGCAACGCGGCAGCGGCAGCGAAATCGAGCGTGCGCGGCTTGAGTGCGGCGATGCGCTCGTCGACCGCGTGAAATTCGCTGTTCGCTCCGGGCCGCGTGATGCTGCCCGCATAGAACACCGCGTCGCCCGGCCGGAACAGCGTGACCTCGGCGCCGACCGCGACGACCGTGCCGGCCGCATCCCAGCCGAGCACGCGCGGCATTTCCTCGACCTGCGGCTTCGGCGCGCGCACCTTGGTGTCCACCGGGTTCACGGAAATCGCCTCGACCTTCACCAGCAGGTCGCGCGGGCCCGGCACCGGTTGCGGCACCTCCACGTCGAGCAGCGCCTGCGGGTCGTCGATCGGCAGGTAACGGGTCAGTCCAACGGCTTTCATCACGACACTCCTTCAGGGTTCACGGAAATCGGTCGGGCCGCAAAGCAGCCCCATGGATCCCATCGTAGGCCGCCCGATCATTTCAGAAAACCGCTATATTTCCTGAAACATTTTCAGGAATTTCCGAATAATGAGATCCGATCCGGTGCCCGCCTCCGACAAGCCGCTCGACCTGCTCGATGTCGGCCTGTTCGTGCGCGCCGCATTGCTCGCGAACGTGACCGCGGCCGGGCGCGAGTTCGGCGTATCGGCCGCCGTCGCGAGCGCGCGCATTGCACAACTGGAGCGCCAGCTCGGCGCGCGGCTGCTGCACCGCACCACGCGCCGCATCAGCCTCACGCAGGATGGCGAAGTCTTCATGGCGCGCGCCGAAGCGCTGCTGTCGGCCGCCGACGCCGCGCGCGCGTCGGTCGGGCACGGCCGCAGCGAGCCGTATGGGCGGCTGAAGGTGTCGATGTCGTCGTCGTTCGGCCGCCAGCACGTCGCGCCGGTAATTCCTGCGTTCTTGCGCCGCTACCCGTCCGTGTCGCTCGACCTGCGGCTGTCCGACGAGATCGTCGACCTCGTCGACGACGGCTACGACGTCGCGATCCGCCTCGGCGCGCTGAAGGATTCGACGCTCGTCGCGCGCAAGCTCGCGGCGAACCGGCGCGTGCTGTGCTGCTCGCCCGCGTATCTCGCCGAACGCGGCGCGCCGCGCCATCCGGCCGACCTCACGCAGCACGAATGCGTGATCCTCGGCGATCAGCGCGACTGGTCGTTCGCGACGCCGCAAGGCCCGCTCACCGTGCGGGTCGGCGGCCGGCTCGTCGCGAGCAACGGCGAGGCGATCCGCGAAGCGCTCGTCGACGGCTTCGGCATTGCGATCAAGTCGACCTGGGATGTCGGTCCGCTGCTCGCGAGCGGCGCGCTCGTCACCGTGCTCGACGACTATCCGTTCGCGAACGACATCGCGATCTGGGCCGTCTATCCGAGCCGCGCGCACGTGCCGCTGAAGACGCTCGCCTTCATCTCGTTTCTCGCCGATCACTTCGGCGATCCGCCTTACTGGGATCGCGCGGGCGAACGGTAAGCGCCCGCGCCCGGCAAATCCCACGGGGAGCGGCTTCCGGCGCCACTCACGGCCGCATCCGCCAGCGATCCGATCGCGACTGGATACCAACCGGCTACAATGGCGCGTTCGCGACGCCGCGGCCCGCAGCCGAACGGGGCCCCGCGCTCGCAGGTGGCCGCACGCCGGCCACGCACGCGTTTCATTCGCTTCCAATCATTCCGTCATGACCCAGAACCTCGTCATCCAGAGTCTCGCGCCGCTGTCGGACGCGCATCACAAACCGCTGCTCGCGCTGTCGCGCGGCACCCGCATCGTGCAGACCGACGATCACGCGCTGCGCATCGAAAACGCACATCCGGCGCAGCGCCTCGACATCGACGCGTACTGCGGCACGCATGCACTCGACTTCGGCTTCGTCGACGCCGGCCGCGCGCTCGGCGACTTCGGGCTCGTCGTGATGGACATGGATTCGACGCTGATCACGATCGAATGCATCGACGAGATCGCCGACTTCTGCGGGCTGAAGACGCAAGTCGCCGAAATCACCGAAGCATCGATGCGCGGCGAGATCCGCGACTTCAACGAAAGCCTGACGCGCCGCGTCGCGCTGCTCGCCGGCCTCGACGCGCAGGCGCTCGAACGCGTGTACGAGGAACGGCTGCAACTGTCACCGGGTGCCGAGACGATGCTCGCCGGCGTAAAGGCCGCGGGCCTGAAGACCCTGCTCGTGTCGGGCGGCTTCACGTTCTTCACCGAGCGTCTGAAGGCACGCCTCGGCCTCGACTACGCGCACGCGAACACGCTCGAGATCGTCGACGGCAAGCTGACCGGCAAGGTGCTCGGCGAGATCGTCAACGCGGACGTGAAGGCGCGCATGCTGCGCGATACGTGCGCGTCGCTCGGCATCGCGCCAAGCCGCGCGATCGCGATGGGCGACGGGTCGAACGATCTGAAGATGATGGCCGAAGCCGGGCTGTCGGTCGCCTTCCACGCGAAGCCGGTCGTGCGCGATGCGGCCACCGTCGCGTTCGACCACGTCGGTCTCGACGGGCTGCTGCGGCTGTTCTGATCCGCGCGAGCCGCCAATGCGAAACGCCGGCGCGACGTTGCATCGCGCCGGCGTTTCGTTTTTCTGCCGCGATTATCGGTCGAGCGTGGCCTGCAGCGCGCGTTCGATGTCCGCGCGCAGGTCGGATTCGTCCTCGAGACCGACGTAGAAGCGCACCAGCGTGCCGCGATGCGGCCAGTCCGCGCGCATCGACGCGACGTCGTACGGCATCGCGAGACTGCATGCGCCGCCCCAGCTCCAACCGATCGCGAACAGCTCGAGCGCCTCGACGAAACGGTCGATCTGCTCGGCACTGTAGCGTTCGTCGAACACCACCGAGAATAGCCCGCCCGCGCCCGTGAAGTCGCGCACGAACGCTTCATGCCCCGGGCAGTCCGGCAGTTGCGGATGCAGCACGGCCGCAATTTCCGGCCGTGCCTTCAGCCACTGCGCGAGCGCGAGCGCGCTCTTGCTGTGCGCGTCGAAACGCACCTGCATGCTCGGCAGGCTGCGCATCACGAGCGAGCAGTCGTCAACCGACACACCGATCCCGCAGCGCATCCGCGCGAGTTTCAGTTGCCCATGCAGTTCCGCGTTCGCGGTGATCGTCGAGCCCATCAGCACGTCGCTGCCGCCCGACTGATACTTGGTCAGCGCCTGCACCGAGATGTCGACGCCGTGCTCGAACGGTTTGAACGCGAGCCCGGCCGAATACGTATTGTCGATCGCGGTGACGATGCCGCGCGCCTGTGCGACCGCCGTAATCGCGCGCACGTCGGGCACTTCCATCGTCACGGAGCCTGGCGCCTCGATCCAGATCAGCCGCGTGTTCGGCCGGATCAGGTCGGCGATACCCGCACCCACGAGCGGATCGTAGAAACGCGCGGTAATGCCGAAGTCCTTCGCGAGCCAGTTGCCGAAATCGGCATTCGGTCCGTAGATGTTGTGCGGGATCAGCACATCGTCGCCCGCCTTCACGATCCCGAAATAGACGTTCATGATCGCCGCGAGACCCGACGGCTGCAGCAGCGCGTGCGTGCCGCCTTCGATCTCGGCCAGCCGCTGCGCGAGCGCGAGCGACGTCGGGGTCGCATGCAGCCCGTAGCGCCACTGGTTGTCGTTGTGCCAGACCAGCGCGCGCATCGTCGCGAGATCGGGGAACACGACCGTCGACGCGCGCGCAACCGGCGGCACGAACGAGCGGAAGCCTTCCGGGATGACGTCGTCGGGTTGAACGATGCGGGTTTGCAGTGCGCGCTTCGAAGTGGATGCAGTCATGGCAGAGGGCGGGCACAAGGCCGTTCGGTTGCGGAATATCCTGCTAGGTTAGCCAAAATCGGCGCGCTTGGCCCGGTACAATGCGCGCCGCACGCGCCGAGCCAGCGCGCGCTCGGGCGTTCTCAGTCGTCGGTGCGCAGGTTGACGACGCCGCCGACCGTCTCGATCTCCTGCACGCGACCGTTGCGGACCTGCAGCGCCGCGCGCCTGGCCGGCGTGGGATGCAGCACGACGGGCTGCGGATCCGATTCGTCGGAATTCATCCGGTCGGCTTTCAGGGCGCCGGTCGAATCGAAGCGGCCGATCCACACGCCCGTGATGTTCGTGCCGTCGTTCGATTCTTCGATCTCGAGTGTATCGCCATCGCGATCGCCCGCGAGCAGGATCACCTCGCCGGTATCCGTGAACTGGTATTCGCCATGCACGCCTTCTTCGTCCGTCTTCGGACCGAGATGCACGACGATCGGCCGATCGCCAAGCGTGCCCTCGTAGCGCGGCAGCCGGGCGAATTCCGGATTCGGCCGCAGCGGCCGAGCAGGCACCGGTTCATCCTGCTGCACACCCGATGCGGCAACCTGCGCCGCGGCCACGCCCGGCATCGCGAAGCCCGCTGCCAGCGCGCCGGCGAGCACGAGCGCTCGCGGCCATTCCGAATATCGACCCACCTTGTATTGCTCCTTGCTTCAGATTCGCTCGCCGACTGCGGCGATCGACCGTGACCGCGCGTCGCCGATACACATCGTCGCGAACGCACAGCGACCGCGGTACGCACCCTGCCCGCCGCCACTTCACGTCGTTCGAATGAACCGATCGTGCGCGGCCGCGACCAGCGTGCGTAACCCGCGTCAGCCCTGCATCAGGCGTTCCACCGCATCGCGGTGCGGAATCGGCGCGACCGCGCCGTAGCCCGTCGTCGACAGCGCCGCCGCCGCGTTCGCATAGTGCGCGGCCGCGAACGGATCGTCGCCCGCGACGATCCGCGCGACGAACGCGCCGCCGAAGCAGTCGCCGGCGCCCGTCGCATCGATGGCTTCCACCGCGAAGCCCGGCACGACGCGTCGCTCGTGCGGCGTCGCGACGTACGCGCCTTCCCTGCCGAGTTTCAGTGCGACGACCTGCGGCCCGTGTTCGAGCATCGCGTCGACGATCGCGTCGCGATCGTTCGCGCCGGTGAGCGCCGTGACGTCGTCCCAGCTCGGCAGACAGATGTCCGTCTGGCGCAGCGCCTCGCGCATCACCGCGCGGGCGCGCGGCAGCGGCCACAGCTTCAGGCGCAGGTTCGTATCGAAGCTGACCTGCGCGCCGTTGCGGCGCGCATGGTCGATCGCGGCGAACGCGGCATCGCACGCGGCCGTGCTGATCGCGAGACTGATGCCGGACAGGTGCACGGCTTTCGCCGCGGCCAGCGCGTCGAGCGGCAGGTCGGCCACCGCATAGCGGCTCGCCGCGGAACCCGCGCGCAGATAGTCGAACTGATGGCCGTCAGCCCCGTGCGTGACGAAATACACGCCGGTCGGCGCCGTGCGGTCGATCCGCACGTACGTCGTGTCGACGCGTTCCGACGCCCACATGTCGGCCAGCAGCCGGCCGAACGGATCGTCGCCGATCGCCGACACGAAGCCTGTCGACGCGCCCTGGCGCGCTGCGGCGATACAGAAGTTCGACGTGTCGCCGCCGAAGCCCTGCAGGAACTCCGGACGACCCGGCTGCGACTGGTTGAATTCGATCATCGCCTCGCCGAGCGCGAGGATCTGCGGAAACACTGCGGTCATCGCTTAAACCTCGCCCCACAGATCATGGCCGTCTGCGCCCGTGATCTTCACCGACACGAAATCGCCGACCTTGTAGCGCTTCGACGCCTTCGTCGCCGGCTCCACATAGACGACGCCGTCGATCTCCGGCGCATCCGCCGCCGTGCGGCCGATCCCGCCTTCCGCGCTGACTTCGTCGATCAGCACCTTGAGCGTCTTGCCGACCTTGCGCTGCATGCGCTGAGCCGACACTTCCTCGGCCACTTCCATGAAGCGCGCGCGACGTTCCTCGCGAACCTCGTCCGGCAGCGCGCCGTCCAGTTCGTTCGCGGTCGCGCCTTCGACCGGCGAATACGCGAAGCAGCCGACGCGGTCGAGGTCCGCCTCGCGGATGAAGTCCAGCAGCGTTTCGAACTGCTCTTCCGTCTCGCCGGGGAAGCCCGCGATGAACGTGCTGCGGATCGTCAGGTCCGGGCAGATCTCGCGCCACTTCTGCACGCGTTCGAGCACCTTCTCGGCGTTCGCCGGGCGCTTCATGCGCTTGAGCACTTCCGGATGCGCGTGCTGGAACGGCACGTCGAGATACGGCAGCACATGGCCCTTGAACGGACCTTCGGCCATCAGCGGAATCACTTCGTCGACGCTCGGATACGGATACACGTAGTGCAGGCGCACCCAGGCACCGTATTGCGCGGCCAGTTCGCCGAGCGCGGCGACCAGGTCGGTCATGCGCGTCTTGATCGGCTTGCCGTTCCAGAAGCCCGTGCGATATTTCACGTCGACGCCGTACGCGCTCGTGTCCTGCGAGATCACGAGCAGTTCCTTCACGCCCGACTTGAACAGGTTCTCGGCCTCGAGCATCACTTCGGCGACCGGACGCGACACGAGGTCGCCGCGCATCGACGGGATGATGCAGAACGTGCAGCGGTGGTTGCAGCCTTCGGAGATCTTCAGGTACGCGTAGTGGCGCGGCGTGAGCTTGATGCCGGCGGGCGGCACCAGGTCGACGAACGGGTCGTGCGGCTTCGGCAGATGCGAATGCACGGCCTGCATCACTTCGCCCACCGCGTGCGGGCCGGTAATGGCGAGCACCTTCGGGTGGACTTCCTCGATGAGGTTCGAGCCGCTGGCGCTCGACTTCGCACCCAGGCAGCCGGTGACGATCACCTTGCCGTTTTCGGTCAGCGCTTCGCCGATCGCGTCGAGACTCTCCTGCACGGCTTCGTCGATGAAGCCGCAGGTGTTGACGACGACGAGGTCGGCGCCGTCGTACGTGCCGGAGATTTCATAACCTTCGGCGCGCAGCTGGGTAATGATTTGTTCGGAGTCGACGAGCGCCTTCGGGCACCCGAGGGAAACGAAGCCTACTTTGGGGGACTGGGACATCTGGAATGTGGGGGCGTGGCGGCAAAAGCGTGAGTTTACAGCTATTTATGGGTCAGCGAGGCAAAACCGGCGGTTGGCACGCGGCGGATCGCGACGCCGACGTGCGGCTCTTGCGGGCGCGCCGGGCGGACAGAGAAAAGCGATCCGGCCCTTTCCATGCGGCACAACGGGTCGGCCGACACGGCAGACGCGCGCCGCGCCGCGAGAAACCAGGCAAGAATCGCCCTGGAACTGCCCCGCCGGCATGCGAAAATCTCGGCATCCGCTCTATTCACACCCAACAGGGCTCGCATGACCACCCACATCACGATCGAATTCACCGAGCACGCCGCCGAAACCATCGGCGAGCAAACCAGCACCAGCTTTTCGTATGACCAGGGCGCGCATGTGCCGCAACCCGGCGACTTCGTCGAACTCGAGAATTCGCGGCAGACGTTTCTCGTGATCGGTCGCGTGTTTTCGCTGAAGGCGAACTACAGCGCGGTGAAGCTCGTGCTTGACCTCCCGCCTGCGGACGATCACCAGGATTTCGATCCGGCACTCTGAGTGAGGGAAACCGGCGTACCACGCCGGCCTCGCGCGTTGCGCGTTGTACGGACACGAAACGTAATCGCGGCCGGTACGCGCGCGAACACGCGCAACCGGACACACCACGCGCAGGTTCGGCTGGACTGACTGTCTGGAATTCGCTCGACCGGGCAACGGTCTTGCCCGCCTCACGCGAAGGCACGGGCATTCGGTGCCGACGATCAGAAACGACCGTCGGCGGCATCCTGCGGCAGCCGGCCACCGACCATCATCGTGCCCAAGCACGCGATCGGTTGCCTCGCACCGCCGCACGTCGCGGCGCCGACCGACCCGCGGCCGGCCCGCCGCAAATACGTTACTTCTTCTCCGGCTCCGGCGTGCCCGGTTGCTTGAACGGGAACGTGCTGAACATCGATTTCGCCTGGTTCTGCATCTGCTCCTGCATCTGCACGAACATGTTCTTCGACTGCTCGATGTAGCTCGTCATCATCCCTTGCATCATCGGCGCCTGCATGTTCATGAACTGCGACCAGACTTCCGGATTCATCGCGTTACCTTCGTAGAGGTTCTTCGATTGATCCGCGAGCTTGTTCTGGATGTCGATGAATGCCTGGATGTTCTTCTCCAGGTACGTGCCCATCATGCCCTGCATCGCATGACCGTAGAAACGGATGATCTGCGACAGCATCGACGACGAGAACATCGGCACGCCGCCACTTTCTTCCTCGAGGATGATCTGCAGCAGGATGCTGCGCGTCAGGTCTTCGTTGGATTTCGCATCGACGACCTTGAAGTCCTCCTGTTCCAGCACGAGCTGCTTGACATCCGTCAGCGTGATGTACGTGCTCGTCTCGGTATCGTAGAGCCGGCGGTTCGGATACTTCTTGATGAGCCGCTCGGCCGTTTTCTTTGTAGTAGTCATGTAACGCCTTCGTGTGCAGCGTAGCGCAAGTGACAAATCCCCGCCTCCCGAATCCGGGAGGCGGGGGCCTTCGGACACGCCAGACTGCGCAGCCATTTCGCCTGCGCAGCCCGGACGTTCAGCCCATGTGCAGGCCGCCGTTCAGCGAGAAATCGGCACCCGTCGCGAAGCCGGAATCGTTCGACGCGAGCCACGCGACGATCGAACCGATTTCCTCCGGGCCGCCGAGACGCCGCACGGGAATCGTCGCGACGATCTTCTCGAGCACGTCCGGGCGGATCGCCTTCACCATGTCGGTGCCGATATAGCCGGGCGACACGGTGTTGACCGTCACGCCCTTCGTTGCGACTTCCTGCGCGAGCGACATCGTGAACCCGTGGATGCCAGCTTTCGCGGTCGAGTAGTTCGTCTGGCCGAACTGGCCCTTCTGCCCGTTCACCGACGAAATGTTGATGATCCGACCCCAGCCGCGCTCGACCATCCCGTCGATCACCTGCTTCGTTACGTTGAACAGGCTCGTCAGGTTGGTGTCGATCACCGCCGTCCAGTCTTCGTGCGTCATCTTGCGGAACACGACGTCGCGCGTAATGCCCGCGTTGTTGACCAGCACATCGATCTCGCCGACTTCGGCCTTGACCTTGTCGAACGCTGCCTTGGTCGATTCCCAGTCGCCGACGTTGCCTTCCGATGCGATGAAATCGTACCCGAGTGCCTTCTGGTCCTCGATCCATTTCACCCGGCGCGGCGAATTCGGGCCGCAACCCGCGACCACCTTGAAGCCGTCTTTCGACAGACGCTGGCAGATGCTGGTGCCGATGCCGCCCATCCCGCCCGTTACGTACGCAATTCGCTGAGACATAAATCTCACTCCATTTCTTGGTTTTGAGAGCCGCCGGAGGCCCCCCTGACTTCACGTGGCGCCGGCCGAAGCCGCAATCGGCCGGCGCACGGATCGGTTTGGCGGTGACGAACGGCCGGTTACGGACGTTCGACCGCGAGTGCGACGCCCATCCCGCCGCCGATGCACAGCGACGCCAGCCCGCGCTTCGCGTCGCGCTTGACCAT
>NZ_QTPY01000034.1:0-53319 GCF_003857765.1 Burkholderia sp. Bp9016
GATATCGTGCCGGTCGGTGCGACGGGCGAGCTGTGCACGAAGGGCTATTCGGTGATGCTCGGCTACTGGGACGACGATGCGAAAACGCAGGAAACGATCGTCGACGGCTGGATGCATACGGGTGATCTCGCGACGCTCGACGAGGACGGCTACTGCAACATCGTCGGCCGGTTGAAGGACATGGTGATCCGCGGCGGCGAGAACATCTATCCACGCGAGATCGAGGAATTCCTGTTCCGGCATCCGAAGATCCAGAGCGTGCAGGTGTTCGGTGTGCCGGACGCGAAATACGGCGAGGAGCTGTGCGCGTGGATCGTCCTGCGCGCGGACGAGCACATGACCGAGGACGACGTGCGTGCGTTCTGTGACGGCCAGATCGCGCATTACAAGGTCCCGAAGTACGTCTGTTTCGTCGACGAATTGCCGATGACGGTGACGGGCAAGGTGCAGAAGTTCGTGATGCGCCAGCAGATGATCGACGCATGGGGGCTGAAAGCCGCCGATACCGCGTAGTTGTCCAGCGGCGGCGGTCATGCCGCCCGCCGCGTCCGCCCGCCGGGCGGTTTTCCTGCCGCCGCGCCCGCCCGGGGTAAAATGCGCGCCACGCCGCGATGCCGCGCGCGCCGGGCCTGCCGCCGTTCCGACGAACGGCGCACCGCCGCGCCGCGCGCCCGCACCGGGGCGTTCGAAGCGTCCCCCGCAACACAAGACCGCGCGATGCAGCCGGCCCGCCCGACAGGCACCCGACGAACGAATCGGCGGCCGCGTCGGGACCCGGTACGTCATCCGGATCCGATGTCCCATCCTGCGCTTTCCCGATCGATCGGCCAGCATGCGGCCGCATCGCCCGATTCGTCTGATGAATGTCGTGTCGACGCACGCGCCCGGAGATTCGCCGGGCCCGTCGCGGATTCGTTCGCGGGATCGCGCTTCGCAGCTTCGTAACGTGTTTCGACAGGGTCGAGTGGCGAGTTTTCCATCCAGAACAATGACGGTAAATAGAACAACAGCGTCGCGCGCACGGCGGCGGCGCGCGAAGGTCGGGCTTGGCGTCGGTCTCGGCATCACGCTTTTCGCGGCGCAGGCTGCCGCGGCGCAGGGAGACGCACCGGCGCCGGACGCCGATGCGGCGGGCAGCGCGACGCTGCCGGCGATCACGGTCAGCGGCGAGCGCGGCAGCACGTTTCGCACGCGCGACGCGTCGGTCGCAGGGCTCGACGACGCGCCGCTGCGCGACACGCCGGCCTCCGTCAGCGTCGTCACGCGCGCGCAGATCGACGATCAGCAGGCCAGGCGCCTGAGCGACGTGGTGCGCAACGACGCATCGGTCGTCAACGACTATGCGCCGGTCGGCTACTACGAAGGCTTCGCGATCCGCGGTTTCCCGGTCGATCTCGCGAGCGCGATCCGGATCGACGGGCTCACCGTGTCCGGTGAGCAGAACGTGCCGCTCGAGAACAAGGAGCGCGTCGAGATCCTGAAGGGGCTGGCCGGCATCGACAGCGGCGTGGTCGCGCCGGGCGGCGTGATCAACTTCGTGACGAAGCGCTCGGCCAACGTCGCGAGCGTGACGACCGGCGTCGACAGCCGCGGCTCGACGTCGGCGGCCGTCGATCTCGGCCGCCGCTTCGGCCCGGACAATCAGTTTGGTTTCCGGATCAATGCGGCGAAGGAGAACATGCACTCGTACGTCGACGGCACGAACGGCCGGCGCACGTTCGGTTCGATCGCCGCCGACTGGGACATCAGCCCGCGCGCGAGCCTGCAGCTCAACGCGGAATTCCAGCAGTGGATCCAGCGTTCGGCACCGGGCTATCAACTGCTCGGCGGCACCGTCGTGCCGTCCGTCAACACGACGTCGAAGGCGCTCGGCACGCAGCCGTGGGCAAAGCCGGTGACGACCGACGCGCTGAACCTGAACGCGCGCTTCGACTACCAGTTCAACGACGCCTGGAAGGCATACGTCGCTGTGGGCCGCAGCCGTACGATGATCGACGACAACAGCGCGTTCCCGTACGGTTGCTCGTACGCACCGAGCTGCGCGGCCGGCACGACGTCGCCGTTCTTCTTCGGCGCGAACGGCGACTACGACGTGTACGATTTCCGCAGCCCGGGCGAATACCGCCGCAACGACGATCTGCGGGCGGTGACGACGGGCAAGTTCGCGACCGGCCCGCTGCAGCACGAGCTGACGCTCGGCGTGAGCGTGCAGCGCCGTGTCGTGCACATGGCCGACGCCGTGTACGACTACGTCGGCAGCGAGAACGTCTACGGGCCGGACGTCGCGTTCGCGCCGTCGCCGAACTCGGCCGGACCGTCGTATCCGCAACTCGATGCGTGGCAGTACGGCGTGTTCGGGCTCGACCGCATCAGCATCGGCGAGCACTGGCAGGTGCTCGCGGGCGGCAAGGAAGTGCTGCTGCGCCAGCGCAGCTGGGACAGCCTCGACGGCGACGCGACGCACACCGACCGCTCGGTGTTCCTGCCGCAGCTCGCGCTTGTCTACAAGCCGGTGAACGAGCTGTCGCTGTATGCGTCGTACAGCAAGGCGCTGTCGCTCGGCGACCAGGCGCCGGTGCGCGCGACCAACGCATATGCGTTTCTGCCGCCCGTCGAATCGCACCAGTTCGAGCTCGGCGCGAAATACGACTGGCTCGACCGGCTGAGCCTCACGGCGGCCGTGTTCTCGATCAGCAAGCCGTTCCAGTTCGCCGACCCCGATGCGTCGGGCACGAGCTATACGTTCGTGCAGCGCGGCACGGAGCGCCACCAGGGGATCGAGCTCGGCGCGGCCGGCCGGCTTACCGAGCGGCTGTCGCTGACGGCCAGCGTCGCGGCGATCCGTGCGCGCGCGTACGATTCGGGTTCGCCCGCGTACGAAGGGCACCAGATCATCAACGTGCCGGTGCTGCGCGCGTCGCTGTACGCGGATTACGCGGTGCCGGGCGTCGCGGGCCTGAACGTGCTCGGCGGCGTCGAGTACAGCGCCGCGCGCAACGCGAACGAAGAGGGCACCGCGCGCGTGCCGTCGTGGTTCGTGTTCAGTCTCGGCGCGCGCTATACGACGAAGATCGGCCGCCATCGCACGGTGCTGCGCGTGTCGGTGGACAACCTGTTCAACAAGTTCTATTGGCGAGACGCGGGCGAGCAGCAGGGCGACGCGTACCTGTTCCCGGGCGCGCCGCGCACCGCGCGCGTGTCGTTGACCTATGATTTCTGATCGTCCGGATCCGGCCGCATGATGCGCGGCCCCGGTAGCCAACCAGGAGAGCACAGACGATGTCCCCACTCGAAATCGCCGGCGTGATCGTCAGCGCACTCGCGATCTGGCTGACCGCGAAGCGGCGCATGCTGTGCTGGCCCGTCGGGCTTGCGTCGGTCGCGCTATACGGCTGGATCTTCTTCGACGCGAAGCTGTATTCGGACATGCTGCTGCAAGGCGCGTTCGCGGTGCTGCAGGTGTACGGCTGGAGGCGCTGGATCGCGCAGCGTACGCTGGAGGCGGGCGGCGGCGCGGCGGCGGCGGGCGATGTCGCGCCCGTCACCGGCGTGCGGCCGCGCCAGATGCTGCCCGACCTGATCGCGGCCGTGGTCGGCAGCGCGCTGCTCGGCGGGATGATGGCGCGCTGGACCGATGCGGCGTTGCCGTTCGTCGATGCGTCGCTGACTGCGTTCAGCCTCGTCGCGCAATACTGGACCGCGCGGCGCTACATCGCGTCGTGGGGGCTGTGGATCGTCGTGAACGTCGTGTATGTCGGGATGTTCGTGTTCAAGGAGCTGTATCTGACAGCCGGACTCTATGCGCTGTTCATCGCGCTCGCCGTCGTCGGCTGGCGCGACTGGAGCCGGACGGCCGACGCGCTGCGCGCGACGGCGAGCCCGGCAGGCTGATTCACTACGGAGCAACGTCGTTCATGTCATTTCCTCTCGAGCCGGATGCGCCCGCATCGCGTGAGCTCGCCGATGCGCGCGAGGTCGCGCCGCCGCAGTTCGGCGTCGACGGCGAACAGGCCGAACGCGACTGGCCGCTGATGACGCACGACGAAGTCGCGGCCGTGCTCGCGCGCATCGATGGCGTCGGCGCGCCCGCGCGCCTCACGTGGCACAGCCCGCGGCCGTTCTCGGCGGCCGTGCTGGTGCGCACGACCGACGAGTGCGCGCTGTTCGTCAAGCGTCATCACGCGAGCCTGCGCGACGTCGCGGGGCTCGAGGAAGAGCATCGCTTCATCGCGCATCTGCGCGCGCGGGGCGTGCCGGTGGCGGACGTGCTTGCCGGCCGCGACGGCACGACCGCGTTCGCATCCGGCGACTGGACGTATGAAGTGCACGTGGTCGCGCCGGGTGTCGACGCGTATCGCGGCGTGATGTCGTGGAAGCCGTTCACGCATCCGTCGCATGCGTACGCGGCCGGCCGCGCGCTGGCCGAACTGCATCGCGCATCGGCCGGCTACGATGCGCCCGCGCGGCCGGTTCGCCCGCTGCTGTCGAGTTTTCGCGTGCTGTCGTCGGGCGATCTTGCCGGTGCGCTGGAACGCTGGGTCACGGCGCAGCCGTTGCTCGTCAACGCGCTCGGCAAGCGCGACTGGCGCGGTGATGTCGCGAGCGTCATCGGCCCGCATCACGCGCGCCTCGTGCCGCTGCTGCGCGCGTTGCCGCCGCTGTGGACGCACGGCGACTGGCATGCGTCGAACCTGCTGTGGACCGATGCCGGGCCGGGTGCGGAGGTTCGGACGGTGCTCGACTTCGGTTTGGCGGATCGTACCTGTGCGGTGATGGACGTCGCTCTAGCGATCGAGCGCAACACGGTCGACTGGATGGCGCCGGCCGATGCGCGTCGCATCGAATACGAACAGATCGCCGCGCTGCTCGACGGCTACGAGTCGCT
This sequence comes from Burkholderia sp. Bp9016, assembly GCF_003857765.1. Lineage (NCBI taxonomy): Bacteria > Pseudomonadati > Pseudomonadota > Betaproteobacteria > Burkholderiales > Burkholderiaceae > Burkholderia > Burkholderia sp. Bp9016. Next base: position 4,886 of record NZ_QTPY01000034.1, read on the forward strand.
CGAACCGCTGAGCGACGATGCCCATGCGGCGCTGGTCGCGCTGCTGCCGATCGTGCATACGGAGTTCGCGCTGTCGGAAGTCGCGTATTTCGGCTGTATCGTCAACGCGCCCGATATTGTCGACGTTGCGTACGACGGTTATCTGATCGGGCATGCGCAATGGTTCGGCGAACGCGACGGGCGGCAACTGCTCGACTGGCTGGTGCTACGCCGGCGTGAGAAGCAGGGGGGTGCCTGACGGGTGCTTGCCGGCACCCCGCACACGTTCTGCCCGACGCGCGGCACCCCCTCGCATCTGAAGGGGTGCCGTCGTTCGATGCGGAGCGACGGTGTCCGCCCGCTTCCCGTCACACCTGCGCGAGCGCCTGGTCGAGATCGGCGAGCAGGTCGTCGATATGCTCGATGCCGATCGACAGCCGCACCGTTTCCTCCTTCACGCCGGCCTTCGCGAGTTCGGCCGGCGACAACTGCCGGTGCGTCGTCGAGGCCGGATGCGTCGCGAGCGACTTCGTGTCGCCGATGTTCACGAGCCGCGTGAACAGCTTCAGCGCGTCCTGGAACTTCGCGCCGCCGTCGCGGCCGCCCTTCACGCCGAACGTCAGGATGCCCGGCGCGCGGCCGGACAGGTAGCGCGCGACGAGCGGATGGTCCGGATGATCGGGCAGCCCCGCGTAGTTCACCCATTCGACGTTTTCATGGCGCGCGAGATGCTGCGCGATCTTCAGCGCGTTGTCGCTGATGCGCTCGACGCGCAGCGCGAGCGTCTCGATGCCCTGCAGGATCTGGAACGCGTTGAACGGCGAGATCGCCGCACCCATGTTGCGCAGCGGCACCACGCGTGCGCGGCCGATATACGCGGCCGGCCCGAACGCTTCCGTATAGACGACGCCGTGATAGCTGACGTCCGGCTCGTTGAGCCGCTTGAAGCGCTCCGCGTGCTGTGCCCACGGGAACTTGCCCGAATCGACGATCGCGCCGCCGAGGCTCGTGCCGTGGCCGCCGAGATATTTCGTCAGCGAGTGCACGACGATGTCCGCGCCGTGCTCGAACGGGCGCAGCAGGTACGGCGACGGCACCGTGTTGTCGACGATCAGCGGGATCCCGTGGCGATGTGCGATGTCGGCGAGCGCGGCGATGTCGGTCACGTTGCCGAGTGGGTTGCCGACCGATTCCGCGAAGATCGCCTTCGTGCGTGTGTCGATCAGCGGCTCGAACGATGCGGGGTCGCGCGGATCGGCGAAGCGCGTCGTGATCCCGTATTGCGGCAACGTGTGCGCGAACAGGTTGTAGGTGCCGCCGTACAGCGAACTCGCGGACACGATGTTGTCGCCCGCTTCCGCGATCGTCTGGATCGCGTACGTGACGGCCGCCTGGCCCGATGCGAGCGCGAGCGCGCCGATGCCGCCCTCGAGCGCGGCGATCCGCTGCTCGAGCACGTCGGTCGTCGGATTCATGATCCGCGTGTAGATGTTGCCCTGGACCTTCAGGTCGAACAGGTCCGCGCCGTGCTGCGTGTCGTCGAATGCGTACGCAACGGTCTGGTAGATCGGCACCGCCACCGCGCGTGTGGTCGGGTCGGGGCGATAGCCGCCGTGCACGGCGATGGTTTCGAGGCGCCAGTTCGAAGAGGCCTGATCGGTCATGGGTGCTCCGTATGTTGTTGTGATCGTCGAGCGATTATAGGAGCATGCGCGCCGCTGCCCTTAGAACGAATGGTTTGTTGCTTATGGGCTTGCGCCGCATAGAATGCCTTTTCCACACACTACAGGCAAAGGATGCGCGATGGCTCAGGATCAGTGGAACAAGGTGGATGCGTATTTTTCGGCGACGCTCGTGCCGTCCGACGACGCGCTCGACGCCGCGCTCGCGGCGAGCGACGCGGCCGGGCTGCCCGCGATCAACGTCGCGCCGAACCAGGGCAAGCTGCTGCAACTGCTCGCGACGATCCGCGGTGCGCGGCGCATCCTCGAGGTCGGCACGCTCGGCGGCTACAGCACGATCTGGCTCGCGCGCGCGTTGCCGCCGGACGGGCAGCTCGTCACGCTCGAACTGAATCCCGACCATGCGAAGGTCGCGACGCGGAACATCGCGCGCGCCGGGTTCGCGAGCATCGTGTCGGTCGTCGTCGGCAGCGCGAAGGACAGCCTCGCGCGGCTCGTCGATGCGGGCGAGGCACCGTTCGACTTCATCTTCATCGATGCGGACAAGGACAGCAACGCCGTTTATCTGGACGCCGCGCTGAAGCTGTCGCGGCCCGGCACGGTGATCGTCGTCGACAACGTCGTGCGGGGCGGGCGCGTTGCCGATCCCGACAATCACGAGCCGGATGTCGTCGGCGTGCGCAACGGGTTCGCGCGGATCGTCGCCGAGCCGAACGTCGCGACGACCGCCGTGCAGACGGTCGGGCTGAAGGGCTGGGACGGGTTCTCGATCTCGATCGTCGGCGCGTGACGTGAGGTGACGCGAAGCGACGGGGGCCGCGCCATGCCGCGACGGCCTGCGTCCGGCTAGCCCTTGTCCGGATTCGTATCGCTGCACTGGTCGGGATCGTCGCGCAGCAGGATCCGGCGGATCCGGCCGTTGTCGTAGAACGGCACCTCCGGGCAGAACTTCCGGCCCGCACGCGTTTGCGCCGGCTTCCATGTGACGGCTTCCGTGCGGACGAGCGCCGGCGCATGGCCGGCCGCGCCGGCTTTCCAGATGTCGATATACGTTCGGGAGAGGAACGGCGAATCGTCGGTTTCGCAGTCCTTCGGATTCGGCAGCGTGGCGCGCAGGCTCCCGGACGCGATTTGTTCGATGCGTTGCGGGAATTCGATGAAACCGTCGCCATAGCTCGGCGTGATGTAGCAATAGCGGCGCGTGTTCCCGTCCAGCACCGGCAACAGATAGCTGGTTGCCGTGTCGATCTCCTTCACGTCGTTGCCCTGCCAGCGGTAGGTCGTCACGCCGTGCTCGGCGGCACTCGCGCGCCAGCTCGTCCAGACAATCCGGTGCACGGGATCGAACGACGGCGACGTGATCGCCTGCAGTTTGGGCGGCGCGTCGACGAAGCGCCGCGTCTTCGGATCGAAGATCCATGTCTGATACGGAATGTTCGGGCCGGCGCCCATCGATTGCGCGAGCATCAGGTCGGGCCACCCGTCGAAGTTCACGTCGTCGAACTCGGGCGTGAAAATGCCGCATGCGCCTTGCGAGTCGGTCGCGAGCGTCTGCACGAGGCGCGCATGGTCGTAAAGCCGAATCGCGGTGACATGCGGGGTGTCGTCGCATGAGCCGTTTCCCGGCAATGCATTCGCGACGAGATGGACGTCGTACGGGAACCGCTTGCCGTCATGCTTTCTGGCGAGCGATACGGGCAGCGTGCGTTTGCCGTCCGGCGACGTCCACGTGCCCGACGCCGTGTCGTTGAAGCCGTCCATCTTCCAGGTGCCCGTTACGCGCTCGGGGTTCGATGCCGCGCCGATGTCCCGTTCCGACAGCGATGCCCCGCGCGGGTCGACCGACCCTTGCAGCGACAGGCGATAACGCACGCTCGTCGCGCACGGCGCATAGCAGTACGTGCCCGCCAGCGTGTCGGCCGTGCGTGACAACGCCACCTCGATGTGCCGGTTGCCGAGCGTGCCGACCCACGTGTCGGACCACACGGGGAATTCGACGGTGGGTTCGGCGTGCGTATCCGTCGCGGCCGCCGCGGCGCTCGTGGGCGCGGACGCCAGCAGGGCGACGACGGACGCGAACGGGATCGCCGCGACGCGTCGACGCATCGACACGAGGGAAGAGGGGGGCATGGCTCGGAGCCTCGGTATTGTTGCGGATTGCCGCCTTGATTGTCGCGATGCGTTTGCGTCAGGGCCGCACATTCGTCGACGCTGCGGTGCGATACAGCCGCGGCCACTGATCCTGGAACAGCCCGTTGCACGCGCCGTGCATCGCGACGTCGCTCAGCACGAAGCGCTTGCCGTCGAACACCCACGACGCGCTCGACCCGCAATCGCCGGCGCTGCGCACGCGATCGAGGCTCGACAGCGTCGCATGCGCGGGATCGTAGATGGCTTCGGTCAGCTGGTTCGAGAACGACGCCGGGTCGAGGCCCGCGCTGGCGTTCTCGCCGAAGTCGAGCGGCGTCGGCGCATACGGCGCGCTGCGGTGTACGCGATACCACAGGTCCGTATGGTTGTACGCGCTGCTCGTCTGACACGGGATCGACACGATCGCATCGGCGGTCGAGATCGCGGTGGCCGACGCGGCCTTGCGGCGATCGGGCGCCGACATTGCGTCGCCGGCATCGGCCGCGCAACGCTTCACGCTGCCGCCGAACTTGTCGAATACTGCGTCGACGAGCGGGCGTTGTTCGGCGGGCGTGAGATCGGCCACGCGCGGCGCCGGAACGGGCGCGGGCGGCAGCGCCGGCGCGACGGGTACCGCCGATGCGGGTTTGGCGCCCTTGCGCAACAGCGCGGTGACCGTGCCGATGCGGCCCTGCGTGTCGTCGATCAGCAGCAGCGCGGCGTTGAGCCCCGATAGCGAAACGCGCGGCGTCCGCGTGTCGGCCGGGTCGCCGAAACCGAGCACCTGTGCGTTGTGCGACATCGTCAGCCATGCGTCGACCGTCGTCGGATCGCTGGTGCGAATATGGAACGGATAGACGTCGTCGTCTTCGTCGCTCGTCTTCGCGACCGCGTGCCACTCGGCTTGCACTGCATCGAACGGCTGACCGTCCGCGCGCGCGGTGCGCAGATCGAGCGGCGCCGACGCGAATATCTCCAGCGACGGCCGCGCATCGGGGCCGGCGTCGCGCGTGAGCCGCACGATCAGGCTGGTGCGCGTGTCGTCGATGTCGTCGTTGCCGCCCTCGGCAACGCAGCGATTCGCGTTGTCGCAGACGACCGACCAGTTCTTGAAATCGCGCGCGACCGGATGTTGCGCGGGGTCGCGCGCGGCAGCGGACAGCGACGCGGTGAGCAGGATGACGGCGACAGCAAGCGGGAGATGACGAAACATGACGGTTCGTATCGGCAATGACAGGGAGCAGGGCGGACGTCCGGTTGCAAGCGCATCGTAAGCGCGCGATGCGGATCGAGCGCGGCCGGACAGCGTCGAGTCGAGTATACCGCTGCTGCGGCAGCGAATCGTGCGATGGCGGTCGAAGGCGCGCGCAACGGGAAAAGGCGCGATGCCTGCGGGCATCGCGCCGTTCGTTGGCGAGCGGGTGCCGGCGGCGCGCCCGCTATCCTTTCACGCACACCACCTGACGCAGCGTGTGCACCACCTCGACGAGGCTGCGCTGCGCCGCCATCACCGCATCGATGTCCTTGTAGGCCATCGGGATTTCGTCGACGACGCCCGCGTCCTTCCGGCATTCGACGCCACGCGTCGCGCTCACCTGGTCGTCGACCGTGAAGCGGCGCTTCGCTTCGGTCCGGCTCATCGAGCGGCCGGCGCCGTGGCTGCACGAACAAAAGCTCTCCGGGTTGCCGAGTCCGCGCACGATGAAGCTCTTCGCGCCCATCGAGCCCGGAATGATTCCGAGTTGCCCCTTCTGCGCGGACACCGCGCCCTTGCGGGTCACGAGCACGTCCTCGCCGAAGTGGCGTTCGCGCTGCACGTAGTTGTGGTGGCAGTTCACCGCGTGTTCGTCGAGTCCGAACGGCCTGGCGATCGCGCTGCGCGCCGCGCCGATCACCGCATCCATCATTGCCTGCCGGTTGCGGCGCGCGTAGTCTTGCGCCCAGCCGACCGCTTCGACGTAATCGTCAAAGTGCCGGCTGCCCTCGTTGAAATACGCGAGGTTGCGATCCGGCAGGTTCGCGATGTGCTGCCGCATGTCGGCCTGCGCGAGTTCGATGAACAGGCTGCCGATCGCGTTGCCGACGCCGCGCGAGCCGCTATGCAGCATGAACCACACGCGATCGGCTTCGTCGATGCACACTTCGATGAAGTGGTTGCCGGTGCCGAGCGTGCCCAGGTGCGCGTAGTGGTTCGTCTTCTCCAGCTTCGGATACTTGTCGACGATCCGCTGAAAACCCGGCAGCAGCGACTTCCATGCATCCGTCACGGCGGCCGGCGTGCGATCGCCCCACGCACCCGGATCGCGGCGGCCCGGCGCGCGGCCGTGCGGCACCGCGCGTTCGATCGCGCCGCGCAGACCCGCGAGCGAGTCCGGCAGATCGGCGGCGGCGAGCGTCGTGCGCACGGCCATCATCCCGCAGCCGATGTCGACGCCAACCGCCGCCGGGATGATCGCGCCCTTCGTCGGGATCACGCTGCCGATCGTCGAGCCCTTGCCGAGGTGCACGTCCGGCATCACCGCGACGTGCCTGAAGATGAACGACATCTGCGCAGTGTTGCGCAATTGCGTGCGCGCGTCGTCCTCGACGGCGACGCCCTGCGTCCACATCTTCACCGGCTTGCCGTTCGCCAGTTCCATCACTTGATAATCGTCGTTGCTCATTGGTTTCACCATTCGTTCATGCGTCCGGCGCGGCGGCCATGCGCCGCGCCGTTTCATCCGGTTTCGTGCGTTTCGCGCATCACGCACCCTTGATGCTGACGAGTCCGTTCAGCACCTGGTCGAGACCGCCGAACACCGAGATGCGGTCGATCCGTTCCGCGACGCGCTCCAGCGTTTCCAGTTCCTTGAGCCGCAGCGCGGTCGGGTTCTCTTCCATCACCTTCGCGGTGTTCAGCAGCGAGCGGGTCGCCGCCGTTTCCTCGCGGCGGCGGATCACGTTCGCCTGCGCGGCCTTTTCGGCTTCGACCACCTGCGCGAGGATCGTCTTCATGTCGCCCGGCAGCACGATATCCTTCACGCCGACGCTGCGCACCTCCACGCCAGAATGCTCGAGACGTGCGCGCACCTGCGCGATCACGACCTCGTCGATCGCCTGCTTGTCCTCCAGCAGTTCGTCGAGCGAGCGCGTGCCGACGGCCGCGCGCAGCGCGAACTGCAGCTCGCGATACAGATGTTCGAGCGGCTTCTGCAACTGCCCGAACGCATGCAGCACATCCGCATAGCGCCACGTCGCCGACAGGTTCAGCCGCAGCGCGACCTTGTCGCGCGTCAGGATTTCCTGCCCCGCGACTTCGAGCGGCTGCAGGCGCAGGTCGACGAGTTCGACCGCCACGTCGCGGTTGAAGCGCCAGAACGCCGTCACGCCCGCGTCCAGCAGCCGCTCGATCTTGCCGTCGATCTTCAGCACGCCGACGTGATACGCCGGCACCTGCGCAAGCAGCACACCTGTCAGCCCCGCCACGCCGCGCGCACGCAGCGCCGGTTGCGCGATGCGCTTCGCGAGCGCGGCCGGCAGCATGCTGTCCTGCGCGAGATCGACACGCTCCAGACGGTGCGCGATCAGGCCGCGCCAGTACAGCCGGCGCGTGCCCGGCGGCAGGATCTCGACGAGCACGTCGTCTTCGTAGCGCAGGCCCGCTTCGTCGTCGGCCAGGTCCATCGCGACGAAGTATCGCGCGAGCACGTCCGGTGCGTCGTGACGCAGGTAGTCGGCCAGCGCGGCATCGGCGAGCGGCGCGTCGAGACGCGCGGTCTGCACCGACAGGCGCTTGAACGGATCGAAGGCCTTGAACACGCCCGGCTCCAGCACCTTCACGAAATCGCCCTCATTCATCAGCAGCGCGCGTTCGTTCTTTTTCACCACATGACGCTTCCACATATTCTTGTCCTTTTCTTCAATGACCGCCGGGCGACACGCATCGTACGGATCGGGGTGCGACGCGATCGGGCAGGCGGCGCGTTGGCCGGCGCTGCGGCACGCGGCGACGCATCCTGCATCGCGTCGCCGTGCGCATTCGCGCGGGCCGTCCGGCCGCCCGGCCGATCGCGCGGAACCGCAACCGGTTCGGCGCGCGGCGGGCTTCCCGGCCCGCGCCGGCGGGTACTGCTTTCATCAGAGATTGTCCTTGCGGACAACGTTCGGACGGGATTCGAACCCGCCACACACCGGCTTGCGCCGGCTGCTCTACCTGTTGAGCTACCGAACAGTGGGCGCCCCGGGATTCGAACCCGGACGAAGCTGCCTCGCGCGCCCCTTTGCCTTCGTCTGTCCATGGCGGCATGCACTGCCGCAACGAACCAGGTTCGGCGGCGGCGCACCAGCAGGGCTTTGTGAACCCTGGCTCGCGGGCCAGCGGGACATCCGGCGCCTTCTATTTAGCGAGGAGCGTGCCAGCGGCTGGCGGGATCGGCAAAGGTATCGGCAAGTGATTGAAATAAAAGGAGGATTTTTATTTTCGGACAATGGGCGAAGAGGGCGCTGTTACCGCGTCATCCCGGAATCTGGATACAATTGGATCGGCTTTTATCCCATGAGATAAACATGCGTAAAACCGTCGCCATCGGCTTTCTCGGCACCGTGCTTGATCAGGGCGGCCGCGCGCCGCGCCGTTACCGCAAGTGGCGGCCGACCGTGTCGCTCTGCCTGCAACCGGATCTCGCGATCGACCGCCTCGAATTGCTCCATCCGCCGGGCTACACGCGCCTCGCCGAGCAGGTGCGCGACGATCTCGCGGAACTGTCGCCGCATACCGACGTGCGGCTCACGCCGGTCACGATCCACGATCCGTGGGATTTCGAGGAGGTCTACGCGACGCTGCACGACTACGCGCGCGCCTATCCGTTCGATCTCGACCGCGAGGACTACCTGATCCACATCACGACCGGCACACACGTCGCGCAGATCTGCTGGTTCCTGCTCGCGGAGGCGCGCTACCTGCCCGCGCGCCTCGTGCAAACCGGGCCGCCGCAGCAGACCGACGAAGGGCCGAGCGGGCCGGGCACGATGTCGGTGATCGATCTCGACCTGTCGCGCTACAACCGGATCGCGCAGCGCTTCACGCACGAGCGCGACGAGACGGTGTCGTTCCTGAAGGCCGGCATCGCGACGCGCAACGCGCGCTTCAACGCGCTGATCGAGCAACTGGAGCGTGTAGCCGTGCGCTCGCGCGCGCCGATGCTGCTCGTCGGCCCGACGGGCGCCGGCAAGTCGTTTCTCGCGAAACGCGTGTACGAGCTGAAGCGCGGCCGCCATCGGCTCGCAGGGCCGTTCATCGAGATCAACTGTGCGACGCTGCGCGGCGACGCGGCGATGTCCACGCTGTTCGGGCACGTGAAGGGCGCGTTCACCGGTGCGCAGTCCGCACGCGCGGGTCTGCTGCGCGCGGCGGACGGCGGCCTGCTGTTTCTCGACGAGATCGGCGAACTCGGGCTCGACGAGCAGGCGATGCTGCTGAAGGCGATCGAGGAGAAGCGCTTTCTGCCGGTCGGCGCGGACGTCGAGGCGACCAGCGATTTCGAACTGATCGCCGGCACGCATCGCGACCTGCGGCAGATGGTGGCGGCCGGCACGTTCCGCGAGGATCTGTATGCGCGGATCAACCTGTGGACTTACGAATTGCCGGGATTGGCCGAACGCCGCGAGGACATCGAGCCGAACCTCGAATTCGAGCTCGATCGTTTCGGCCGCGAGCAGGGCGAACAGGTGCGGTTCAACGTGGAGGCGAAGCGGCGCTATCTCGCATTCGCCGCATCGCCGCGCGCGACGTGGGCCGGCAACTTCCGCGAACTGTCCGCATCGATTACGCGGATGGCGACGCTCGCCGATGCCGGACGGATTACCGAGGACATCGCCGAACAGGAGGTCGATCGCCTGACGCGCACGTGGTCGTCGCCGGGCGACGGACCGGCGTCGGACGCGTGCGTCGACGCGGTGTTCGGTGCACGCGCGGCGGAACTCGACCTGTTCGACCGCGTGCAGCTCGAACGCGTGCTGGACGTGTGCCGCGTCTCGGCGAGTGTGTCGGAAGCCGGGCGCACGCTGTTCGCGGTGTCGCGCCAGAGCAAGAAGCAGCCGAACGACGCGGACCGGTTGCGCAAGTATCTTGCGCGGTTCGGGCTCGATTGGGACAGCGTGCGGCAGGCGCTGGGATGAGTCGGGAGGCGGCGCGAGCGCGCTGCCTCGGCCGGTTCACGCGCGGCAGATCGCGATGATCTCCACGCTTGCCGCGTCGTCGAACGGCGCGCCGTGCCAGTCGCCGCACCAGTCGGTCGCGGAGAAGCCGGCGGCCGCGATGCGTGCCTGCAGGTCGGCCTGCGTGACGAAGCGCAGCCGGCTCGCGTTCGTCACCTGCAGATCGTCGCGATGAAACCGGTAGACCGTATCGAACGACACGATCGGGCCGTCGATCGCGGTCACCGCGTGGTGGAGTTCGACCACGCCGAATTCAGGCGAAGCGACACTGGATGCCGACGCTTGCGGTGTCCACGCACGCCACGGCTCGGCACGCGGATTACGCGTTTCGAACAGGAAGCGGCCGCCGCCGGCCAGCACGCGCCGCACGCTGCGCAGTGTCGCGTCGATTTCCGCGTCGGTCAGCAGACACTGGAACGCGTGCCCGGTCATCACGACGGCATCGAGCGATGCGCCCGGCGGCAGGCCGTCGAGATCGCACGCGAGCCAGCGCACCGCGTCGGCGCCGGGTTGGCGTCGCGCGTACTCGATCATCGCCGGCGCGGGATCGATCGCGACGACCTCGTGCCCGGCCGCCGCGAGCCGGCGCGCGAACGTGCCGGTGCCGCAGCCGAGATCGAGAATCCGTTGCCGCGCAGTGCCGATGCGCGACGCGTAGAACGCGAAATCGCGATCGCCCGCGTTGAACAGGTCGTAGACCGCGACGAGGCGCGGGTCGGTATAGAGGACTTCGCCTGCGGGCGCGGCGCGGGACGTCATGCGCGCGTTCGCGTCAGCGCTGCTGCGCCGCCACCCGCAGCCCGAGCGTGATGAAGATCGTGCCGATGATCTTCCCCTGCCAGCGCGCGAGCCATGCGAGCCGCTTCACGAGGCGGCCGAGCGGGCGGATCGAGCATGCGATCAGCGTCGTGTAGAGCGAGCTGAGCACGACGAAGATCAGCCCGAGCACCGCGAACTGCACGAACGACGAGCCGCGCTCCGGATGCACGAACTGCGGCATGAACGCGAGGAAGAACAGCGCGGTCTTCGGGTTCAGCACTTCGGCGGGAATCGCCTGCAGATAGGCCTTCAGCGGCGTGACGGGCGCCACCTTCGGCAGCGACGGATCGGACGGCCTGTCGAGCAGCGCGCGCACGCCGAGGTAGATCAGGTACGCGGCGCCCACCAGCTTCACGACGTTGAACGCGAGCGCCGACGTCATCAGCAGCGCGGACAACCCGACGGCTGCGAACAGCGTATGCACGAAATCGCCGCTCGCGACGCCGAGCCCGGTCAGGATGCCGGTCTTGCGCCCACCCTGCACGGTACGGCTCAGCACGAGCAGCACGGCGGGGCCGGGGATCAGGAACAGGCCCAGGACGACGGCGATGAAAGTGGTCAGCGTGGTCAGGTCGAACATGGCGGCTCCGGCAAGGTTGGCGCAGCGGCGAGGGGTCGGGGCATTGTATTCGGATCGGCGCGCGGCTGCAGACGCCGGCCGGGAACCGCACGGCCGCGGCCGCGCCTTTCTGGTATAAGCACGCATAGGCACGACAAGGCCGCACGGGCACGCCGTCCGGCCGCTTCCGACATCATCGCTCCATGCGCAACCTGCCCGCCGTTACCGATCCTGCCGCCGACGCCGACGTCTATCACGTGCCGCGGCCGCTCGTCGTGTTCGGCGGCTCGGTGGTCGAGCCCGAGTGGCGGCTCGAGCGGCACAGCCATCCGCAGGCGCAACTGCTGTACACGCTGAGCGGCGTCATCTATTGCGAGATCGACGGCGGTGTGTGGAGCGCACCGCCGCAATGCACGGTGTGGATTCCGGGCGGCGTCACGCATTCGGCGCGCGGCTCGGCGGGTGCGACGTTCTACGCGGTGCTGGTCGAACCCGATGCGGCCCCCGACTTGCCGGCACGTTGTTGCACGCTCGGCATGTCGCCGCTGCTGCGCGAACTGCTGCTGAAGGCCGCGAGCTTCCCGAGCCTGTACGACATCGACGGCCCGCAGGGGCGACTGATGGCGACGCTGCTCGACGAGCTCGTCGCGGCGCCGGTGGAAGACCTGTACCTGCCGATGCCGGCCGACCGCCGGCTGCGCAAGCTGATCGATCACCTCCTCGACGATCCCGCCGACAAGTCGCCGCTGTCCGAACTCGCGCGTCGCGCCGGCGTCAGCGAGCGCAGCCTCACGCGGCTCGCCGTGAAGGAGCTCGGCATGAGCCTCGGCGACTGGCGCCGGCGGCTGCACGTCGCGCTGTCGCTGCGCATGCTGACGGCGGGCCGCCGCGTGCACCAGATCGCGATCGATCTCGGCTACGAGAGCGCGAGCAGCTTCGTGACGATGTTCCGCAACGCAACCGGCAAGTCGCCGACCCAATACCTGACCGACCGGCAGCGCTGAGCGCGGTTGGCCGGATCGAACAAGCGGTTGGCCGGCACGAGAAATGACGGGACGGCCGTCGATCCCTAACATGAGAATCATTCTCATCTGGAGGTCGACATGCAGATCGTCACGAATGAATTCCCGTTGGTGTGGCTGCGTTACGCGCGTTCGCCGTCGAGCGAGCCCGCGCACTTGCTGGCCGAACTCGATGCGTTGTTCGCGCGCCGGGAACGCTTCGTTTTACTGACCGATGACGCGCCGTCCGGCGACGATCGCGATGCGCAGGATCACGAAATGCGCAAGCAGCTCGCGAAATGGAGCAAGGCGAATCGCGCGCGGTCGCGCGAATGGATTCCCGCGATGATCGCTGTCGAACCCGATGCGCAGCGGCGCGCGGCGCTCGATGCGTTCTCGGGCGCATTCGAGAAGGTCTGGGGTTATCCGCTGAACGCGGCAGCGAATCGTGACGAGGCGCTCGCGCTGGCGCGACGATTGCTCGCCGCGCCGGCTCCCGCGGCCGCGCGCGACTGAACCGTTCGCCGCGCGGGCGGCGCGGCTTTCTCACCGACCGGCATGCGTTGCAGCGCGCTTCGCGCGCGTCGCGTCATGCCGCATTTCCCGGGAGTTTCCGGTGGACAATCCGATTCGCGCGATGCGCATCTTCACGCGCATCGTCGAGATGAACAGCTTTACGCGCGCGGCGCACGCGCTCGGCATTTCGCGCGCAACCGCGACGCGCACCGTGCAGGAACTCGAGGCGGCGCTCGGCATGCCGTTGCTGGTGCGCACGACCCGCGCGCTGCGGACGACGCCCGAAGGCGACGCGTATTACCAGCGGTGCCGGCGCATCACCGCGGACGTCGACGAGCTCGAAGCGAGCCTGCGCAATGCGGCGCGGCATCCGAGCGGGCCGTTGCGCGTCGAGCTGCCGGGATCGGTGGCGGGCGCGATCGTGCTGCCGGCGCTCGGCACGTTCCATGCGCGCCATCCCGAGCTCGTGCTGTTGCTGGGCGTGTCCGGGCGCGCGGCCGACCTGATCGGCGATGCGGTCGACTGCGGCATCCGGCTGGGCGCGCTGCCCGATTCGTCGCTGGTGGCGCGCCCGCTCGGCGCACTCGAGCGCGTGACGTGCGCGAGCCCCGCGTATCTCGAGCGCCGCGGCGTGCCGCATTCGCTCGACGCGCTTGCCGGGCATCGCGCGGTCAACGGCGCGTTCGCATCCGGCCAGCGTGCGGCCGAACTCGAATTCGCGATGGACGGCGCGGTGCGCAAGATCCGGCTCGACGGCGTCGTCAGCGTCGACGACGAGCATGCGTACCTGTCCTGCGGCGTGCATGGCCTCGGGTTGATCCAGCCGCCGCGCGTCGTCGCGCAGCCGCTGATCGACGCGGGGCGGTTGCGGGAGGTGTTGCCGCGGTGGCGGCCGGGCGCGGTTCCGGTGTCGGCCGTCTATGCGAAGCGCCGGCATGTGTCGCCCGGCGTGCGCGCGTTCGTCGACTGGATCGCGGAGCGCTTCGCCGATGCGGCGCAGGACGGAGCGGGCGTGCGCGTTCCCGGGGCAGCGGGGCGGCAGATCGCTGCGGGTGCGGTCGCCGCGAGCGAGCCCGACGCGAACGGCAGGCTGGCGGCCGCGGCGTGACGGCGGTGCGTCGAATGAATGAAGGGGGCTCAGGCGCCTGCGAGGCGGAAGGCGTCGGCCATGTGCTCCTGCTCCCGGGCAGAAAGCGCGAGTCGTGTCGCGAGCGTGCGCCATTGGCCGACGACGCCGCGGAAGTCGTCGATGATCTCGTCGGCATCCTTCAGGCTCAGCCGGAAATATTCACATACCTCGCGGGCGAGTTCGAGGTTCAGCGCGTTGTCGGTTTCCGTGATATTGAGCTTGAGACCATCGGCGACGGGGTTCATGTCGTAGGCTGCGGAGAGTCGCCAGCCTGCAGCCGGTTCGAGAATGAACCCGTGATTGCGAAGATGGTCGTCGGTACTCGAGACGAGCAGGTTGAATACGATCCGGGCCCATAGTTCGTGCAGGTCGGCATTCGGTTGCGCGCCGTGTCGCATGAGGACTTTCGCCAGTTCCAGGGAGCTGACGCCGGTGGATGCATCGTCGCCGTCGACGTGGCCGGTCATCGTCATGGCCGATGCAGAATGCAGCCGGCCACCATCGGCAGTCCGATCGAATCGTCGCACCAGGAAGCAGTGATAGTCGCTGACGAATTTTCGCGCTTCGGCGTGGGCGACGTTCAGGCTGTCGACCGTGCAGAAGACCGAGTTTCAGGGGAGCGGACAGGCTGCTCCAGTCCGCCTAGACGGAGAGGGTCGTCATTTCTTGGTCGGCCCCTCATGTCGCCTGCCCACGGGTTTCAGCAATGCGGCCGGATCCGCAGCGGTCGTGCCGCGATTATCGTCAGGCACTGCGCGATCGGATGCCGTTGTTGCTGTTCCCTCGGCTTGGGTGGCGGGGGAGACGCGCGCACGCGCGCGCCTGTCGCGCGTGCGCGACGCTGCTGCGGCCGCCGCAGGCGTGGCCTGCTTCGCGCGCCGTGGCGTGGCGAGGCGGGCATCCTGAAGCTGACGGCCGAGCGGGTCTGATGCAGCCAGCTTTTCCAGATCGGCTTGGAGCCCGAGCGCCTGCATGACGGAAAGATACGCCCCCATCGTGACGCCCGACCCGCCTGCCTCGAGCGAGCGAAGCGTCATCGGCGACATGCCGGCGCGCTCCGCGACCTGCTTGGCCGTCAGCTTTCGGCGCAGGCGCGCCAATTTCAGCCGCTCGCCGAAATCGACGAGCAGCTGACTGGATGCCGGCAAGAGCGGGGCAGTTTTCCTGGCCATGGTTAGAGCTAATATTTCAGCGCTTTTTACATGATAACGCCAAAATATTAGCACTTTGGTGGCTCGGCCGAGTGTTGTTTCGATCCGGTGGCACGAGCAGAAGTGTAAGTATTTTGGCGTTTTTTAGGAAAAATTGCCGAAATATCATCATTGTGCCGATTGGCTGATCCGATGCGTGACGCGGGTATCACGTCGTTCTGGAGCGTGCGTGGGCGCTTGGCCACTCGCACCCCGCACCCGGTCACCCGCCCAGTTCCTCCGCCAGAAACGCCACGAACGCGCGAATCCGCGTCGACATCTGATGCCGCTGCGCATACACCGCGTAGATGTCCGCGCTCGGCGTCTCGTAGTCCGGCAGCACGACGACGAGCCGCCCGTCGGCCAGATACTCGCGAATGTCCCATTCCGCGCGCATCAGGATCCCGTGCCCGTCGAGCGCCCACTTCACCGCGATCTCGCCGTCGTTCGTCGTCAGGTTGCCGTTGATCCGCACCGCTTCGGTGTTGCGCGCTGCGCCGCGCCCGCTCGTCAGGCGCCAGATCCCGTAACCTTCGTCGCCCTGCCGGATACCGATGCAGTTGTGTCGCGTCAGCTCGTGCGGCGTGCCGGGCGTCCCGTGCCGCGCGAGATACGCGGGCGCCGCGCACAGCAGCCGGCGATTCGGCGCGAGCCGCCGAGCGACCACGCGCGTATCGGGCGGCTCGCCGAAGCGGATGCACACGTCGAACGTGTCGTCGGTCAGCGGCGGCGGCATCACCGACAGCTGCAACTGCACCGACACCTCCGGATAACGCGCGACGAAGCGCGAGATCGCTGGCCCGACGTGGCTGCGCCCGAAGCCGAGCGTCGCGTTCACGCGCAGCAGCCCTTTCGGCCGTTGCTTCGCGCTGCCGAGCAGTTCGCCCAGTTCATCCATCTGATCGAGGATCCGGCGCGCGTAGTCGAGATACACGTCGCCTTCGGGCGTCAGCATCATGCGCCGCGTCGTACGGTTGACGAGCGTCACGCCCGCACGCCGCTCCATCTGCGTGAGCCGCTTGCTGACGGCCGCCGCGGTCAGTCCGAGCTCGCGCGCGGCCGCGCTCAGGCTGCCCGACGCGGCCAGCGTCGAGAAGAAGCCGAGATCGGCCGGCTGCACGGTATCCGCCATGACTGGATTGGTGAATTAAAGTTAAAGATGCTTTGAGTCTAGCACCGGTTCCAGCACTCCCGGTTAGGTAAAGTGCCTTCACGCTCACGATCAATCGAGGATGTCAGCATGAAGACCTACCGTATCGCGACCATTCCCGGCGACGGCATCGGCAAGGAAGTGGTGCCGGCCGGCAAGCAGGTGCTGGAAGCGCTGGCGCGCGGCAGCGACCGCTTTGCGTTCGAGTTCGAGGATTTCGACTGGGGCGCCGACTACTACCGCCAGCACGGCGCGATGATGCCGGCCGACGGCCTGGACGCGCTGCGCGGCAAGGACGCGATCCTGTTCGGCTCGGCCGGCGACCCGGACGTGCCCGACCACGTGACGCTGTGGGGCCTGCGCCTGAAGATCTGCCAGGGCTTCGACCAGTACGCGAACGTGCGCCCGACGCGCATCCTGCCCGGCATCGACGCGCCGCTGAAGCGCTGCGGTCCGGGCGACCTGAACTGGGTGATCGTGCGCGAGAACTCGGAAGGCGAATACGCAGGCGTTGGTGGCCGCGTGCACCAGGGGCATCCGATCGAGGCCGCGAC
Organism: Burkholderia sp. Bp9016; assembly: GCF_003857765.1. Taxonomy (NCBI): domain Bacteria; kingdom Pseudomonadati; phylum Pseudomonadota; class Betaproteobacteria; order Burkholderiales; family Burkholderiaceae; genus Burkholderia; species Burkholderia sp. Bp9016. The sequence continues at coordinate 21,790 of NZ_QTPY01000034.1, forward strand.
CGACGTGTCGATCCTCACGCGCGCCGGCGTCGAGCGCATCATGCGCTTCGCGTTCCGCCTCGCGCAGTCGCGTCCGCGCAAGCTGCTGACCGTCATCACGAAGAGCAACGCGCAGCGTCACGCGATGGTGATGTGGGACGAGATCGCGAAGCAGATCGCGCAGGAATTCCCCGACGTCACGTGGGACAAGGAGCTCGTCGATGCCGCGACCGCGCGCATGGTGAACCGCCCGGCGTCGCTCGACACGATCGTCGCGACGAACCTGCACGCGGACATCCTCAGCGATCTGGCCGCCGCGCTCGCCGGCAGCCTCGGCATCGCGCCGACCGGCAACATCGATCCCGAGCGCCGCTATCCGTCGATGTTCGAGCCGATCCACGGTTCCGCGTTCGACATCATGGGCAAGGGGCTCGCGAATCCGGTCGGCACGTTCTGGTCGGTCGTGATGCTGCTCGAGCATTTCGGCGAGACGGCCGCCGCCGCGCGCGTGATGCAGGCGATCGAGGCCGTCACGGCCGACCCGTCGCTGCATACGCGCGATCTCGGCGGCAGCGCGACGACCGCGCAGGTGACGGCGGCCGTCTGCGAGCGCGTCGCGAACGCGGCGGTCGCAGCCTGACGGCAACGAGGCGGACGACGATCGCCTGCCGTCCGCCTCCACCGGAAATCGACTGCCCGCGACTCGCGCATTCGACGCGAGCCGGGCGCCGGCGCACGCCCTTCGCCGCGGCGCCGGTCGGCGCTCGCAGAGCACCCGCCGGGCCCCGCAGACAGGAGCGGCTCGACCTCGAAGAAGGAGGAGACACATGCAAGCAGATCTGGAAACCCGCGTCGCGCGGAAACTGATGTGGCGCATCATTCCGTTCGTGATGCTGCTTTACTTCGTCAGCTTTCTCGATCGCGTCAACGTCGGCTTCGCGGCGATGACGATGAACAAGGCAATCGGCCTGTCGCCGACCGCGTTCGGACTGGGCGGCGGCCTGTTCTTCATCGGCTACTTCCTGTTCGAAGTGCCATCCAACCTGATTCTCCACCGCGTCGGCGCACGCATCTGGATCGCGCGCGTGATGATCACGTGGGGCATTGTGTCGGCGGTATCCGCATTCGTGACCGGGCCGACGAGCTTTTACACCTTGCGCTTCCTGCTCGGCATGGCCGAGGCCGGCTTCTTCCCCGGCATCATCCTGTACCTGAGCCTGTGGTTCCCCGCGAAGCAACGCGCGGTGGCCGCCGCATGGTTCATGGCGGCCGCGCCGATCTCGACCGCGATCGGCTCGCCGCTGTCGGGCGCGATCATGCAGATGCCGCCGATGTTCGGGCTCGCCGACTGGCAGATGCTGTACATCGTCGAGGCGCTGCCGGCGGTCGTGCTCGGCTTCGTGGTGCTGAAGTGCCTGACCGATGCGCCGTCGAAGGCCGCGTGGCTGAAGGCGGACGAGCGCGACTGGCTGATCGCGAAGCTGAAGTCGGAAGCCGACGCGCGGCACACGCACGCCGGGCACACGGCCGGCGCGTGGCAGGCGCTGCGCGACCCGCGCGTGCTGGCGCTCGCGCTGATCTACTTCGGCACGTCGGCAGGCCTCTATACGCTCGGCCTGTGGGCGCCGTTGATGGTCAGGCAGTTCGGCTTCACCGCATTGCAGACGGGCCTGCTGACCGGCATCCCGAGCATCGCCGCCGTCGTGGCGATGATCGTGTGGGCGCGCCATTCGGACCGCAGCGGCGAGCGCACGTGGCACGTGGTGATTCCGTGCGTGCTCGCATGCGTCGGCTTCGTGTTCGCGGGGCAGGCGAGTACCGCGCTCCTGACCGTCCTCGCGCTGGTGGTCGTCAACATCGGGATCAGCGCCGCGAAGGCGCCGTTGTGGGCGATGCCGAGCGCGTTCCTGTCAGGCGCCGGTGCGGCCGCGGGGATCGCGATGATCAACTCGATCGGCAACCTCGGCGGGTTCGTCGGGCCGTTCGCGATCGGCTGGCTCAAGCACGCGACCGGCGGATATGCGGCCGGGCTGTACGTGGTGGCCGGCACGCTCGCGGTGTCGGCGGTTGTCACGCTGCTGCTGAGTCGCAAGGGTGCGCGCGAAGCGGTCGTGTCGGGCGTGCAGCATCATCATTGAAGGTGGCGCGCGTCCGTGATCGTGGGTCCGGGCGCGCACGCCGCATGCTTACGCGTGGAGCCAGAACCACAAGCCCGGGATGCAGAGCAGAAGGTGCAGCGGGAGCGCGACACGGAACGCGCTGCGTGGCGGCTGGTCCGGCTTCGACGTGTCGGCCGCGAGGCAACCGATGCCGACGGCAAGCGCCAGGACGGAGATCGAGGCCATGCACCGCAGACCGAAGCCCACGACGCCGACACCGGCATAAGGATCGGCCATCGAGCTGGCATAGCCGTAGCACATCACCATCGCGATGATTTCGATGATCGCGATCCACGCGAGGATCGAGCCGTATCGTGCCGTCATGGGGTATCGGGTGCCGTTCCCGGTGGATGAAAAGTCCCGAGGATACACGCAAGGACGGCGAGGCGTCTCCGCGATGCAGGCGCCAGCGTCACGCTGCCGGAAGCGCCGCGCGGCGTGCGATCTCCTCCACATACGCATCGGCGGACGCGCTCGACGTATCGACGAAGCAATCGCTGAACGCGCACGCATGCGCGATGCGGGAGACGATGCGCTCCAGCGCGATCGCCCACTGCTCGTGGAGCGGCGCGTCGTCGGGCGCATCGTGATCGTCGCCGTCGATGAAGCGCGCATCGGGCAGCACGCGTGCGAGTGCGCGATCGATCGTCGTCTTGCCGCTGTTGATCGGGCCGTTCACGTGAATGACGAGGAGGGAAGCCATGAGCCGGGTCGGAAATCGAACGACTCGCAGCTTGCCATGATCGCGGCAGCGTTGCAGCGCCGTTTGCGCGTGACACGATGGCGGGGGAAAACAGGGAGGGGAAAAGCGGAGGGAGCGGCAGGCCGTGCATGCATCGACGCACACACGGCCTGCCCGGCGCGGCACGCGTATCGGCTACGCGCGCCGGCTTCGGGTAAAACGGCTTATTGCTCGCCGTCGCCCTTGATCTGCGGCAGCGCCGACGATTCACCCGGCGTCAGCAGGCCGACCTGGGTGTAGACGCGCAGCTTGTCGCGCGTGTCGGTGATGTCGAGGTTGCGCATCGTCAGCTGGCCGATCCGGTCGCGCGGCGAGAACGTCGACGCCACCTTCTCCATCGACAGGCGCTCCGGTTGATACGTGAGGTTCGGCGACTTCGTGCTCAGGATCGAGTAGTCGTTGCCGCGGCGCAGTTCGATCTTCACTTCGCCGGTGATTGCGCGGGCGACCCAGCGTTGCGCCGTTTCGCGCAGCATGATCGCCTGCGGGTCGAACCAGCGGCCTTGATACAGCAGGCGGCCGAGGCGGCGGCCGTTCTCGCGATACTGCTCGATCGTATCTTCGTTGTGGATGCCGGTGACGAGACGCTCGTACGCGATGTACAGCAGCGCGAGGCCCGGGGCTTCGTAGATGCCGCGGCTCTTCGCCTCGATGATGCGGTTCTCGATCTGGTCGCTCATGCCGAGGCCGTGGCGGCCGCCGATGCGGTTCGCTTCGAGCAGCAGCTCGACCTGATCCTTGAACTCGACGCCGTTCAGCGCGACCGGCTGGCCGGCTTCGAAGCGCACCGTCACTTCTTCGGCGGCGATTTTCACGTCATCGCGCCAGAACGCGACGCCCATGATCGGGTTCACGATCTTGATGCCGCTTTCGAGGCTTTCGAGGTCCTTCGCTTCGTGCGTCGCGCCGAGCAGGTTCGAGTCGGTCGAATACGCCTTCTCGGCCGACATCTTGTACGCGAAGCCGGCCTGGTTCATGAATTCCGACATTTCGGCACGGCCGCCGAGCTCGTCGATGAACGTCTGGTCGAGCCACGGCTTGTAGATCTTCAGATCCGGGTTCACGAGCAGGCCGTAGCGGTAGAAACGCTCGATGTCGTTGCCCTTGTACGTGCTGCCGTCACCCCAGATGTTGACGCCGTCTTCCTTCATCGCGGCGACGAGCATCGTGCCCGTCACGGCGCGGCCGATCGGCGTCGTGTTGAAGTACGTGACACCGGCCGTCGTGATGTGGAATGCGCCGCTTTGCAGCGCCGCGATGCCTTCCGCGACCAGCTGCGCGCGGCAGTCGATCAGGCGGGCGCCTTCTGCGCCGTATTCGATTGCACGCTTCGGGATCGCGTCGTAATCGTCTTCGTCGGGCTGACCGAGGTTCGCGGTGTATGCGTACGGGACAGCGCCCTTCAGTTTCATCCAGTGCAGCGCGGCGCTGGTGTCCAGGCCGCCGGAGAAGGCGATGCCGACCTTCTGGCCGGTCGGGAGGCTTTCGAGAATCGTGCTCATGGGAATTACCGTGGATTGAAGTCCGGTGCGTATTTCGCGGAATATGCGAGTATCGGCTGTCCGGGAGGTTGGGGCAAGGGCTGATTTTCGTGCAAATGCGTCGGCGGGCCTGTCGCGACAGGGCTGGCGGGAGGTGAACCGGCCGGAGAATCAGGCGCGAATCAGCGTGGAACGGCGATCGAAACCGGCCATCGCGAACCGGCGAGCCGGCCTGTGTTTCCGGGGCCGGATCGGTCGAAATACCCGGCTGCCGCGCATCGGAATGCTGCCTTTTCAGATTGAAATGAAAATGAAAGATTGTCCCGGCTCCACGCGGCATTCAGCGGCAACGCCCGGATTTTAAATATTCCACGCCTGCGCCGTATCGAGCAGCTTCTCGCGCAACTGATCCACTTCACCGGCCAGCTTGACCGTGATCGACACGTAGCCGGACAACTGCGGCGGCGGCGCGTCGTGCGGCGGATCGGCCGGCCGGCGGCGCGGCGTGAGCCGGCTCGGCGTGCCGAACTTCAGCGCGCGGCTCGCACCGACTAGCGTGTCGCGGATGCGCCGGTTCACGGCCTTCATCGCGGTGCGCATGTACTCGCGGGACGCCACGTCGTCGCGGGCCGGCACCGTGCTCGACAGGATCTCCAGATAGCCGATGCACAGGCGCAGGCTGCGCTGGATCGCCTCGAGGTGCGTGACCGAGATCTCGCACTCCTTCGACACCGACGGCATCAGCGAGCGCAGCTGCACCAGCAACGCGCTCAGCGCGGCCATTTCCTTCAGGTGCGCGTCGTCGCTCACGTGGCGGTCGCCCGCGAGCCGCGCATGCACGGCCGCGCACGCGCGCAGCGCGTCGGCGAGCTTGTAGCGCCACGAGTAGGTCGCATAGAGCGGCAGCGCGAACGAGAACGCCAGCGCGATCGCGATGCCGGTCAGCACGTTCACCGCGCGCCACAGGCCGTCGACGATCTCGTTGTCGCCGTGCCCGGCGACGATCACCATCGTGATCGCCGACAGCAGCGCGATATAGCCGGCCTTGCCGATCGCGTGATACGCGCAGAAGCCGCACGCGACAGCCATCAGCAGGTAGATCGCGAGCGGGGCGTGCAGGAACGAGTAGAGCAGGATCAGCCCGAGCCCCGCGAGCGCGCCGATCGACGTGCCGAGCGCGCGCTCGGCCGCCTTCTTGCGGATGTTGCCGTGGTGCTGCAGCCCGCCGACGACGATCAGCACGGTGATCGTCGACCATTCGCCGTGCGGCACGCGCAGCCCGGTCGACAAGCCGATTGACACGAGAATCGCGAGCGCGACGCGCGCCGCGTGGATCAGTTTCGCGTGCCGGTAGCGCCGGTACGGGTCCAGCAGCGGACGAAGCGCGTGGCGCAGGAGCGGCGGCAAGCGGGAAGGGAGCTGGGCGGTCATGAGGTATCGAGGGTGGCCGGCGGGGTGACCGGAATACGCGCGGGCGGCTTGCGCGGGCCGGCGCCGCGCTGCATGCGCAGCTGCCGTAACGCTAGCCGAACGCGCGCGGGCTGTCCACGGCGGGGCGGCGCGACGCGGCTGGCCGTCACGTCACGCGTCGGCCGCTCTCGGCTGCGGGTTCGACACGCGATTGCGGCCGCCGGACTTCGCGCGGTACAGCGCCTCGTCGGCCTGCCGCAGCAGCGTCGCGGCATTCACGCGCCCGCCGGCGGTCGTTGCGGCGCCGATGCTGGCCGTCACGTGCCCGTACGGGCTGCGGACGTGCGTGATGTCGAGCCCCACGATCGCGCGCCGGATTGCTTCGGCGACCGTCGCCGCACCCCGCGCGTCGGTGTCGGGTAGCGTGACGACGAATTCCTCGCCGCCGTAGCGCGCGACGTGGTCGCTGTCGCGGCGCAGGCAGCGCGACGCGGATTGCGCGACGCGGCGCAGCACGTCGTCGCCCGCGAGGTGCCCGTAGTAGTCGTTGAACGCCTTGAAATGATCGACGTCGACGAACAGCACGGACAGCGGGCGGCCGCTGCGCGATGCGCGCTGCGCTTCCTTCACGAGCACCGCGTCGAACGTGCCGCGGTTGTCGAGCCCCGTCAGCGAATCGGTGTGCGCGAGCCGGTACAGCTTCGCTTCGGCGATCTGCCGGCGCTTGAGCTCGCGCGACAGCGCGAGCGAGCCCCACGCGATGAACGCGGTGAACAGGCCCATCAGCACGGCGGCCCAGATCGTGCGATGACGCCACGACGCGTAGATGTCGATCTCGGCGGGCGCGACGTCGACGATCAGCGGCAGGCCGGCGAGGTGCTTGTACACGTAGATGCGCCGCGTGCCGTCGATCGCGCCGGTGCCCGCCAGCACGCCGTCGCGGCTGCGCTGCGATTCGATGAAGAGCGGCGAATCGTGCAGGTCGAGGCCGACCACGCGCGCGTCGTACGGCAGCCGCGACACGAGCGTGCCGTTCTCCTCGACGATCGCCGCGCTGCCGTGCTCGCCGACCGCGAGGCCGTCGAGCAGCGCGCGGAAGTAGTCGATGCTGAGCGTGCCGACGACGATCCCGCCGAAGCGGCCGTCGGCGAGCGTGATCCGGCGGCTCAGCGCGATGGTCAGCGCGCCGCCGCGCAAGCGTGCCGCGTACGGCCGGCTGATGTAGAGGCCCGGCACGAGCCGGTTGCGATGCACGGTGAAATAGTCGCGATCGGCGAAATTGCCTTGTCGCGGCGGCGACGCAGCGGAATCGATCACGATATTGCCGTGCGGATCCATCACGAAAATGGCGCCGAGATACGCGCCGGTGGCGGCGCGGTCGAACAACAGCCGGTGACGCTGGCGCGGCGGCAATGCCATCAATTCCGGATCGGCGAGGCCATCGACGACGTTTTGCAGTGACAGATCGTAGAGTTCGATATTGCGGGAAATATCGCGCTCGATCAGCAGCATCAGGTTGCGCGCATTTTCGACCGCATGGTCATACGCGTCGCGGCGCGCCTCGATTAAAAGCGACGCGGAAAGCCCCCAGCTGAACATCAGCAGCACGATGCCCGCAGCCAGTACGCCGCGAGGCGACAAAATGCGTGCGACGGCCGACGCGGTATGGCGGCGCAGCGCAGCGAGCAGCGGGTGTGACTTCATCCTCGGGAAGGGCGTGGCGGCGGATATTTGCGTCGTGGACGGTTCCGCGCGCTGATTATTTCGCATTAACCCGTATTATCTCGCGAATTTCCGGATTCGGCCGGCGGATGCAAAACATGCATGCCCGAATGGCGATTCTGGTCCGTTACGCATCATTACTGCCTCGCGCGTATTCGGTTTGATTTGAATCAATTACCGTATCGAGGTTTTTGTCTGAATATTGGCGGGCGAGCCTGCCGATTTGTCGTTTTAACGCGTATCGGAAATGTGTTCCGCGCTTTCCGCGCATTGCGCGGTTCGGCATGCCGGATCACCTGCCGACGGCCACGGCCGTTCGACCCGACCGGCGGCGGCGATCGATGCGCCGGGGCCGAGCCGCATCCAACTCGTTGATTCTGCGGCGTCTGCATGCGGTGGCGGTGCGTTCTGACCAGAGCTGTCGCCATGACGAATCAGGTAGAATCCGCGCTTCGCCGCAGGCACCCGGCGCGCAACGCGTATCGGGGCCGCATCGAATGCACGGCAGGTGGCGCATCGCGCCCCGATACCGCATGCGCCGGCCCCGGATGCCGGCCCGCTCAACGTTCGTCTCGTTTATGTCCGCAATCCCGAATTCCGACCAACCCGGTTCGTCCGCGAACCCACCCAAGCTTCATCGCGCGCTGAAGGCGCGCCACCTGACGATGATCGCCATCGGCGGCTCGATCGGCACGGGCCTGTTCGTCGCGTCCGGCGCGTCGATCTCGCAGGCCGGCCCCGGCGGCGCGATGGTCGCGTACATGCTGATCGGCCTGATGGTGTACTTCCTGATGACGAGTCTCGGCGAAATGGCCGCGTTCATGCCGGTATCGGGCTCGTTCGCGACCTACGGCGCGAAATACGTCGACGAAGGCTTCGGCTTCGCGCTCGGCTGGAACTACTGGTACAACTGGGCCGTGACGATCGCGGTGGAACTCGTCGCCGCGCAGCTCGTGATGCACTACTGGTTCCCGAACGTGCCGGGCGTCTGGTGGAGCGCCGCGTTCCTCGGCGTGATGTTCCTGCTCAACGCGCTGACCGTGCGCGGCTTCGGCGAGGCCGAATACTGGTTCGCGCTGATCAAGGTCGTCACCGTGGTCGCGTTCATCGGCGTCGGCCTGCTGATGATCTTCGGCATTCTGAAGGGCGCGCCCGGCAACGGCTGGGGCAACCTGACGATCGGCGACGCGCCGTTCGCGGGCGGCCTGCCGGCGATGATGGGCGTCGCGATGATCGCGGGTTTCTCGTTCCAGGGCACGGAGCTGATCGGCGTCGCGGCCGGCGAGTCGGAAAACCCGCGCACGACGATCCCGCGCGCGGTGCGCCAGGTGTTCTGGCGGATCCTGCTGTTCTACGTGCTCGCGATCTTCGTGATCGGCGTGCTGATTCCGTACACCGACCCGAACCTGCTGAAGAGCGACGTGACCGACATCGGCGTGAGCCCGTTCACGCTGGTGTTCCGCCATGCCGGCCTCGCGTTCGCGGCCGGCGTGATGAACGCGGTGATCCTGACCGCCGTGCTGTCGGCCGGCAACTCGGGCATGTACGCGTCGACGCGGATGCTCTACAACCTCGCGACCGAAGGCCGCGCGCCGAAGTTGTTCGCGAAGCTGTCGCCGGGCGGCGTGCCGCGCAATGCGCTGTACGCGACGACGGCCGTCGGCGCGCTGTGCTTCTTCACGTCGCTGTACGGCGACAAGACGGTGTACCTGTGGCTGCTGAACACGTCGGGGATGACGGGCTTCATCGCGTGGCTCGGCATCGCGATCAGCCATTACCGGTTCCGCAAGGGTTACGTGAAGCAGGGCTACTCGGTCGACCAGTTGCCGTACCAGTCGAAGTGGTTCCCGTTCGGCCCGCTGTTCGCGTTCGTGCTGTGTCTCGTGATCGCGCTGGGGCAGGACTATCAGGCGTTCCTCGCGAACCGGATCGACTGGGCCGGCGTGGCCGCGACCTACGTCGGCATTCCGCTGTTCCTCGTCGTATGGCTCGGCTACCGGTTCATGAACAAGAGCCGCTTCGTGCGCTACGAGGACATGGAGATTGCGCCGTGGGTGGCTGCGAATCGCGGCGCACAAGCACCGCGCGTGACGAACCGCGAAACCGCCGGCTGATGCGGGCGCGGCACGCCGCCACGCGATATCCGACGAAACGGGAAGCCTGCGGGCTTCCCGTTTTTTCTCTTTGGTGCGTCCGTTCTTGCCGAATCCGCTTTTTTTGTCGGCTTTCGCCTGCACGGGGTCAAAGCCGGTTATATTTCCCGACCCTACCGGGCTGCGGCCCGGCCGGCGCGACGAGCGCGGCGCGGATCGGCATCCGGCGTGCGCGCAGCCTGCGACGGCCGGCGGCGCCCGGCGTTTTCATCGTTTCGTCGGGGCCGGCACGGCCCGCGGAGCGCGCAACCCAGAGGAATCCATGAGCGCATCACCCGCCGAGCGGAAGGCCGGACCCGTTTCCATCGTGCGAATCGAAGCCGCGATCAACGCGTGGCGCGAAGTGTATCCGCCCGCCCCGGACGGCGAGGACGGCTACGCGCTGGACGCCGGCAGCAACTGCCTGGCCGAGCTGTACGGCGCGATGATCTGCTATCGGCTGCCGGACGTGCCGCTCGATTCGCTGAGCGACGCGCAGCGCGACGCGCTATACGCGACCGAGGCATGACGCGCGGTTGCGACGAGGCCGCCACGCAGCGTCGATGAAGAAACGGGAAGCCTGGCGGCTTCCCGTTTTGTTTTGCGCGACGCGGCTCGAACCGGTATCGACGCCGGCTGAGGTATCGTCACGGGATCGGGACAGGCCATCACGGGACGAACGGCGCGCGCGCGGCCCGCGCGCTGCCGGTTGAACGTCCGGTGCCTGTCCGGGGAGGAACCGAAAATGGAGTTGAGACACCTCCGCTACTTCGTCGCGGTTGCCGAGGAGCGGAATTTCACGCGGGCGGCCGAGCGGCTGCACATCGCGCAGCCGCCGCTGAGCCGGCAGATCCAGCAGCTCGAGGAGGAGCTCGGCGTGCCGCTGTTCGAGCGCAACGCGCGGCCGCTGAAGCTGACCGACGCAGGGCGCTTCTTCTATTCGCACGCGGTGCAACTGCTTGCGCAGACGACCGAGCTCGAATCGATGACGAAGCGGGTCGGCAAGATCGAGCGCAGCATGTCGGTCGGCTTCGTCGGCTCGACACTGTACGGAATGCTGCCGAAGATCATCCGGCGCTTTCGCAGCGAGTATCCGGCCGTCGAGCTGAGCCTGCACGAGATGTCGACGATGGACCAGATCAAGGCGCTGAAGGAAGGGCGCATCGACGTCGGATTCGGGCGAATCCGCCACGAGGATCCGAGCGTGCGGCGCGTCGTGCTGCGCGAGGAGCGGATGATCGTCGCGCTGCCGGTCGGCCATCCGCTGGACGGCGCGAAGTCGGTGCTGTCGCTGCACGATCTCGTGAACGACACGCTGATCATCTTTCCGAAGGCGCCGCGTCCGAGCTATGCGGACCAGGTGCTCGCGGCATTCCACGATCGCGCGCTGCAGCCGCGGCGCATCTACGAGACGCGCGAACTGCAGATCGCGCTCGGACTCGTCGCGATGGGCGAGGGCGTATCGGTCGTGCCGCACAGCGTGTACGGCCTGAAGCGCGACGACATCAGCTACAAGCCGCTCGACGACCCGAACCTCGTGTCGCCGATCATCATGAGCATGCGGATGCTCGACGAGTCGGAGGACATTCGCGCGATACAGGCGCTGATCTACCGGCTGTACGACGAGTCGCAGATGGAATACCTGCCGCCGCAGCCCGAATGAGCGGGCGCCCGATGGGGGCTTGCTTGACGCGGCGCGCGGCGCCGAGCCACCATCGTCGGCATTCGATGCGGCACGCCGGTGTGCCGCCGTTTTCATGCGGAACGACGACAGACAGATGACCGATATCGTGACCGAGGAGACTTTTGTCGAGACGCCGCAGGGGCGTCTCTTCGCGCAGCGCTGGCGAGGGACTGCCGCGGTGGACGCGGCCGCGCCTATGCCGGCCGCGCCGATCGTGCTGCTGCACGATTCGCTCGGCTGCGTCGAACTATGGCGCGATTTCCCCGGGCAACTGGCACACGCGACGCAACGCGACGTGATCGCGTACGACCGGCTCGGCTTCGGCCGCTCGGATCGTCATCCGGGCCAGCTCGGCACGACGTTCGTGCGCGACGAAGCCGACCACGGGTTTCATGCATTGCTCGAGCAGTTCGGCGTGGATGCGTTCGTCGCGTTCGGGCACAGCGTCGGCGGCGGCATGGCGGTCGGGTGCGCGGCCGCGCACCCGGCGCGTTGCCGTGCACTGGTGACCGTCGCCGCGCAGGCATTCGTCGAAGATCGCACGATCGACGGCATTCGCGAAGCGGGCGAGCAGTTCGGTGCGCCGGGCCAGCTCGACCGGCTCGCGCGCTATCACGGCGACAAGGCCGAGTGGGTGCTGCGCGCGTGGGTCGACACGTGGCTGTCGCCGGCGTTTCGCGACTGGAATCTCGACGACGAACTGCCGCGCGTACGCTGCGCGACACTCGCGATTCACGGCGAGCAGGACGAATACGGCTCGGACGTGCATCCGAAGCGAATCGCCGCACGCGTGGCCGGGCCGTCGTCGTTCCTGCTGCTCAGCGGGTGCGGACACATGCCGCACCGCGAGCGAACCGACGACGTGCTGGCAGCCGTCGCGACGTTCCTGCGCGACGCGGGCGCCTGAGCGCCACTACGACCGGCGGGGCGGGCCCGCCGGCTGTCAGAACGACAGCTGGATCGCGAGGTCGACCGCGAGCAGCGCGATCGAGCAGCCGATGCCGAGGATCACGTTCGGCAGGCGATGCTCGAAATCGCGATGATCCCGGCGCATCGCGGCGCCGAGCAGGAAGATCGCTTCGATGACGATCTGCAACCCGACGAACAGCAGCATCAGCAGATACTCGTAACCCATCTGCTTGAACGCGGCGAATTGCATCCCGTGATCGCGGATCCACTGGCCGACGCGCAGCAGTTCGTAAGCGAACAGCAAGGCGGGAAACAGGTAGCTGATGAAGTACGTCGGCGCGGTGGCGTGCCGTAGTTCGAGGTGGAAGTGCTGATGCGTGGTAGCCATCACGAATCCCTCCTTGCAATGCATGATTGCGGTCTCGACGGCGGCGCAGCGACGTGCGGACTAGGGGATTGCCCGATGTATCGTGCGTGCCGTACGACACCAGCATACTGCGGCTCGGGAAATTTGGCATCCCGTACGTGCATTCGTTGCAAAAATGCGTGCGCATCGCACGATGCAATCAATGGCCGTCGCCGTTTGCACGCGGCGGGCCGGCCAGTGGCGTATCGTGCGCGACGCCGCGCAGCAGCCACTCCGGATGTCGCGCCAGATCACCGGCCAGCGCACGCAGCGCGCTCGACGTTCGCGTGAATTGCGCGAGCGCGCGGCGCACACTGGATGCGGACGCATCCTCCTGCCCCAGTATCGCCTGCGCGCTCGTGAATGCGCGTCGCGCAGCACCGAGCGTGTCGCGCGTCTGTGGTGCGAGTTCGGTGTCGAGTTGCGCGAACAGCGCACCGGTGCTCACGAGCGCCGCGTTGACACGCGCCCCCATGCGATCGAGCGGCAAGCGGGCAAGTGTGCCGGCGATGTCGGCAATTTGGACGCGCAGCACGTCTAGCGTGCCGGGAACGGTCGGCAGTGCGATCGGTAGCCGATCGGTGTCGACCGACGCAGGCGGCGCGTTCGGGAACATGTCGAGCGCGACGGACGACCGGTTTGCAATCAGGTTGCCGACGCGCAATTGCCCGCGCAAGCCGCGCGCGACGAGCGTGCGCAGCAGCGCCTTGCCGGCATCGGTGTCGCCGTTGCCGAGTACGTCGCGGTAGCGCTGCCCGAGGCGATCGGGATAGAGCGCCATCGTCAGGCGCATCGTGACGCTGCCGCGCCGCGCATCGTATTCCGTGCCGACGGCCGTCACGGTGCCGAGCTCGATGCCGCGAAAATCCACCGGCGCTCCCACGTCGAGGCCGCGCAGCGAGCGGTCGAACCGCATGACGACCGGAGCCGCCGGTGCGTTGGGCGTGCGCATCGCATCGATTTCATCGTCGGCCACGCGAAAACGCGCCCCGTCGTGCGCCGCGACGATGGTCGTGCGTCCGGGCGGCACCACGAATGCGAGGCCGCCGGCAAGCATCGCGGCGAGCGACGGCGTGCCGAGCTTCATCCCGCCCGCGTCGAGTCGCAGGCCGACGCCGCCCGCCGCATCAGTTCCGCACGAAACGAAAGACGACGTGCTGAATGCGTTGATGGTACATCAGAAGGAGTCCTACGAATGCCTTCGGCGCGATTACCTGGCCACGCGCGATCCGGACGAAGCCCGGCCGACGCTGTCCGCACAGATCGCGACGATGCGCGAGGCGATCGACCCGCAGCCATCGGCGGCGCTCGCGATCATGGCCGCGCTCGTCGAGGATACCGAGCCGTTGCAGAAGGTTCGCGAAGCCGATGCGAAGAACGTGCAGCGCATCGCCACCGAATCCGACGATCCCGATCTGGCGCTGCTGCGGTGGAAGGCGGCGTGGGGTATCGCGCTATCGGCGATGTTCGGGCTGTGTCCGCTGTCGGCCGACAAGCGCGCGCGGCTGTTCGACCGGCTGCTCGACGAGACGCAATGGCCGGCAGGCGCGAAGCGCCGCGCGCCCGCGGCGGCCGCTCAGGCTTTCGCGTGTGCGCCTTCGACGAACGGCTTCGCAATCGACTGGAAATCCCGTTTCAGCGACAACCCCGGTATGGTCAGCCGGCGCAGCATCGCCGCGAGATACAGGTGATGGAACCACGTCGCGAGCCGGCCGGCCGATAGCGCCGCGTCCAGCTCTCCGGTTTGCCGGCCGGCCGCGATCAGCTGTTGCCACACGCATGCGGTGTGCGCTCCGGCGCGCGCTGACGCGCCGGCCGAGGCTTCCCGCGCCCCCGCCTGGGTCAGAAATGCCCGGTGAACCGATAGCGGCTGCCCGGGTGCCAAAGATTGGCGACCGCCGCGACCATCCCCTGCGACCACGTGCGCCGATGCAGCAACAGGCACGGCTCGCGCTCGTCCATCGTCAGGTGGCGACGCGTTTCCGTATCGGGCATCGCGGCCTCGATCCGGTATTCGACACGCTGCAGCGGCGCGACGCGCGTCAGATACTGGTTCGGCGTCGTCGTCGTGAAGTCCTGCAACGCGTATTCGGGCGCGCAGGCCGGATTCACCCAGCGTTCCTCGAGCTGCACGGGCGTGTCGTTTTCGAAGTGCAGCACGCGCGAATGGAAGATCGCGCTGCCGGTGTCGAGCTGCAGTTCGTCGGCGAGCTTCGCATCGGCGATGGCCGCGCCGACTTCCAGCACCTGCGCGCGATAGCGGTGGCCGCGCGCGGCGACTTCGTCCGAGATGCTGCGGATCGCGACCAGCGTCGATTCGTATTTCGGTGACGCGACGTACGTGCCGGAGCCGCGCGTGCGCGTGAGCACTTGCTCGGCCGTCAACTCGCGCAGCGCGCGGTTGACCGTCATTCGCGCGACGTTGAATTCGCGCGCGAGCTCGTTCTCCGACGGTACCTGGTCGCCTTCCGCCCATTCGCCGGCATGAATGCGCGCGAGGATGAAGTCCTTGATTTCCTGATAGATCGGTGTGGTCATGGGATCACGGTTTCAGAGTCGGCATCGGCCCGCCGCCGAATGCCGATCCGGTGCGCGCCCGGCGCCGAGTGTACCGGTTTCGTGGGCGTGCAGGCCCGGAGTCCGTGAATGATCCCTGTTCGGCCGGTGCGCGTCCATGCGGGATTGCGCAGGGCGGTCGGACAGCGGCGTGCCGCGTGGCGGCAAAACCGATGCCGGATGCCGAGCGTCGCGATGCTGTTCCTGATGACCGTCGTCGTGATCGCATTGCGGTTCGGCCGGCTGGCCGGCACATGGGCCGGGTTCGTCTGCGCCGGCTGCTTCGATTTCCTCTTCGTCGAACCGAGGTTGTCGTTCGCGGTATCCGATCCGCGATACGTGTTCACGTTCATGCGGATGCTCGCGGTCGCGCTCGCGACCGGCCAGTTCTCGGCGACCTGCGCCGACACGATCGCCGCCGCTGCTCGGGGCGCGCGTCGCGCTCATGCCGGACACGCAGCTGGTGCAGACCATCCCCGACGATCGCCGCCCGATCGACACGCGGTGCTCGTCGATCGCGATGGCGCTCGCGCGCTGATGAACCTGACCGACAACGCCGCGAAGCACGTGCGCGTGTACATGACGAACCGGCGGCAGAAACTCGAGCCCGTGCCGGCCGGCCTGCGCCGCTTGCTGACGGAATTGCAGTTCGGCTACCGGCTGGTCGGTCTGGAAACGATCGTCCCGCCCCGGCAGGTATAGACAGGTTTTCCGGTCGTGCCGCTGGCTGCTTACGCATCGAGAAAGCAAAAATTCAGCGCTGCGTAAGCGTTAATTAATTGAAATTCAAGGATATTCGCGACCCACGGCAATAATCCGCCGACAATTAGAGATAAACACGGATTGCTGGCATCGGGCAGGAAAAGGCAAAGTTGTATGTACAACTTGGGTGCGGTCAAACGGACGGCTCCCGGGTTGGAAGGGTTCACGGCGGCGACGCCCGGCGGGACCCGTGCCCAGTTCGCCTATGACAGGAACGCCATGAAGAAACTCGCGCTCAGTATTGCCCTTGCCTGCCTCGCGGTCGGTGCCCACGCCAAGGATTGGTCGACGATCCGGTTCGGCGTCGACGCCAGCTATCCGCCGTTCGAATCGAAGGATGCAAGCGGCAAGGTCGTCGGCTTCGACGTCGATCTCGGCAACGAAATCTGCGCGCGCCTGAAAGCGAAATGCGTGTGGATCGAGAACGACTTCGACGGGATGATCCCGGCGCTGAAGGCGAAGAAGTTCGACGGCGTGCTGTCGTCGATGTCGATGACGCCGGCGCGCGCCGAGCAGATCGCGTTCTCCGACAAGCTGTTCAACACGCCGACGCGCCTCGTCGAGAAGAAGGGCTCGAATCTCCAGCCGACGGCCGAATCGCTGAAAGGCAAGTCGGTCGGCGTCGAGCAGGGCACGATCCAGGAAACCTACGCGAAGACCTACTGGGCGCCGAAGGGCGTGCAGGTCGTGCCGTACCAGAACCAGGACGGCGTGTACCAGGACCTGATGTCCGGCCGCCTCGACGCCGCGCTGCAGGACGCGGTGCAGGCCGATCTCGGCTTCCTGAAGACGCCGCGCGGCGCGAACTTCCAGTTCGCGGGCGGCGACATCAACGATCCGAAGACGCTCGGCAACGGCGCCGGCATCGGGTTGCGCAAGGATGACGCCGACCTGAAGGCGAAGATCGACGCAGCCATCGCCGGCATGCTGAAGGACGGCACGTACAAGAAGCTCGAGAAGAAGTACTTCGCGTTCGACGTCTACGGCGGCTGATCGTCGATGCGGCGCGCATCGGCTGCGACGCGCCGCGCCAGTTTCCGGGTGCCACTTGCTTCGCATGATGCGTCTGGCTTGATGAGCGGACGGCATCAGGTAGTGCGCAGATATCGTTTGATGCGTAGTTAATGGCTATTGACAATCCAGCCACCTCGCTCTGGATCCCTTACATGATCTTCCAAGGATTTGGCCCGCTGCTGTGGGCCGGCACGGTCGAGACCGTGAAGCTCGCGGTGTTGTCGCTGGCCGCGTCGCTCATACTGGGCCTCGCCGGCGCTGCCGCGAAACTGTCGACCAACCGCGTGCTGAAATCGCTCGGCACGTTCTACACGACGCTGATCCGCGCAGTGCCCGACCTCGTGCTGATGCTGCTGCTGTTCTACGGGATCCAGATCCTGCTGAACAACGTGACCGACATGCTGGGCTGGGATCAGATCGACATCGATCCGTTCGTCGCAGGCGTGATCACGCTCGGCTTCATCTACGGCGCGTACTTCACCGAGACGTTCCGCGGCGCGTTCCTCGCGGTGCCGCGCGGTCAGCTCGAAGCGGGCTTCGCGTACGGGATGAGCGGCTGGCGCGTGTTCCACCGGATCCTGTTCCCGCAGATGATGCGCTTCGCGCTGCCGGGCATCGGCAACAACTGGCAGGTGCTCGTGAAGGCCACCGCGCTGGTGTCGATCATCGGCCTTGCCGACGTGGTGAAGGCGTCGCAGGACGCCGGCAAGAGCACGCTCGATTTCTTCTTCTTCACGCTCGCGGCCGGCGCGATCTACCTCGCGATCACGACGGTGTCGAACGTCGTGCTGCATCACCTCGAGAAGCGTTATTCCGTCGGCGTCCGGAGGCTCGCACTGTGATCGAAATCATCAGCCAGTACTGGCAAAACTATCTGTACACCGACGGCTACCGCTTCAGCGGCCTCGCGATCACGCTGTGGCTGCTGGTCGTGTCGATCGTGCTCGGCTTCGCGCTGGCCGTGCCGCTCGCGATCGCGCGCGCGTCGTCGAACCGCTGGATCTCCGGCCCGGTGTGGCTCTATACGTACGTGTTCCGCGGCACGCCGCTCTACGTGCAGTTGCTGATGTGCTACACCGGCATCTACAGCCTGCAGGTCGTGCACAACCACGTGCTGCTCGACACGTTCTTCCGCAACGCGATGAACTGTACGCTGCTCGCGTTCGTGCTGAACGAATGCGCCTATGCGACTGAGATTTTCGCGGGGGCGATCAAGGCGACGGCGGCCGGCGAGATCGAAGCCGGCATGGCCTACGGAATGTCGCGCTTCAAGCTCTATACGCGCATCATCCTGCCGTCCGCGCTGCGCCGCTCGCTGCCGAGCTACAGCAACGAAGTGATCCTGATGCTGCACGCGACGACGCTCGCGTTCACCGCGACCGTGCCCGACATCCTGAAGGTCACGCGCGACGTCAATTCCGCGACGTACATGTCGTTCCAGGCCTACGGCGTCGCGGCCGTGCTGTACGCCATCGTCGTGTTCACGCTCATCTGGGCATTCCGCAAGCTCGAGACGCGCTGGCTCGCGTACCTCTCGCCGCGCAGCCACTAATCGCAACGAAGGACCAAGCATGTACAAGCTCACCGTTGAAAACCTCCACAAGAAGTTCGGCGACAACGAGGTGTTGAAGGGCGTGTCGATGAAGGCGAAGGCCGGCGACGTGATCAGCATCATCGGCTCGAGCGGCTCCGGCAAGAGCACGTTCCTGCGCTGCATCAACTTCCTCGAGCAGCCGTGCTCGGGGCAGATCACGATCGGCGACGAGCCGATCCAGACCGCGCGCGACCGCAACGGTTCGCTGCGCGTGGCCGACCAGAAGCAGCTGCAGCGGATGCGCACGAAGCTGTCGATGGTGTTCCAGCACTTCAACCTGTGGGCACACATGACGGTGCTCGAGAACGTCATCGAGGCACCGATGGCCGTGCTCGGCGTCAGCAAGGATGAAGCCATCGCGCGGGCCCGGAAATACCTGGAGAAGGTCGGCCTGCCGACGCGCGTCGAGAGCATGTATCCGTCGCACCTGTCGGGCGGCCAGCAGCAGCGTGTGGCGATCGCGCGGGCGCTCGCGATGGAGCCCGAGGTGATGCTGTTCGACGAGCCGACGTCGGCGCTCGATCCCGAACTGGTCGGCGAAGTGCTGAAGGTGATGCAGAAGCTCGCCGAGGAAGGCCGCACGATGGTCGTCGTCACGCACGAAATGGGTTTCGCGCGCAACGTGTCGAATCACGTGATCTTCCTGCATCAGGGCAGGATCGAGGAGGAGGGCGATCCTCAGGAGATTCTGGTGAGCCCGAAGAGCGAGCGCCTCGGGCAATTCCTGTCGGGACGCCTGAAGTAAGCTTGCAGTAATGTGTGCCGCATGGGCGTCGGCCTGACGCTCGCGTGCGGCACACGCTGTTTTTTATGCCTTTCCTGATTGCTGCGTGATGACATCCCTCGTCGCGAAGCCTCCCCGCTCCCCCGTCACGCGCCCGCCCGTCGTTGAAAGCATCGAAAGACTGTAGGCATTCGATGTCAAACATCGTCAATTCAGCGCAAGCGCGGTACACCGGGATCCGTCGACCGGCGTTAAGGAGATACCAGCCGGATGACCGGCTGACCTACCCGGGAGAGTTCCATGAACCGCATCGCGAAGATTCTGACGGCCACGGCACTGGCTTGCGCCGTTCTCGTTCCGGCGCTTGCCGAAGCGCATTCGCACCGTGTGTGCCATTTCGATCACCACCACCACCGCGTGTGTCGCTGGGTGCGGTAATCGCGTAATCGCGACTTTCCTCGGGTGCGCCCGGGACGCTGTCGACATTCAGGCAAATCAGGAGAGGAAATGAAAAAGACGATGTTGATCGCCGTGCTCGCTGCCGGCATGGGGCTGTCGCTCGGTGCGTTCGCACAGGTTCCGGCCAGCGCGCCGGCCGGTACGACCGGCCTGTGCAAGGACGGCTCGTTCTACTCGGGCGCGTCGAAGAAGGGCGCATGCGCGGGTCACAAGGGGGTGAAGACGTGGTACGGCGCGTCGGCGGCAGCCGCCGCCAGCGCACCGGCCGCGGCCGCGCCTGCCATGGCGGCTTCGACGTCCGCCGCTGCAACCGCGAAGACCGCACCGGCGACGACCGCGGCGGCAGGCGGCGGCGCGGGCAAGGTGTGGGTCAACGACAGCACCAAGGTCTATCATTGCCCGACCGACAAGTACTACGGCAAGACGAAGCACGGCAGCTACATGTCGGAAGCGGATGCGAAGGCGAAGGGCTTCCATCCGTCGCACGGCAAGGCCTGTTCGTAAGCCGGCCGCGCGAGTCCTGCTCGCGCATTGCCCGCCGGCTGTCCGTCGGGCATCACGCCCCGCCGTTCGAGCGGGGCGTTTTTTTATCTGCTGTCGATCGGCCCGAGACACGCCGTCCGCATTGCCGCCCGGCGCGGCAGGATCGTCAGGGCGTCGTTGCGGCGGGCCCTGATGCCGGCGACCCGGGCGTTCCGGTGACGAGCGCGCGGGTGAGATCGTCCGACACGTAGTGCGGACCATCGAACAGATAGACCGGGTAGCCCCGGTAAGTCGCCAGCTGCTTGCCCAGTTCCTCGGCGGTGGCTGGACGGAATCCGCCGTGCTCGGCGGGCCGGAAGGCCTCCGCGATCATCCGCACACGTCGTTTCCCCAGGCGCGAGGCCAGTTCGTCGACGTAAGTGCGCGCGACGTAGGGTTCGCGCGCATAGACGCCGCAGCCGTCCTGGAAGAACACGCCGACGTCCGCGGGAAGCCAGGATGCGAGCCAGTCGGCCAGCGCCTTTCCGCCGATATTGGTCTGGTCGTACACGCTCACCCATAGCGGCCGCGGCAGTCGCTGCAGGATCTCGGCGAGCCTGGGCGCGTCCTGCCACGTCGGATCGATTTCGACCGGGAAGTAGTAACCGGTGACATGCAGCGGGACGCGCACGCGGGCCACCTGCGCGGACTGCTCCGCCAGCGTCGACAGATGGGTACGCGCACGCTTTTCGTCCTGGTAGCCGGCCAGGCCCAGAATGACGTTTGCGGCCCACGGTTCGCGGCCGATGCGCGCCCAGTCCGGAAGGTGCGGCGCGGAACGGATACCGGTTCCGGGCACGTACGCGGTATCGTCGACGACGCTCCACTGGATCAACAGATCGTGGACGCCGAGCATTTGCCAGTTCCCGACCGGACGGGTTGTCGCGTTGTCCACCTGCCAGACGATGCCGTCGGCCTGCACGTCGTGCGGCGTCCAGCTACATGCGGCCATGACGAGCGACGCGCCGATGGTCGCGAGCGTCGCCGCCCGCGATGAGTGCGGCGCGGGTGGCGCGGGCGAGCGCCGGCGCGCCCGGCTTGCGTGCCGGAACCGGCCCAGACGCTGCGGAATGCCGCGCAAGGCCTGGATGGCGTACGTGACCATCGCTGCCTCCCCGGAAGCATGCCCGTGCGTCATCGTAGCCAACCCCATGCAAATGTGCGACCCGCATCACCGCAGCGGGTCGCACGAGGCTTTCGCCGACGTGTGTCACTTGGCCGTCGTGCCGTCCGCCCACGTATAGCCGAGTTTCGTAATGCCGGTGATCAGACTCTGGAAGTCCTGGTAGGCCGGCAATTTGAGATCGGGCTCGAGCCAGTACGGGTGGAAGAAGAAGGACGCGAAGCCGTCCCGCACCGCCAGGCCATACTGCGCATTGGTGAGAAGCTGCTGCCATGTGTACGAGATGCACGAGAACGGATCGATATTGCAGATGTTGTACTGGATGCTGCCCAGGTTCTCCGGAATGATCCGCTCTCCGTAGTAATCGGAATTGATGATGTACGGGAAGAACTGCCCGGCCGAAAAGTCCTGGTTGGCCGCTCCCGTTCCGAGTTGCGGATTGGTCGACGTGTAGTAAACGGCTCGCTGGAACGTCGTCGGGAACGTGACGGCGGTGGCCGCCGCTGCATTCGGCGACATCTGATACTGCGGCGCGGCCCAGCCGACGATCTTGTAGCCGTTGTTCGTGAACTCGGCGATGCCGTCGGCCATTCTGCCTTCCGCCCACGGAATCGAGTCCTCATCGACCGGCCGGTTCTGCACGGCGTACCAGAACTCGTAATCGCTACCGCTGACCGCGTTCTGAAGGTTCGGCGTCGAATCGTACTGGTGCGTATAGCCGTGCACCACGATCGAGCCGCCGTGCGCGATCGCATAGTTCAGCGCGCTCTTGAGGCCCGTTGCCTGCGCAAGATGGATCGTTTCCGGGACGCCGCCGTTGTAATAGCCGTTCGGATCCGTGTACACGGGAATGGTGGCCATCGTGAACGGAATCTTCTTCGAATACAGGTAATTCGTCAGCGTCGTCATCGAACTCGTCGTCGTATACGCGTCGAGGTCCTCCAGACGGACGAGCGCACGATGATTCACCGGTGCGTTGGTCTGCAGGATGTCGTGCAGGATGTCGCAGATCACCAGGTAGCGATCCGTCGGTCCGATGTACGAGAATGGCACGTCCGCGAAGTACCAGAGCTTGCCCGAGCGAACGATGTACGGCGTGGTGGCGCCGCTCTGGCTGTTCTTGATGGTGACGAGCGCCTGCGCCTTCGTGGTGTCGAGCACCTGGGTCAGGCCGACATCCGGGTCCGCGCTGATGACACCGGTCGACGAGTTATACGCGTAGTACTTGACCATCGACAGGTTCTTGTACGTGACCGTGTCGTAGAAGCCCGGGGTAGGATTGCTCGACGACGGCGTCGCGTTCATCCCGGCAAGGCCCAGGAAGCTGAACCCGTAGGTCTGGTTGAACGTGTAAGCCGTGTTCCAGGCGAGCTGCCACAGGTTGTACTTGAACCAGACGACGGTCTTCGTGGCGGTCATCACGTCGCTCATGAATGCCGCCGGAATCGGGTTGTTGTAGTAGTCGCCGATGTAGAACGTGGCATCGTGGCTGCCGATCATGCCGGCCGTGTAGTTCTGTATCGGCACCATGTCGACCGTCGTATTGAAGTGGCCGAGCAGGTTTCTCAGCATGATGCTGTACATCAGGCCGAGCTTCGAGTAGGGGTCGTTGGGCGGGTTGTCGTACAGCACGAGCGTATGGGCGGTGGTGGCCTGCGCGTGCGCCGTGCCCGGCAACGTCATTTGCGCGAGTCCGGCAAGCAGGGCAATGACGATCAAGATCTTTTTCATGGCCGTTTCTCCCTAGTCGCGTTCAACGTTGCCGTTGCTTTTCTTGACGAGCTTCCTGTCGAACTTGGGACGCCCCGTCTCCTTGTATGC
This sequence comes from Burkholderia sp. Bp9016, assembly GCF_003857765.1. NCBI lineage: Bacteria > Pseudomonadati > Pseudomonadota > Betaproteobacteria > Burkholderiales > Burkholderiaceae > Burkholderia > Burkholderia sp. Bp9016. The sequence continues at coordinate 44,989 of NZ_QTPY01000034.1, forward strand.
CTTTTCCCAATCCTCGTCGGACATGCCGGCCTTCACGTTGACCTGTGCCGAACCGATCGGCAGCGGCGGCGGCTTGATCTTGCCGGGGGACGACTTGCTCGTCTGTTGCGCACTCGCCTCCTGGGTCGCGCCGATAACGACGAGCGCGGGAACCAGTGCGACGAGTAGCCCGACGGCACTCAACCCGTTTCGAAAAGATTGATTGCGGCGCGAAGGCATGATTTTCATCCTTTGATATGCAAATTAAATTCATCGTGAGAACGAAAACGAGCACGGCCGGATGCCGATTCGGAATCGGGATGCCGCGTCGTGTTTTTCGCCTGATACCGGATAAAAATCCTGAACCGGATGGTGGTTTTCTCAAGCTAAAAACGTACCATCCGTCGCAAATGGATGCTGGGCCACGGCACCTGAACTGGCGCGTCACGGCCGTTCGAAATTGCTTCGATAAACGTTTCATGCATGCAACGCCGCTGGTTTTGCGCGTTCAGTCGGCCAAACCGTTGAAGTGTGTTCGGACGATTCAGGGAAAACCAGTTGCGCGTCACGCTCGATAAATGGCCAATCGGCAATTCATTCGGGGTGCTGGCGCAAACCATGGCGACCGACGCGCCGGATTGCCGGCTTCGACACGCTTTTTTCGACCGGCGACCGTCGCCATCGCGTGCCGATTGCGCGGCAGACGCCATGAAAACGCCATTTTTCACGGCCGGCCGGTGCGCGTTTCAGCACTGAAACGTTTGATCCGGATTCGTCGAGCCAATCCCGTTTCGCATACATCGGTACCCTGAATATCAAGGGCGGCGCGGGCGATGGCGCACGACTTGCTTTACGAGCAGTGCAGCGCGCAGCGTTGAATGTCATGCGTCGAATACGTTGCATTCTTGGCGACGTTGCTCGCGTGAATCGTGAAAGACCAGGGGCCGGGAGCGTGTTCGAACGGGGGAGGCTTTCGTGGCGCAAGTCGCCGGGTGGGTATGACGGGGACGACGAGGACGGAGCGCGTTTCGTCCGAGTCGGTGAGAGGGGGAAGCAATACCGACAAGCGCAAATATCGGAACAATGATGAATCATATAATATGGAGTACGTATATAAATGCGCTGACCGCCGTCGCCATCGTGACGGCCGTCGTCATCCTGGTCAGTACGCTGGATGATCTCGTGCTGGACGCCTGCTACTGGTCCTTCGAGATCGGGCGCCTTCTGCGTCGCGAGCAATCGCAGAGCATCGATGTCGGCACGCTGCGTGCGTTGGAAGAGCGCCATCTGGCGCTCATGGTGCCGGCATGGAAAGAGTATGACGTGATCGCCAAAATGATCGAAAACACGTTGGCGACCATCGAGTACGAGCGCTATGTCATCTTCGTCGGGACCTATCACAACGACGCCGAAACCACCGCGGAAGTCGAACGGATGGTGCGCCGGTATCCGGGGCGGGTGACGCGCGCGACCGTCATGAACGACGGGCCGACCTGCAAGGCCGATTGCCTGAACTGGATCATCGAAACGATCCTGCGCTACGAAGAGGTCCACCATATTCAGTTCGCAGGCGTCGTCATGCACGACTGCGAAGACGTCATTCATCCGGTCGAACTCAAGTACCTCAATCATGCGGTGGCGGACAGCGATCTGGTCCAGCTTCCCGTCCTGTCGTTGCCGCGAAAATGGAACGAGTTCGTCGCCGGCTGCTATCTCGACGATTTCAGCGAAACGCACCAGAAGGATGTGCCGGTGCGCGCGCGTCTGACCGGCGTCGTCCCGGGCGCGGGCGTCGCGTCGTGCTATAGCCGGCGTTCGATCGAAGCAGCGATGAAGGCGCGCGGCGGCTGCGCGTTCAACACCGCGTCGCTGACCGAGGACTACGACTTCAGCTTCAGGTTGAGAGACCTCGGCATGAAGGAGACGTTTGCACGTTTTCCGCTTTCGGATCGCACACGCGATACCGCCGCACGGCCCGCACCGGGCGGCGGCGTCAATCAAAACCTGCTGGCCACGCGCGAGTATTTTCCGAAGACTTTCCGGACCGCCTATCGGCAGCGCGCGCGCTGGATCCTCGGCATCGCCTTTCAGGGTTGGGAGCAACTGGGCTGGAAGGGCGACCTCCTCACCCGTTACATGTTCTTTCACGATCGCAAGGGCGTCGTGACATCGCTGTTTTCGGTGGTTGCGTATGGCGTGCTGCTCAACTTCCTGCTGGTTGCCGTATTGCAAAGAGCCGGCCAGGTCGTCCCTGTCGGCGGGCCTCTTGTCACGGCCGCCGCGTGGCTCGCGCCGCTGCTGTGGGTGAACACGATCATGCTGCTTGCCCGCGCCGGGCAGCGCTATTACTTCGTCAGTAGGTTGAACGGCCGGTTGCAGGGGCTGCTGTCGATTCCGCGCATGTTCGTCAACAACCTGATCAACTTCTGCGCGGTTTGCCGCGCGTGGCGCATTTATCTCAACCATCTTGCGAGCGGCAAGCCTATCGCGTGGGACAAGACCAGCCATATCTACCTGTCGAACGAAGCGCTCGGGAAGGCGCGCCTGAAGATCGGGGAGATCCTGGTCGGCTGGGGCGTGGTCACGCCGGAGCAGTTGCAGGCGAGCCTCGACAAGCAACTTACGTGCGGCAGGCGGCTGGGCGAGCTATTGCTCGAAGACTACGCACTGTCGACCGAATCGCTGGCCGATGCGATCGCCGAGCAGGCCGAGCTGCCCCGCGTGAGCCTGGGCAACGTCGCGGTGGGCCATTTCGCGGATTCGCTCGCATTCGAGGTGCAGTACGCGTACCACGCCGTCCCGTTTTCGACCGCGGACGACGGAACCTTGAACGTTGCAGTCGGGCGTCCGCTCACGTCGGACGAACAGGATGTCGTGCGACGCGGCGCCAGATCGAGCGTTGCCTATTTCATCGCTTGCGATGCGGAGATTGCAGCCGAACTGGCCCGGCATTCGCGCTTTGTCGAACTAGCGCGGGCGCGCGACGGCGACGCCGCGACGCCGCAGAAGCCGTTGGGAGAACAAGCATGAAGCGCGCGACACGTCCGATCGCGGCGAGCCTCAAGCGCTGCGCGCGGTCGAGCGCATTGGCGATCGCCATGTCGCTCGCGTGGCAGGCGCCGGCTTCCGCCGCCCGCCCACTGACGCCCAAAGCCTATCGGCTCGCCGACGGCGCATACAAGGCCATCAATGCCGGCGACCTGCCGCGCGCGGAAGACTATGCGTCGCGCGCGCTCAGGATCCAGCCCGGAAGCGAACAACTCGGGCTGCTGCTCGTCGACGTGTACCGCCGGGAAGGCAAGGTCGACGAAGCGGACGCGCTGGTCGAATCGTTGAACACCCGGTTCCCGAAAAGCGCGTCGGTACTCGCGCAACATGGTTACATGGCGCAGCGGCAGATGCGCTACGACGTCGCGTGCGGCGATTTCTCGGCGGCCGTCGCGACCGGGAAGTGGAGCGACGAGCAGCAGCGCAACCTGCGCCTCGCGTGGGCGGACAGTGCGCTCGCGGCGAAGCGCCCGCACGAGGCCGGCGTGGCGCTGGCGCCGCTGGCCGACGAAAAATCGGCCGCGATCCAGGTGCGCATCGCGCAGATGAGCTTGCAGGCGGGCGACAACGAAAGCGCCGTCCGCGTGGCCGAGCTGGCGGCGGGTGACGCAACGACCGATGGTGAGCGGAACATGGCCGCGTCGATCGTCGCGCAGGCGCGGCAAGCCGATCAGCCGGCGCCGGTGCCGGTGGACGACACCGCGACGCGGAAGTTGCAGCAGGCCTACGACCTGCTTCGCGAACACAAGGATCGCGAGGCGCTCGATGCATTTCAGGAGGGCTTCGCCGGCGGCGCCGGCAACGCGATGAACTACGCGGACGCCGGCTATGCGGCCAAGCGGATCGGCTTGAACGAGCAGTCCGTCCAGTTTTTCGAGCACAGTCTCGACGCAGATGAAAACGAACATGCATTCGACGCGCAGCGCAAGTTCGGCTATCGGCGGGAAGTCGAGCAACTGGAGCGCACCTGGGGTTTCGTGCTGAGCGCGCCGTACCAGTCGGCCGCGTTCGGCCCGCAAGGCACCATCAGTGTCCTCCAGCCCGGTATCGAGGCGTACTGGCAGCCGCCGAAGATCGGCTATCAGAACGGTCGCATCCTCCAGTTCTTCGTGCGCGGATACGGCACGGCCTACGACGGCACGGGTAACGTGACGGGCATGCCGACCGTGCAGGGATCGGTTGGGGCGCGTTACAAGCCGCTGGCCGACCAGAACGTGGTGTTGACCGCCGAGCGGCTGTTCCACATCGGCAGCTTGTCGACGACGGACTGGCTGATGCGGTTGGGCTATTCGTCGGAAGGCGGCACCGACCTGAGGGTGACCGAACCGAGCTGGCGCAGCTGGCAGGCGTATGTCGAGGGCGCGTATTTCATCAAGGCAGGCCGCTACATCATTTATTCGGAGCTGCGTTACGGGCACACGTGGCGTTTGCCGATGATCAGCGACCGGCTGACCGTCTATCCGCACGTCGCCGTGGCGGGCGATCACGACAATCGTCAGCCTGACGAAACGGCAATCGGCGCGGGGCCCGGCATTCAGCTCAGGTACTGGTTTCGCGAAGGCAGGTACAGCGCGCCGGCAAGCTACCTCGATGTGACGGTGCAATACCGGTTTCCATTGACGTCAGCGGTCCGCGCACGTGGTCTCGTGGTGCGCGCGACATTGTGGTTCTGAGCGACTGCGCTGACGGTGGGGCTGCCTACGGATGGGCCGATCAGTTCGGCGACTTGAGCGTGATGATCGTCTGACGCAACAGCTGGAAGTACGAACTCGTGGAATACGGGAGCATCTGCTCGACGTAGTTCCACCAGAAGAATCCGCCGATGAAGCGCGGATCGGTCATGCTGTCGACCATCGGGTAATAGGTTTTGATCAGGTTCTGCTGCACCGATGCGGGCGCCGAGGTTTCGGACGTGCCGATCTCGCCGAAGCCGACCTTCGCGTTCGGGAAGATGCTTTCCAGCGCCGAGAAATCGTTGTTCCACGACGGACTCAGCCCCGGACAATCCTGATACGGGTAGTAGCTGAACAACGCGTAGTCGGCCTGCTGGCGAACCGTCGACGGCAGGAAGGTCGTCGGCCAGGTCTTCCAGTAGTCCTGTGGCTTCTCCCAGCAGTTGTTGCCCTTGCTGTCGTCGTTGTAGTACAGCGTGATCGCGGTCTTGCCGCCGTTCGATTTCACGATCGTGTTGGCCGCGGCGACCATCTGGCCGATTTGCTGCTCTTCCGAATTGACCGTGGCGTTGCTGCCGTCCGGATCGTTGCGCAGCCATTCGCCGTTGATTTCGTTGGCGATCTCCCACACGTCGACCGTGTTCTTCAGCTGCGACACCAGTTCCTGCGTGCGTGCCTGGTACGTCGCGAGATTCGTCGGGAAATAGTAGGAATCGTAGACTTCGCCCATCACGTACGCGACGGCGTGCAGGCGCAGCAGCGGGGCGTAGTAGTCGGCGGCCGACGTGCCCGGATCGAACACGACACGCACGGTCGGCCGGTACGGCAGGTTCTGCAGCGACGCGATGATCGCATCGAGTTTCGTCAGGTCGTCGAGCGTGACGCCGTAGACCGGGTTCTTCAGCGGTTCGACCTGGGCCTCGGCGAACCGGGATACCGGCATCAGGCCGGCATAGGCGACACAGGCGGCAATGGCCGTGCGCGAGATAGATTTCGTCAGTTTAATCAAAACGTTCTTCCACTCCAAAACAAAGGGAAGCGGGATTTTAGGCGAAAATAAAAGATAATTATCCGACGATATGCTGGTAATGGGGGCGGATTGTCCGGGTTGGGCGTGGTGTTCGGAGGCCGTCGCAAGATAAACGGAGCATCGCGAAACGAATCCGGGCGGCCCCGGTTGGCCGGCCCGCAGGGCGGCCGGGCCATGCCGGCGACATGCCGCCACGCATGCGCATGGCGACCGCTTCCATCGCGCCTGACGCCGCCCCGGTCACGATCCGCACGCACCCGTGCGCGATAGCCGTTCGGCGATCCGACGCGTCGGCGAACCTTTCATCTTTATTTTCGATAATAACGAGCAGGATTTCCCTAAAGGATGCGGGTGCCGATGACGTTAAACGGTCACGGGGACGACTGTCGATCGCATGCATCCGACGTGCGACGCGCGGTCCGCAATAACCAGCGCAGCAGGGGAATCAACTTGAATCATCAGCAATCTTGGACACGTACCGCCGCGCCCGGCGAGATCATCTATTCGGAGGGCTTCGCCGGTGAGCCCGTCATCTTCCTGATCGCCGACGGCAGGGTCGAGCTATCCACGCGATGCGACGACAAGCGCGTCGTGGTCGCGACGCTCGGCCGCGGCGAATTCTTCGGCGAATCGGCGCTGCTCGCGTCCGAGCCGCGCGCACACACCGCGAAGGCGCTGTCGTTCTGTCAGCTCACGGTCGTGCCGGCTGCGATGCTCGACAAGGAAATCGAGCAGGTGTCCGCGCTGCTGCGCCATATCGTGCGCACGATGATCCGGCGCGTGAAGCGCAAGGACGATCAACTCGCGACCTATACACATGCCGACTTCATGCCCGGCGTGCTGTCGTATGCGCATGTGCTGTCGCTGATGGCGGGCGCCGAAACGCGCGAGTCCGGCGACGCGTGGACGCGCCGGCCGCTGCACGCGCATGCTGCCGAGACGTCGGTGCCGCTGGCCGACGTGATCCGCCGGTGCCGTGCGATCGCCGGCCATTCGCGGCCGCACGTGCTCGCGATGCTGCGCCGCATGGAGAAGCTCAATCTCGTCACGATCGAAGCCGCGCAGACGAATCATGCGGGCAACGCGGCCGACCATGCGGCGTCGTCGGATGCGCGCCAGATCGTCACGTTCGACGCGGCGCGCGTGATCGACCGTGCGCAGCAGGTCGCCGATCGCGACCTCGACGTGTCGATCAACAGCGAGCTCGAACTCATCGAGCTGGCCGATCTCGAGGCGCTGATCGGCGTCGACCGGAAACTCCTGCTCAACAAGCTGTCGCATGCCGAGATCGCCGAAGAAGTGTTCGCGTTCCGCAAATCGAAGGTGCTCGGCTATGTCGAGCAAAGGGGCGTCGCGTATTTCTCGCGGCGCAACGCGCGGGCCGGCGGCGACATGCGCGGCCTCGAGGACATCGTGTGGGTCGATCAGCGCACGCTGTTCGACGTGATCAGCGCATTCGATACGTACGATCTCGCGAAACTGATCGCCAGCCTCGACGATCGCGCGGTGGCCGACAAGCTGTTCTCCGTGATGACGGAAGCGCGGCGCAACGAGGTGGCGTGGGTGATGCGCCGCGAGCTGAAGCTCGACCCGATCGAGATCGAGGAGATCGAGCGGCGCGTGCTCGATGCCGTGCGTGCGGCCAGGGCGCCTGCGGCGGGCGCGGCAGCCGCGCCGCCGGCCGCGTCCGGTGCGTGACGGGTGACGGAACGGAGACACATATGGACCTGTTGACTCTGGTCGGCGCGCTACTCGGCGGCGCGGCCATCGTATTCGGTTTTGCGCTCGAAGGCGGGCACTTCCCGATGCTGTTCCAGTTCGAGGCGTTCGTCATCGTGCTCGGCGGCACGCTCGGCGCGGTGATGATCCAGAACACGTGGGCGCGCTTCTTCGATGCGGTGAAGCAACTGCGGCTCGCGTTCGTGCGCGCACAGGAAGTCGATCGCAAGCATCTGGCCGACCTGCTGGAGTGGGGCGATCGCGCGAAGCTCGATGGCCTGCTCGCCTTCGAATCGATGGACGTGAGCGGCATTCATCCTTTCGCGCGACGCGGGCTGGAGCTGCTCGCGAACGGGGTGTCGACCGCGGTGCTGGAAGATGCGCTGCAGCGCGACCTCGACGCGTACGAGCGCAGCCGGCTGGCCGCTGCGCGCGTCTGGCAGCAGGCCGGCGGCTACGCGCCGACGTTCGGCATCCTCGGATCGGTGCTCGGGCTCGTGCAGGTGACGAGCCACATGCTTGAACCGGCGCAACTCGGCCCGGGCATCGCGGTGGCGTTCATCGCGACGCTCTATGGCCTCGCGTTCGCGAACCTCGTGTTTCTGCCGCTGTACGGAAAGCTGCGCGCGCAGATCGACAGCGAGCTCCGTTTCCGCAAGCTGTATCTCGACGGCTTGCTGGCGATCTCGCGCAAGGAGTCGCCGCATACGATCGAAACGCGGCTGACCGGCGACGTGCGCGGCCGCGCGGCGGAGTCCCTCGCATGACGAACCCGGAACTGCGACATGACCACCCGAACTGATTCCGCACGCTCCGGTTCGGCCGCCGATCGCGACGACGATGTCGACGGCGCGCAGTCGGGACGCTGGCTGATCTCGTATG
>NZ_QTPY01000035.1:0-53046 GCF_003857765.1 Burkholderia sp. Bp9016
CAGGTTCACGTTGTCGACGGCCGTGCTGTCGCCGAATTTCTTCACGACGTTTTCGATGCGCACGAAGGCGTCGTTCGGCTTGAGCATGTCCGTCGTCGCGTCGCGACGCACTGCATCAGGTATGCTGAATGAATCCCGTTTCATGATGGTCCGTGTTGAAAAAGTAAGCGAATGTCGGATGTCAGGCGCGACCGGCTGTACGGTCGCACGGTGCCGGCGGAGAGGGATCGAGCGATTCCTCATCCGGATCGTGTGGCGCAGGACGGCGGGTGTCGGGGGCAAGGCGCGACGATCGGCGGCGGCATCCGGCCGGCGCACGCAACGGTGGCGACACATTGCGCATGGCGATCGTCGGCGGCCGCTCGGGCACATCGCCGGCTTCGTTCGCCATGCTGGCTGTCGTGATGGTTTCATCGGTTTTCATCGGGCTTTCCACACGCATCTGTCGTCTCCAGTGCGAATTTTTAAACCCGTCAAAAACTTTTTGGATCGCGGATTTCCGTTCCGGACATTGAACGGAATCGATGTGAGAAAGGGCGGGAAAACGGGGTGCGGCTAGCGCCCGCGCGGCCATGCGGGAAACCCGGCCGGCACGATGGCCGGCGGGCGAAGCGGAGGGTGGGGAAAACGAGCGGTCGCGGCAGCGGTGCCGCGCCGCACGACCTCGCGGCCACGGCGCGGCAGCCGCATCAGAACGGCTTGGTCGGCAGGTAATTGCCGTCGAGCGTGATCACCGCGCGCGAACCGCCGTCCGGATCGTCGACCTTCTTCACGTCGCGCCGGAAATTGATCGCGCTGATGATGCCGTCGCCGAACTTCTCGTGGACGAGCGGCGGCAGCCTGCCCGACTACGAAGGCCGCGACTGGTGCTACAAGAGTCCGGATCCGAACTCGAAGGTGCCGCCGTTCACCTTCGGTGAACGCCGCACGGTCGACGACATTTCGGACAAGACGGTGCGCGCCCTGGCTACCGCATGGGTACATCTACCGAGCCAGATTCCTCATGGCGGGTCAAGCAGCGATCTCTCCGGCGATTGAGCCACCTGCTTCATCGCTCCAGTCTGTCTGCATGCTATTCGCCCGCCCGAACGCGGCAAGCTGACGCAGCTGTCAGCTTGCCCGCATCAAGACCACGTTCGACACCGCGTCAGTTGTATCCGAGAATCGCCACCGCCGCGACATCCGGCCGATCGAACGTGCCGCCGACGAGCGACGTCGTCGGCTCCAGCATCGCGGCCTGATACGACGTCACGTGTGCTTCTTTCGGCGCACCCGTTTCGTCCCAAACCGGCTCGTCGAACGCGTCGAGGCTGCTGAAAAATCCGGGTTGCGTTTTTGCAGGATTCATCTCCACTCCTTTGATATGTCGTTAATGTTTTAGCTTGCCTGCTTCAACGCCGCCGCATGCACGGGTGGGCCGTCATGCGCGGCCTCCGAGCGCGCCAGCTGCGCGCGCGTGCGCCGCGTGATGTGAATCACCGCGAACACGACCGGCGCGATCAGCAGGCCCTCCGCCAGTTCGGGATCGACCGGCAGGTTCATCACGTGCAGCGCCTTGAACGCCGCGGCCGCAAGCGACAGCACGTAGTACGAAATGGCTGCCACCGACAGCCCTTCGACCGCGTGCTGCAGATGAAGCTGGTTGCGAGCGGTGCGCTCCATGCCCGCCAGCAATCGCGTCACATCCTTTTCCTGTGCGAGATTCACGCGCGTGCGCAGCAGGTCGACGGCACGCGCGATCCGCGCGGCGATCTGCTCGTGACGCGCCCACACGCTGCGGCAGGTTTCCATCGCCGGCGCGAAGCGCCGCTCCATGAACTCGGCGATCGTCGGCATGCCTTCGATGCGCTCCTCGCGCAGTTCCTGGATGCGCGCCAGCACGAGCTTCTCGTACGCGCGCGACGCGCTGAAACGCCCGCCGGAGCCCGACAGCGCCTCGACGCGCACCGCGAGATGCGTGAGCTTCACGAGCAGCGCCGCGTCGTCGCCGGCCGCGCCGCTCGCATCCATCCGCTGCATCAGCGCATGCAGCGCCGCATGGATCTCGTCGAGCTCGCGGCTCATCTGCCGCGCAACCGGCAACGCGAGCAGCGCCATCATCCGGTACGTCTCGATCTCATAGAGGCGCTGCAGCAAACGGCCGCCCTGCTCCTCGCGGAAATCCTCGTCGACGACGAGAAAGCGCATGAAGCCGTCGGCACGCACATGCCAGTCGCAGAACACCTTGCCGCCGCCGAGCACGTTGCTGCCGACGAGCGCGGGCCCGTCGATCCAGCGGCGCAGGTCGCCGCACACGAGCCGAGCGGCGTCGCCCGACAGCAACTCCATGCGCACCGCGACGAAACGGATCCCGGCGAGCCGCGCGAACCACGCGGCCGGGATGCCCTCGATCGCGAGATCGTCGAAATAGCCGGTGTCGCGGCGCGGCGCGACGAACGTGAAGGTCGAGAATTCGGTGTGGCGTTCCCACTTCAGATGCCAGCCGGACGACGACTGCACCGCGTAGTGCGTCGCGCCTTCGTGCGGCGCTTCGATGCCGGTGTCGCGGCACAGCGCGTGCAATAGCGTTTCGTGAAGATCGGGTTGGCCGTCCGCGTAGATCGCATAGTGCGTGAGCGACACGGCTTCGGCGAGCCGCAGGAACGGCCGGGCATGCAATTCCGCGGCCAGTGCGGCGCGCAACGGATGATCGATCATCGGTACACCACTTTCCCTGTTCAACGCTGCATGTCGGCCACGCCGGCGCAATTGCCGTGCTGCATCGGACGATGCAGCCGGTGTGATTCCACTATGGCAGACACCTTGCGACAATAAAAACGCATAATGTTGATCGTTACATTCAGTTTTCCTGATACCGATGAAGATGCTCGATCACGACGTGCTGGCCACCGTCGTCGCCGTCGCCGAAACCGGCAACATGACCCGTGCGGCCGAGGCCGTGAACCGCTCGCAGTCGGCCGTGAGCATGCAGATCAAGAGCCTCGAGGACGCAATCGGTCGGCCGCTGTTCGTGCGCAAGCCGCGCAGCATCGTGCTCACGCGCGAAGGCGAGGTCTTGCTGGGATTCGCCAGACGAATGCTGGCGCTGCGCGACGAGGCATGGGCGGCCGTGGTGCGCCCGGAAGTGACCGGCAAGGTGGTGATCGGCGTGCCGGACGACTATGCGTCGTCGCTGCTGCCGTCGGTGCTGAAGAAATTCTCGGCGACCTATCCGAAGGTCGAGATCCAGGTGATCGGGCTGCCGAGTAGCGCGCTCGCGCCGCTGCTGAAGGACGGCACCGTCGACCTCGTGTGCGGCACGCGCATCAAGGGGCTGTCGGGCGACTTCATCCGCCATGAGCCGATGGCATGGGCCGCGATGACGAACGGGCCGCGCGTATGGGAGGAACGGCCGCTGCCGATCGCGGTGTTCATGCCGGGCAGCGTCGCGCGCGAGAACGCGATCCGCAGCCTCGAACGCGCGAAGCTGCCGTTCCGGACCTCTTACGAAAGCCCGAGCCTGCTCGGACTGCTGAGCATGGTCGAAGCCGGCCTCGCGGTCGCGCCGCTCGCGCGCTGCGCGATTCCCGCGCAGCTGTCGATGCTCGGCCGCTCGCACGGGCTGCCCGATCTGCCGCCGCTCGAGCTGATCCTCGCGCGCAGCACGAAATCGAAGCGCCCGCCATGCGACTTTCTCGCGGAACAACTGATGGAAGATCTGCAAAGGCAAACCGGGCAGACCAGCGACGCCTGAGCGCGATCAGGCGCCGCTGCAGGCGGCGTCACGAATCGCCCGCTCGCGGATGGCCCGCGGCCAGCAGCGCCGCGTTGACGATGCCCGCAACCGTGTCGACGAGCGCCTCGAGCGTGTCGCCATGCACGTGCCGCCCGGCGGGCGGAATGCATTCGTTGCGCCGGCCGCCCCACTGCGACCCGGCCGTCACCGACAGCGTCGCGCCGAACCGGTTGCCATGCCGCCGGCCGAAAATGCCGACACGCTGTTCGCCCAGATAGGCCTGCTCGGGCAGAAACAACCGGATGTCGACGGCGACCTGGTCGGGATCGCCGGCCCGCGCGTTCGCGTCGACAGCCGGCTCGAACACCTTGGCGATGCGGAACGTCACGTGTGAATCCCATGCGGCCAACGGGCCGCCGGCCGCGTCGACCCGCTCGAGGTCGACCGACCACTGATGCCGATCCGGCATCCGGATCGCCTGGCGCAGCAGCACGTCTGCCGCGCGAACCGTCACCATCAACTGCCGGGCTAGCTGCCTGCCCGACGGCAGCGTCTCGACCCGCACGCGCCGGCCTGCCGGCCGCGCGATGCGCACTTCTTCCGCGAGATACATGAATCCTCCCTGTCGAGGGCCAGCGCCGCGTACGACGCGGCGCACGAACGTCCACCGCGACCGGTTCACCGACAACACGGCAACCGGAGAAAAGGTGGCGGACCGAACAAGCAATCAGCGCGCCCCGGGTTGGCGGTGCTGCGATCCGACATGCAACCGGCGGGCGACGGGGCCGATCATCGCGTCGGCCTGCAGCGCGATCAGCATGCGCAGCGTGAAGTCCAGATCCTCCGCCGCGATGTCGAATTGCACGTGGATCACGTTGCGCACGGTGCGCGCGCTGACGACATGGACGCCGAGCGGGGAATGCAGGAGCGCCGCGAGCCGGGCGTGGGCGCGCGCGGCGGAACCGGCCGTCAGCGTGACGGGCAGTTGCAGGCGCGGGCGCGCCAAAGGAAACGGAATGACGCTGCGGCGCTCATCGGTGCGCAACTGGCGGCCGGCGACATCGAAAGCGGGGACGGGATGGATGAAGGTCATGGAACGGACGGAGGCCGTCGCGGCTGTTCAACACATCCCGAGCTTAGAAGAAGAGATATAAACGCCGTGCAAAAAAACGGCATTGCGGCGCAAAAAGCGGCATGCGGCAGCACCCGCGCCGTCCACCGGCCTTCCCGATTCCGGGACTCCCGGCTCGACGGAATGCCGGCCTGCCGCCCCGGCATCCACGCGCCGGGCGCTCGACTACGCGAACGCCTCGAGCGACGCCCGCCGCCGTTCGTCGACCATCGCCTCGATCAGCGAGACCAGATCGTCGGTCAACGGATCGCAGATGCCGGGCGAGCGATGCAACTCGAGATCGGCCGGCGGCAACGGCGGCAAACCGTCTGCGTCGTCCAGCACGCGCCAGTTCCCGGGGAGCGTGCAGCGGTCGATCATCGTGACGGCCGCGCCGTGGTTCACCGCGATCTTGATGCCGGTCGGGCTCTGGCTCGTATAGACGACGTGATACGGCCGCTCGGCGGTCGCGAGCGCCTGCAGCCCGCGTTGCCGGTAGCAGCAGGTTTCAGGAAACAGCGCGAGCGGCACCGAGGCGAGCGGGTCGAGCACAAAGTCACGATGCGCGGCCCACACGACGTCGTGGCGGCCGAGCAACCGCCCGCCCGCATTCGGCCCATGCCGCACCACCAGCGCGACATCGAGCTCGCCTGCCTGCAGCCGCTCGACCAGTTCGAGCGACATCCGGCAATGCACGTGCAGGCGCGCACCCTGCCGCAGCGCGTAAAACGACTTCAGCAGGTCGGGCAGCCACAACTCCGCGTAATCCTCGGGCAACCCGAAACGCACGACGCCGCGGTCGCTGCTCGTCTGCTTCAGCGCGATGATCGCGTCGTTCTGCACCTGGATGATCCGCCGCGCGTGAATCAGGAAGTTCTCGCCGTCCCGCGACAGTTCGAGCCGCCGGCTGTTGCGCATGAACAAGTGCGTGTCGAGCCGCTCCTCGAGCGTCCGGATCCGCAGGCTGATGGTCGACTGCGTGCGATGCAGCTGCCGGGCCGCCGCGGTAAAGCCGCCGCTCTCGACGACGGCAACGAATGCGCGGATCAGCTCCGGGTCGAGCGAACTCAGCTTCGACCAATCGGGCTTCTGAATGGCTGCCATCGGAATTACTCGCTTTCGAAAAAGGACGGGGCGACGAAAGATAGGACTGGCGATGCCGATTGTTGTCCAGACCCGCACGGCCCTCCAACCCCTGCCCGGGTATGACAAACCCGGAGCCGGCAGGCAGCCGTCCGCCCGCACCGCCCGTTCCGCGACACCGTCCCGAAGCACCGGCCGCCCGGCCGGCGGGCGTTCGCGCGCGGCGTTCAGGGCTTTCCCGGAGACGACGAAAACTCATACCTCGATCAGAAAACATCGATTCACCGGCCGCGCCGCGGCCCCCGACAATCGCCTCACATCAACCTCATCGACGAGACACAGCAATGACCGCACTGCAACCCAGACAGCTTTTCATCGGCGAAGGCTTCGAGGGCCCCGGCGTCAACCTCGCGCACATCAACGTGCTGATCGGCCCGCGCAACGGTCCCGCCGGGCAGGCGTTCGCGACCGCACTCGCGACGCCGTCGGCCGGCCATGCGCCGTTCGTCGTGATCGCGCAGCCGGGCATACCGACCAAGCCGCTCACGCTGTACGTGAACAAGGCGCAGATCGACGGCGACTTCCACGGCAATGCGACGTGGGGCGCCTCGCAGGCCGGCATCGCGAAGGCGGTCGCCGAAGCGCTCGAAAACGGCACGCTGCCGCCCGAAGCGGAGAACGACTGGGTCGTCGTGTCGGCGAACTGGGTGAACCCGAAGACCGACGATCTCGACGCCGTGTTCGAGAACAACTACCGCGCGTGCCGCAACGCGATCGTCGCCGCGATGGAGGGGCTGCCGCATCGCGACGCGGTGTTCGCCGCCGCGCGCGACGTATCGAACCCGTTCTACACGCCGAACAAGCACTGACCGACAACGAACGGCCGGCAAGGCCGAATCAGGAGGAAGCATGGAATACGTCCGCCTCGGCCAGTCCGGCCTGAAGGTGTCCCGGCTGTGCCTCGGCACGATGAACATGGGCACGCCCGAATGGAAGCCGTGGATCTTCGACGAAGCGCAGAGCGAACCGATCGTGCGCCGCGCGCTCGATGCCGGCGTCAACTTCATCGATCTCGCGGATTTCTATTCGACAGGCGTCGGCGAGGAAGTGGTTGGCCGCATCCTGAAGCGCAACGCGCGCCGCGAGGAGCTCGTCGTCACGACGAAGGTCGGCTACGACATGGGCAGCTATCCGAACGCCGGCGGCCATTCGCGCAAGCACGTGCTGGACGGCATCGATGGGTCGCTGAAGCGTCTCGGAATGGACTACGTCGACATCTTCATGCTGCACTTCTTCGACGTGAACACCCCCGTCGAGGAAACGATGAGCGCGATGCACGACATCGTGCGCGCGGGCAAGGCCCGCTATATCGGCGTGTCGACGATGTATACGTGGCAATTCGCAAAGATCATGCAGGCGTGCGAGCGCAACGGCTGGGACAAGCCGATCAACATGCAGTTGCAGCTGAACCTCGCATATCGCGAGGAAGAGCGCGAAATGGTGCCGTACTGCATCGACCAGGGCGTCGGCGTGTCGGTATTCAGCCCGCTCGCACGCGGCCTGCTGACCTGCGAGTCGCAATCGACGCGCAACCAGACCGACTTCTTCACCGCGCAGATGTACGGTGACGAGGCATCGCTCGCGATCGCCGAATCGGTCGCGAAGGTCGCGAAGCGGCGCGGCGTGCCGCCCGCGCAAATCGCGCAGGCCTGGGTGCTGAGCCGTCCCGGCATTGCCAGCATGCTGGTCGGCGCCGATTCCGTCGCGCAATTCGACAGCGCACTCGGCGCGCTCGAAACCCGGCTCGGCGAAGACGAACTGCACGAGCTCGAACGCAACTACACGCCGTGCGACCTGATCAACGACTACACGGCCGGCCGGCGCATCGCGCGCGCGTCGCGCCCGGCGCAGGGCAGCTTCACGGATTGAAGGGACCACACACGATGACCGAATTTCTCAGAACCGGCCACTACATCGGCGGCGAATGGCACGAACCGCATGGCGCGAGCGACGCGACCTATGCGGTGCTGAACCCCGCGACCGGCGAGACCATCGCGAAAGTCGCGAAAGGCGGCGCGGACGACGCCCAGCGCGCGATCGACGCCGCGGCGTGCGCGTTGCCCGGCTGGCGCGCGCTGACCGCGAAGGCGCGCGGCGCCCGGGTAAAACGCTGGGGCGAACTGATGCTCGAACATCGCGACGCGCTCGCCGAGCTGCTGACGCGCGAACAGGGCAAGCCGCTCGCGGAAGCCCGCGGCGAAGTCGCGTACGCGGCGAGCTTTCTCGAATGGTTCGCGGAAGAGGCGAAGCGGATGTACGGCGACGTGATCCCGAGCCCGAAGCCTGACGCGCAGATCGTCGTCACGCGCGAACCGGTCGGTGTCGTCGCGGCTATCACGCCGTGGAATTTCCCGCTCGCGATGATCACGCGCAAGGCCGGCCCCGCGCTCGCGGCGGGCTGCACGATGGTGCTGAAGCCGTCCGAGGAAACACCGCTGTCGGCGTTCGCGCTCGCGGTGCTCGCCGAGCGTGCGGGCGTGCCGGCCGGCGTGTTCAACGTCGTGTCGGGCGACGCGGTCGCCATCGGCGAGGCGCTCACGCATTCGCCCGTCGTGCGCAAGCTGTCGTTTACGGGCTCGACACGCGTCGGCAAGCTGCTCGCGAAGCAGTCGGCCGACACGCTGAAAAAGCTGTCGCTCGAACTCGGCGGCAACGCGCCGTTCATCGTGTTCGACGACGCCGATCTCGACGCGGCCGTGCAGGGTGCGATCGCATCGAAGTTCCGCAACACGGGGCAGACCTGCGTGTGCGTGAACCGCTTCCTCGTGCAGGACGGCGTGTACGACGCCTTCACGCGCAAGCTCGCCGACGCGGTGCGCGCACTGCGCGTCGGCAACGCGCTCGCGGGCGACGTCGACCAGGGGCCGCTGATCAACGAAGCGGCGCTCGGCAAGGTCGAGCGGCATGTGGCCGACGCGACCGCGAAAGGCGCGAGCGTGCTCACCGGCGGCAAGCGCCACGCGCTCGGCGGCACCTTCTACGAACCGACCGTGCTGACCAGCATGACACCCGACATGCTGATCGCCGAAGAGGAAACCTTCGGCCCCGTTGCCGGCTGCTTCCGCTTCACGACCGAGGAAGAAGCCGTCGCCGCGGCCAACGACACGCCGTTCGGTCTGTCGGCGTACTTCTACACGCGCGACCTCGGCCGCGCATGGCGCGTGTCCGGCGCGCTCGAAAGCGGGATGGTCGGCGTCAACGACGGGATCATCTCGACGGAGGTCGCGCCGTTCGGCGGCGTCAAGCAATCGGGGCTCGGCCGCGAAGGCTCGAAGTACGGCCTCGACGAGTACGTGGAGCTCAAGTACACGCTGATGGCCGGTCTCGGCCGCTGACCGCGCCCGGCGGTCCCGACGCTCGACATGCGCCGCGCGCCATCCGGCCGCGCGGCGCCCGGCACGGCTTCCCGGCGTCGTTCGATGCCCGCACGTCGCATGCCGGACGCACAACAATCCAGGAGACAGCTTGAATCAAGCCAACCTTCAATCCGGCACGGCGCGCGCATTGCCGCCGTCGCGCGGCGCCGATGTGCCGCACCACCCCGTCGCACTCGACGACGTGCCGCTCAACCGCTTCCACGTGAAGATCGCGGGGCTGACGTTCGGCGCGCATTTCACCGAAGGCTATACGCTCGGCACGATCGGCTACGCGCTGGCCGCGCTCGGCAAGCAGATGCCGCTCGATGCGTTCTGGATGGGGATGATCGGCAGCTCGGCACTGGTCGGCATCTTCTTCGGCAGCCTCGTGTTCGGCTGGTTGTCCGACCGGATGGGCCGCCAGAAGATCTTCCTGACGAGCTTCGTGATCATCACCGCAGCCGCGTTCGCGCAGTTCTTCGTGTCGTCGCCGCTCGAACTGTGCCTGCTGCGCGTGCTGATCGGCTTCGGGATGGGCGGCGACTTCACGGTCGGCCACGCGATCCTCGCCGAATTCTCGCCGCGCAAGCATCGCGGCGCGCTGCTCGGTTCGTTCAGCGTGATCTGGACGATCGGCTATGTCGCCGCGAACGTGCTCGGCCTCGCCTACAGCGACGTCGCGCCCGACGCATGGCGCTGGCTGCTGGCGTCGGCCGCGCTGCCGGCGTTCGTCGTGCTCGTGTTGCGGATCGGCACGCCCGAATCGCCGCGCTGGCTGCTCGGCAAGGGCCGCGAGCGCGAAGCGCGCGCGATCGTCGCAAAGCACTTCGGGCCGCACGTGATGCTCGACGGCGCCACCGAACCGCACGCGCACGGCGGCTTTGCCCGACTGTTCCAGCGCGACCTGATTCGCCGCACGATCTTCAACTGCGCGTTCTTCGTGTGCCTGGTGATTCCGTACTTCGCGATCTACACGTTCCTGCCGACGATCCTGAAGACGATCGGCCTCGCCGAAGGCTTCGGCGCCGACCTGATGCTGAACGGCTTCCTCGTGCTCGGCGCGCTGATCGGAATCTGGCTCACGATCCGGCTGTCGCGGCGCGGCTTCCTGATCGGGTCGTTCGCGGTAACGTGCGCGTCGCTCGTCGCGCTGGCGCTGCTGCCGTCGTCGGCGGCCATCGCGATGATCGTTGCGTTTGCCGTGTTCACGCTGACGATGTCGGCATTCAGCAATCTTGTCGGCGTGTTTCCGCCCGAGTGCTTCCCGACCGAAGTACGCGCAAGCGGCGTCGGCCTCGCGATCGCGTGCAGCCGGCTCGGATCGGCGATCGGCACGTTCCTGCTGCCGGTCGGCATCGCGACGCTCGGTTTTCACGCGACGATGTTCGCGCTGGCCGGCGTGTTGCTGGTCGGGATGATCGTGTCGATCGCGTGGGCACCGGAGACGAAGCACCTGACGCTGGAGGAGGCGGCCGGGCATTGAAAGACCGATGCGCGGCGCGCTTGCCGGAAGGGCCGGGCCTGCCGGCAGGCGCGACGCGACATCGTGTGTATCGGTACGAACCGGGCGGAAGCCCGGCGGGACACCCCGCTGCGGCACGTTCGAGCTGACTGTTCGGCAGACTGGGGCCGCCGGATTCGCGGCGATATGCTGGGGCTTTCCGTTTCCTGTGCACGACCATGCCGGCCCTTCATGTCGATCTCAGCCATGTTCTCCCGTACGAAGCGATTTACTTCGACGATCGACTGACAGTCGAGCGAAACGATCTGGACATTCCCGCGCTGCTTGGTATCGAAGGCGAAGTCACCGACGAGTTGCTCGTGTCCCTGTGCGGCGCGCCGGCCGAATCGGATATCCAGAGCTATCTCGACAGTTCAGGCTGGCTGACTTTCGCCGTCACCCACCCGGCGTTGATCCGATCCGAGAATCGGATATCCGTCCTTCGAAGCACGGACGCGTCCGTACTCGAACTAGAGACCATCGATCTTTCCGACAGCGCGGTCGTCGGACTCGGCGCGGCCATGCTCTGGAGAATCGCTCGAGCGTGCGCTACCTTGGGCATCCCTCGGATCGTCGCACTGGCCGTGGGCGGTCGAAAGGCTGCGCCGAAACCCGGCGGCCCACGACTCTACGGATACTACGCGTGGCCGAGATTCGGCTTCGATGCACCGATTCCCGGCGAGCATGATGACGAAGCAGCGCTGTTCCAGTACTTCCGCGGATACCCGATCGGGCTGGCCGACGGGTCCCTTCGATCGCTGCGGGCACTTTACGCGACGAGAGTCGGTCGCGACTTCTGGCGAGTAGCCGGGTCCCACCGGTGGATGACATTCGACGTCGCACCGCATCGCGAGTCCGTGCGGGCGCTGCGCGCATACCTGATTGAAAAGGAGATTTACGAATGACTGTAAAGCGCTGTCGCATCACGGGATTCCGGATCGAACGCACTGCGGCGAAGCGAGATCGCTCGACAATCGGGCACCGCGTAGAAACCATGCAGGTCATCGGTACGTTCATCGCGAACGCGCTCCATGACAGCCTGGCGCGCGTCATGCGCGGCTTTGCCGCGGAGCACGGCCTGCGCCCCGCCAGCCAGCCCATATCACGGCCACCAAGAAAAGTCTTCGATACGGGGCGCATCGATCACTCGAAGAGTCAGTTGCCCATCATTTCGGAAGCTGAAGCAAGGGCCGTCGGGCGCCGGAAAACCCTTCTCCATTTCGGCCAGGACCCCGATCAATGACCCAATGACCCACAGCCGGCACGGTAACCATCTTTAACGGATAACAACGCGGAGACCATGCGTGCCGGATTAGGACGAGGCTCGGGTTTTCCAACGTCCCGATCAGCCGCGTCGCATCGTCGCCCCCCCTACCCCTTCCTCGCCGCCTGCTCCCGCAGCCACGCGGCGAACGCGCGCACCGGCTCGATCGCGACGTTCTCCGGCGCGATGTCGAGCCAATAACCGAACGGCCCGATCGGCAGCACCGGCGACAGCTCCACGAGGCTGCCCTCGGCGATCTCCTCCTCGATCATCGTGAGGTCGACCACGGCAAGCCCGGCGCCCTTGCGCGCCGCGCGGATCGCCTGTTCGAGGGTCGAGAACTCGATGCTGTCGCCGATCCGCTCGACCGCGATCCCTGCCTGCTCGCACCAGTCGGCCCACAACGTCAGGCGCTTGCCCTCGTGCAGCACGTGCAGCGACGGCAGCCGGCCGAGCAGCGCATCGAGCGCGTCGCCGCGGTGGCGCGGCGCGCCAACCAGCGCATGGCGCTCCATCATCAGCAGCTCCGACTGCATGCCCGGCCGCGCCACGCGCCCGAAGCGGATGTGGCAATGGCAATCGTCGGCCGGCTCGGTGCGGATCGACAGCTCGACATCCGGCAGCACCTCCGCGAGCGAGCCGAGCCGCGGCGAAAACCACTGCGTCGCGAACGTCGGCGGCAGCGACACCGTAAGGCGCCGCTTCGCGCCGGGCCGTGCGGCGGCGATCTCGCCGACGCCGCGCTCGATCGTGTCGAACGCTTGCCCGACGAACGGCAGCAGCCGCTCGCCGGCATCCGTCAGACGCACGCCCTTGTGATCGCGCTCGAACAGCCTCGCGCCGAGCGCCTCCTCGAGCAAGCGGATCTGCCGGCTCACCGCGCCTTGCGTCACGCACAGCGAAACCGCCGCGCGGTTGAAGCTCAGATGACGCGCGGCTTCTTCGAAAAATCGCAATGCGATCAACGATGGCAGGCGTCGCATGATATGTGTTTCCTCTCCGTCTTTCGTCTGGCTGCCGGCCAGGCCGCCGGCAATCTTGCGCGCAGCTTTATCGCAGAAAAGCGCGCCGCCCGGCAGGTCGTGAAAACCCCGATATCCGTTGCACGCGGCCCATCGGCCGGCCACGTCATTCGTCGTTCCCGCCGCGCCGCCGTCCACCCGCCTACAATAAGCATCCCGCACCAAACACGACACCGCCCCGTGAGACGCAAGATGCCGGCGCTGAATGCGCTGAAAGCCTTCGAGATGGCCGGCCGCACCGGCAGCTTTACACGCGCGGCCGAACTGCTCAACGTGACGCAGAGCGCGGTGAGCCGGCAGGTGCGCCAGCTCGAAGGCCAGCTCGGCGAAACGCTGCTCGAGCGCCGCCATCACCAGCTCGAACTGACGGCGGCCGGGCGCGTGCTGCTGCGCGCGCTGCAGCAGTCGTTCGACAAGATCGAGCTGACCGTGCGCAGCCTGCAGGAGAAAACCCATCTGAACCGCCTGCGCGCCAACGTCCCGCCGACCTTCGCCGCGCGCTGGCTGATGCCGCGCCTCGGCCGGCTGCGCGACGCACATCCCGAATTCGAGCTGAGCCTCACGACCCGGATCCACGACAGCCTCGGCGAATCGCGCGTGCTCGACTGCGCGATCCGCTTCGGCGACGGTGAATGGGATGGCTTCGACAACGCACTGCTGATGCAGGAGCAGCATATCGCCGTCTGCGCCCCCGCGCTCTACGCACGGCTGCGGCAAGACGGCGCGCCGATCGACCTGAACCGCTTCACGCTGCTGCACGTGCTCGCGACCGACGACCAGCGCTACCTGACCTGGCAGCACTGGCTGAAAGCCGCCGGCATCGCCGATGTCGATACGCGCGGCGGCTACGAGTTCGACCTGCTCGACCACGCGATCCGCGCGGCGATCGACGGCCTCGGGATCACGATCGCCGACCGCCACATGGTCGCGCGCGAGCTCGCGACCGGGCAATTGATGCAGGTGCTCAACGTACACGTCGACGGCCATCAATCGTACTGGTTCGTCACGCGCCCCGAACAGACGAACCTGCCGCACATCGTGCAGTTCCGCGACTGGCTGCAACAGGAAGTGTGGCTCGCGAAACGCCACCTCGAACCTTCATCGCCGCTGCCGCAGGTGCCGCTGCGCTAGGGCCTGTTCACGCGTCGCCTGGCTGACGGGCGCCGCCCTGCCGGCTCCCGCGCCCCGACACACGCAAATCAGTCGGGGAATACCCCCGCCGGTGCCGCCGCCGCCCGCCGTCCCGGTCGACGCGGTGGCCTTGTATGACGGGCGATTCCGGTTGCCCGGCCGAGTAACGTGCGTTTTTCTCATGCTCGACGCGAAAATAAGTCGTTTGTCGTGCAATAAACGCATGAACAGAATGGCTCCTGTCCTGTTGTCGCGCGTTTCGCCATCCGAAGCGATCCGCCCGCACCCCTTGGAGGAGCCTCTTCATGCGAACCGAACGCAACTACGTGAACGGCCGCTTCGTCGTCCCGGAAAGCGACGCGTTCATCGTCGTCCACGATCCCGCCACCGAAGCGCCGTTCGCGCGCGTGCCCGCCGCGACGCCGGCCCACGCGCTCGCTGCGGCCGCCGCGGCCGCCGCCGCGCAAAAGGGCTGGCGCACGCTGCCGAGCGCCGAGCGCGCGGCGTACCTGCATCGTTTCGCCGATGCGCTCACCGCACGCGCACCGCAGATCGGCGCGGCGCTGGCTCGGGAATCCGGCAAGAGCGTCGAGGACGCGTCGAACGAAGCCGTCTACGCGGGCCAGATCACGCGCTATCACGCCGAATGGGCGCGCCGGATCGAAGGTGAAATCATTCCGAGCGACACGCCCGACGAGAACCTGTTCCTGCACCGCGAGCCGATCGGCGTCGTCGCGTGCCTGATCCCGTTCAACTATCCGGTCTACACGCTGCTGCGCAAGATCGCGCCTGCGCTGATCGCCGGCAACACGGTGGTCGTGCGGCCGAGCAACCACACGCCGGTGTCGGCATTCGAGATCGCGAAAGCCGTCGACGACGCGGGCTTCCCGCCGGGCGTCGTCAACATCCTGACGATGGATCATGCGACGGCCGAGGCGCTGTGCACGCATCCGGCGGTCGGGATGATCACGCTCACGGGCAGCGTGAACGCGGGCCGCAAGGTGCTCGACTACTGCAAGGCGAACATCGCGAAGCCGTCGCTCGAACTCGGCGGCAAGACACCCGCGATCATCGAACCCGATGCCGATCTGGAACGCGCGGCTGCGGCGCTCGTCGCGTCGAAGACCACACACTGCGGGCAGCTCTGCACCGCCGTCGAACGCGTGTACGTGCATGACGGCGTATACGACCGCTTTGTCGCGTTGCTGAAGGCGAAGATGGCCGCGGTGCGCAGCGGCGATCGCGCGGCCGATCCGTCGAACATGGGCCCGCTCGTCAGCGCATCGGCGCGCGCGCGCATCCATGCAATGGTCGAACGCGCGGTCGCGGCCGGCGCGACGCTCGAAACGGGCGGCGCAATTCCCGACGGCCCCGGCTTCTTCTACCCGGCCACGCTGCTCACCGGCTGCCGGCAGGACATGGAAATCGTGCAGGAGGAAACCTTCGGCCCGATCATGCCGGTGCTGCGCTACACGACGATCGACGCGGCCATCGCGTTCGCGAACGATCACCAGTTCGGGCTGTCGTCGGTGCTCTACACCGAGAACTACCGCACCGCGATGAAGGTGGCGAACGCGATCGAAGCCGGCGAGCTGTACGTCAATCGCACGCCGGCCGATCCGTACCAGGGCTTTCACGCGGGCTGGAAACGCTCGGGGCTCGGCGGCGACGACGGCAAGCACGGCATGCTCGAATTCACGCAGACGCGCCTCGTCGTCATGAAGTACTGACACTGACGCACGCCCCGGCGCCATTTCCCGGCGCGCATGGCAACGGCCCCCGTCGCACGTGCCGTTCCCACGATCGACCTGCACATAACAAATCTGCAGACGCCCGCTTCCAGGGCGCCTGATGGAGGAAGACATCATGCCCACCCAGCCGTCGACGCCCGCCGCGTCGCTCGCATTGCCCGGCGCCGCACACGAGTCGCGCGCGCAACGCTACCTGCAGCTGCTGCTGCTCGTGATCGCCGCCGGCGCGATCTACCCGATGCTGTACCTGCGGCAGGTGTACCAGCCGACGATGCTGCAGTTCTTCCGGATCGACGACGTGCAACTCGGCTACCTGTACTCGTCGCTCGGCACGATTTTCCTTCTCAGCTACCTGCCGAGCGGCTGGCTCGCCGACCGTCTGTCGCCGCGCTGGCTGATCTGCTTCTCGCTGCTCGCGACCGGCGCGCTCGGCCTCGTCTACGCGACCGGACCGTCGTTCAACGCGCTCGTACTGATCTTCGGCGGCTGGGGGCTGACGACGGGCCTCACGTTCTGGGCGGCCGTGATCAAGCGCGTGAACATGATCGCCGGCCCCGACGAACAGGGCCGCTTCTTCGGGCTGCTCGACGGCGGGCGCGGGCTCGTCGAGGCACTGCTCGCGACGATCGCGATCACGCTGTTCGCGTACGTGACGCAGGCGCGAGGCGGCACCGACGCGGCCGGCTTCACGCTCGTCGTGCATCTGTACGCGTGCTTCTGCATCGCGCTCGGTGTGCTGCTTGCGCTGGTGAAGGATCGACCGCGCGCCGACCGGCGCCAGGCAGCGCAGCACCGCCGCGGTGACGACCGCCGCACCAATGTGCTGACCGATCTGAAGACGCTCGCGGCGATTCCCGAGCTGTGGCTCGTCGCGGCGATCGTGTTCTGCGGCTATCAGGTGTTCTGGGCAACCTACAGCTTCTCGGCATACCTGCATGAAGGCAATTTCGGGCTGAGCGCGACCGCGGCCGGCTTCATCACGACCCTCAAGCTGTGGATGCGCCCCGTCGGCGGGATCGGCGGCGGCTTCCTCGGCGACCGCGTATCGAAGGTGTCCGTGCTGTTCTGGGCACTCGTGCTCGCGGCGCTGTCGCTCGTCGGGCTGATCGCTGCGCCGCCGCACAGCCCACAAGCGATGCTCGTCGTGCTCGTGCTGTTCATCGGCATCCTTACCTATGCGATACGCGGCCTCTACTGGTCGCTGCTCGACGACTGCCGCGTGCCCACGCACTGCGCGGGTCTCGCCATCGGCCTGATCTCGGTGCTCGGCTATTCGCCCGACGTGTTCGTGCCGCTGATCAACGGCTACGTGACGCAGACCTGGCCTGGCGCACACGGCTATCAGCTCTATTTCGGCTATATCGCGGCCATCGCTCTGTGTGGCGCGGGCGCCGCGGCATGCCTCAAACATCGTCTCAACCGCATCAATCGTGTCAACCGCCTCAAGGAGTCCGCATGAAGATCGTTTCGCTCGAAACCCACATCGTCGCCGTCCCGCCGCCGCATATTGGCGGGATGTACTGGATCTTCGTGAAGCTGAGGACCGACTGCGGCATCGAAGGCGTCGGCGAGATCTACTCGGCGACGTTCCACCCGAAGGCGATGGGCCCGATCATCGACGACGTGTTCGACCGCTACCTGCTGAACCACGATCCGCACCACGTCGAGCGGCTGTTCCGCGAGACCTACTCGAGCGGCTTCACGCAACGGCCCGACCTGACGATGATGGGGGTCGTCAGCGGGCTCGAGATGGCGTGCTGGGACATCGTCGGCAAGGCCGCAGGCAAGCCCGTGTACGAGTTGCTCGGCGGCCGGATCCACGAACGGCTGCGCTCGTACACGTACCTGTACCCGAAGAACGCGAACGGCGAATACGATTACGACGATCCCGATCTCGCCGCCGAATGCGCGGCCGAGAACGTGAAGCGCGGCTTCACGGCGGTCAAGTTCGATCCGGCCGGCCCGTACACGGCCTATTCGGGCCACCAGCTGTCGCTGGAAGTGCTCGATCGCTGCGAGCTGTTCTGTCGCCGCGTACGCGAAGCAGTCGGCAGCAAGGCCGACCTGCTGTTCGGCACGCACGGTCAGATGGTGCCGTCGTCGGCGATCCGGCTCGCGAAGCGGCTCGAGAAGTACGACCCGCTGTGGTTCGAGGAGCCCGTGCCGCCGGGTCAGGAAGAAGCGATCGCCGACGTCGCGAAGCACACGTCGATTCCGATCGCGACCGGCGAGCGCCTGACGACCAAATACGAATTCCACAAGCTGCTGCAGGCGGGCGGCGCGTCGATCCTGCAATTGAACGTCGCCCGTGTCGGGGGGCTGCTCGAAGCGAAGAAAATCGCGACCCTCGCCGAAGTGCACTACGCGCAGATCGCGCCGCACCTGTACAACGGACCGGTGGGCGCGGCCGCGAGCATCCAGCTCGCGACCTGCACGCCGAACTTCCTGATCCAGGAAAGCATCATGACCTGGGGCGGCTTCCACGCGGAGGTCGTGAAGACCCCGATCCGCTGGGAAGACGGCTACATCATCCCGTCGAACGAGCCGGGCCTCGGCATCGAGCTCGACATGGACGTCGTGCGCCGGCACACGCCGTACACCGGCGAGCGGCTGCATCTGCAGATGGGCGAGAAACCCGTCGACGTGAAGGATCTCGCGCCCGCGAAGGGCTGAGCACGAAGGACGAGACATGACCTACGACTACATCATCGTCGGCGCGGGATCGGCTGGCTGCATTCTCGCGAACCGCCTGAGCGAATCGGGCCGGCACTCGGTGCTGCTCCTCGAAGCGGGTGAACAGGACGCGTCGTTCTGGTTCAAGGTGCCGGTCGGCTTCACGAAGACCTACTACAACCGCCGCTACAACTGGATGTACTACAGCGAACCGGAAGCGCAGCTCGACGGTCGCAGCCTGTACTGCCCGCGCGGCAAGGTGGTCGGCGGCTCGGGCTCGATCAACGCGATGGTCTACGTGCGCGGCCAGCGCAGCGACTACGACGACTGGGCAGCGGCCGGGAATGCCGGCTGGGCCTACGACGACGTGCTGCCGTACTTCCGCAAGCTCGAAACGCACGCGGCCGGCGCAACCGATCCGCAGCATCACGGCACGTCGGGGCCGATCCACATCACGTCGATGAAGGCCGACGTGCATCCGATCGTCCATGAATTCCTGAAGGGTTGCGAGCAGTTGAACCTGCCGCGCACCGACGATTTCAACGGCGCGCGGTTCGAAGGTGCGGGCATCTACGACCTGAACACGAAGCACGGCGAACGCTGTTCGAGCAGTTTTGCCTATTTGCGACCCGCGCTCGGCCGGCCGAATCTCACGCTGCGCGCCGGTGTGCTCGTGCGCCGCGTGACGTTCGACGGTACGCGTGCGGCCGGCGTGATCGTCGCGGGCGAACGCGGCGACGAAACGCTGAGCGCCGCGCGCGAAGTCATTCTCGCGGCCGGCGCGGTCGATACGCCGAAGCTGCTGCAACTGTCGGGCGTCGGCGATCCGGCGCTGCTCGCGCGTCATCGCGTGCCGCTCGTGCATGCGTTGCCGGCCGTCGGCCGCAACCTGCAGGACCACCTGTGCGTGAGCTTCTATTTCAAGGCGAACCGGCCGACGCTCAACGACGAGATGGGGACGCTGCTCGGCAAGGTGAAGATCGGATTGCGCTATCTGCTGACGAAGCGCGGCCCGCTCGCGATGAGCGTGAACCAGGCCGGCGGGTTCTTCCGCGGCACGGCGGACACGCACGAGCCGAACCTGCAGCTTTACTTCAACCCGCTGTCGTACCGGATCCCGAAGAGCGATCGCGCAAGCATCAAGCCCGAGCCCTACTCCGGTTTTCTGATCGCGTTCAACCCGTGCCGGCCCACGAGCCGCGGCACGATCGAGATCGCATCGAACCGCGCGGAAGATGCCGCGAAAATCCGCATCAATGCGCTCACCACGCAAAAGGATCTCGACGAAGCCGTGCAGGGCAGCAAGGTGATCCGCGCGCTGATGCAGGCGCCGGCGCTGAAGGCGATGACGGTCGAGGAAATTTCGCCGGGGCCGCAGGTCGATTCCGACGAAGCGATGCGGCAGTACTTCCGCGAGCAGTCGGGTTCGATCTACCACCTGTGCGGGTCGTGCGCGATGGGGCCGGATGCGGCGACGTCGGTCGTCGACGCATCGCTGCGCGTGCACGGGCTGAAGGCGTTGCGCATCGTCGATGCGTCGGTGTTCCCGAACATCACGTCGGGGAACATCAATGCGCCGACGATGATGGTCGCGGAAAAAGGCGCGGATCTGATCCTGGCCGATGCGTTGCGCGGCGAGGCGGGCGGCGTGCCGGCCGGCGCGCGGGAAACCGTCGCACATTGATCCGGCGGCCGGGCGCGTCGGTACGGATCGCACACCGCAGCCCGGCTTCCCTACAGGCATCCGTATGAGGTTATAGAATCGACGACTCCGCTTCCACGTATATCCGTCATGTCGAACGTCGATTCCACGCTTTCAGAAAACCTTTTCTCGTACGGCACGCTTCAGCTCGAACAGGTGCAGCTTGCAACGTTCGGCCGATTACTGGGCGGTCATGCCGATCACATGCCCGGCTATTCGCTCGCGATGCTGGAAATCAAGGATCCCGAGGTCGTCGCGACCAGCGGAAAGACGCATCACCCGGTCGTGACCTATACCAGGTAATCCTGGCGACAAGGTCAGCGGCACCGTGTTCGCGATCACGCCCGAGGAACTGAAGCACGCGGACGACTACGAGGTCGATGCATACCGCCGCGATCTCGTCGTGCTCGCGTCGGGCGCATCGGCGTGGGTGTACGTGGACGCGAACTCACCGCGTCAGGGCTGACGGCGAAACGCCGGCACGCCGCGCGGGTTCGTATCGCCGGAGCCCGGTAAAAAACCGGCGCACCGCTCGTCGCGATGCGCCGCGTTTCATGCACGAGCCGACCCGACCGGTCAGTTCACGCCGGTCCGCTTCTCCACGAACCGCCGTACATACTCGTCGGCCGGCCGCGACAGGATATCGTCCGGCGTGCCGACCTGCACGAGCGTGCCATCGCGCAGGATCGCGATCCGGTCGCCGATGCGCAACGCCTCGTCGAGATCATGCGTGATGAACACGATCGTTTTCGAAAGCGTCGCCTGCAACTCGAGCAATTGATCCTGCATCTCGGTGCGAATCAGCGGATCGAGCGCGGAAAACGCCTCGTCCATCAGCAGCACGTCAGTGTCGGCCGCCAGCGCCCGCGCGAGCCCGACACGCTGCCGCATCCCGCCCGACAGCTCGTCCGGGTAATGCTCGCCATACCCGTCGAGCCCCACCTTCGTCAGCCAGTTGCGCGCGGCATCGAGCGCGTCGGGCCGGTTCTCGCCGCGCGTGCGCAGCGCGTACGCGGCATTGTCGAGCACGGTCTGGTGCGGCAGCAGCCCGAAATTCTGGAACACCATGCTGACCTTGTAGCGGCGCAATTCCCGCAATCCGTTCGCATCGAGCCTGATCACGTCGTTGCCGTCGATCACGATCTCGCCGGCCGTCGGTTCGATCAGCCGGTTGAAGTGACGCACGAGCGTGGATTTCCCCGAGCCCGACAGCCCCATGATCACGAAGATCTCGCCCGACGCGATGCCGAGGCTCACGTCGTTGAGGCCGACGTTGCAGCCCGTTTCCGACAGCACGTCGGCCTTGCGCTTGCCCGCCCGCAACAGGTCGAGCACGCGCGGATGCGCGGCCTCCGGCCCGAACAGCTTGTATACGTGCCTGACGTCGATGGTTGCCATGTGTGCCTCCGTGGCTATGCGCGCGACGATTGCGCCGGCGGGTTCGAATCGGTGCCGGACGGCGCCGCCTTGCGCGGCAGACGGTACGGCACGCGCGACGCGCCCTTCTGCCGGCGCTGCTGCGCAAGCCGCCGCCGCGCGCGCCGCTCCTGGCCGAAGCCCTGGCTGATGCGGTCGATGACGATCGCCAGGATCACGATCGCGATGCCGGCCTGCGTGCCCTTGCCGACGTCGAGCGTCTGGATACCCGCGAGCACGTCCTCGCCGAGCCCGCGCGAGCCGATCATCGACGCGATCACGACCATCGACAGCGCCATCATCGTCGTCTGATTGATACCGGCCATGATGCTCGGCCGCGCGAGCGGCAACTGCACGTTGACGAGCAACTGCCAGCGCGTCGTGCCGAACGCGCGCGCGGCCTCGGTCACGTCCGGATCGACCTGGCGGATGCCGAGGTCGGTCAGCCGGATCAGCGGCGGCAGCGCATAGATGATGGTCGCGAGGATCGCCGGCACCTTGCCGAGCCCGAACAGCATCAGCACCGGAATCAGGTAGACGAAGCTCGGCAGCGTCTGCATCACGTCGAGCACCGGCAGCAACAGCCGGCGCAGCCACGCGCTGCGCGACGCGAGAATGCCGAGCGGCACGCCGATCGCGACCGACAGCACCGTCGCGACGAGCATCAGCGCGAGCGTCTGCATCAGCTTGTCCCACAGGCCGAAGCAGCCGATCGCGTAGAGCAGCAGCATGAACAACGCGCCGAGGCCCGCACGGCGCGTCGCATTCCATGCGATCGCGCCGACCACGAGCAGCACGAGCCACGGCGGCGCCACGCGCAGCACGCCCTCGAGCGGCACCAGCAGATAGCGCAGCAGCAGCGCGCTGACGTGGTGAAAGCTGTCGCCGTATCGCGCGACGAAGGTTTCGACCGCGCCGTTCACCCAGTCGGCGATCGACAGGTGCAGGAAGAAGCCGTTCATGTTCGTTCTCCGGCGCGCCGCGACGGCGCGCATGATGCCGCCGCCCGCGTTACGCGCCCTTCAGGCCGGCCGCGATCTTCTGCGCGACATCGGCCGGCACCCACTGCTTCCACATGTCCGGACGCGTTTTCAGGAACTGCGTCGCCATGGCCGCGCCGTCGATCTTCTTCGTCGTCATGTCGAGGATCGTCTGGTTCAGGAAATCCATCGGGAAGCCGACCTTCTCGAACACGGCCACGAGCGCGGGATTCGCGTCGTAAAACGGCTTCGACACACCGATCTTCAGGTGCGACACCATGTACGCCGACGCGCACGGGTTCGTCGCGTGCTCTTCGCGCAGCGTCTTCCAGCACGCTTCGTTGTACGCGGGCATCTTCAGCGCGACGAACCGGTATTTCGCCATCAGCGCGGCCGGCCCCCAGTAGTAGAACAGGATCGGCGCGCCGCGCTGGTACGCGGATGCGATCGCCGCATCGAGCGCCGCGCCCGTGCCCGGATGGAAATTCGTATACGACGCATCGAGCTTCAGCACGCGCAGCAGACGCGTATTGACGCGCTCGCAATCCCAGCCGGTCGGGCAGTTCAGGAAGCGGCCCTTGTCGGGCTCCTCTTCATCCGCGAATACCTGCCTGAACTTCGGCAGATCCTCCACCGATGCGAGGCCCGCCGCCACCGGCTTGAGGTTGCGGGCCGGGTCGCCCTTCACCACGTACTCGGGCACGTACCAGCCCTCCTTCGTGCCGCCCGGCAACGTATCGCCGACGAGCTTGACGGTGCCGGCCGCAACCGCCTTCGCGACAATTTCGCTGCGGCCCGTCCACTGCTCGGACCACACCTGCAGATCGTTGCGCGCGAGCGCCGTTTCCGTCGCGGCCGTACTGCCGGGCACGACATCGGTCTTGCAGCCGTAGCCCTTCTCCATGATCTGCCGCAGCACTTCGGTCGAGAACGACCCGCTTTCCCACGTGACGCCGGCGAAATGGACCGTCTTGCCGTCCGCGCACGCGCCGGCGGCCGCATGAGCCGCGGGCGCCGACAGGATCGCCGCGGCGGCGAGAAGGGCTGTCTTCAGTCGTCGAATCTGCATGATGGGTCGTCTCCAATCTGATCTGTTGTTTGTGCATCGCGGCATGCGCGCGGCGGCCGAAAAACGTGTGCATGTCCCGCGTCCACGTCCGGTCAGCCTGCATGTTTCAACCGCCAATTTGTTTAGGGAAACGAGTAATTCCGATCATTTCGATCGGGTTCGCCAATCTTTCCCGATCCGGGCTCCGGCGGCCGAGGCGGCCCGTCGCGCGCCCCATCGGCGAACCCGATTCCATCCATCGAAATTACTCGCTTTCGATTCCGTTTCGGCTTGGGAACAATGCGCGGTGTCATCGGAGGAGACCGGACCGGACGCCGCCCGCCGCCACGCCACCGCACCCGCGGGCCGGCGCCGCGCCGCTTCGCCCAGGATGACGGGACGCGCCGCACCGGGCGCGCTCACGACAACCGATACAAGCTGGACACCCGGAGATCTGAATGAACAAGACACTGACCGCGCTCGCCGTGACCGCCGCCTTCGCGTCGCCCGCATTCGCGCAGAGCAGCGTCACGCTGTACGGCGTGATCGACGAAGGCCTGGACTACACGAACAACGTCGGCACCGGCCACGTCTACGAAATGGCGAGCGGCTACGCGCAGGGCAGCCGCTGGGGCCTGAAGGGCAACGAGGATCTCGGCGGCGGCCTGAAAGCGGTCTTCCAGCTCGAAAACGGTTTCGACGTGAACAGCGGCCGGCTCGGCCAGGGCGGGCGCATGTTCGGCCGCCAGGCGTACGTCGGCCTGAGCCAGACGCAGTACGGCACGCTGACCTTCGGTCGCCAGTACGACTCCGTCGTCGACTATCTCGCGCCGACCACCGCCAACGGCAACTGGGGCGGCTACCTGCTCGCGCACCCGTTCGACAACGACAACACCGACAACTCGTTCCGGCTCGACAACACCGTGAAGTATGCGAGCCCGAACTTCGCGGGCTTCCAGTTCGGCGGCGCATACAGCTTCAGCAACAGCACGGGTTTCTCGGACAACCGCGCGTACAGCTTCGGCGCGCAATACCAGAACAACGGGCTGCTGATTGCCGCCGCGTACCTGCAGGCGAACCACCCGGGAGACGGCTCCGCCGGCGCGATCACGTCGAATGACGCGAGCTACATCGCCGAGCGCATGCGCGTGTTCGGCGCGGGCATCAACTACACGTTCGGGCCCGCGACGGTCGGCTTCGCGTACA
Source organism: Burkholderia sp. Bp9016 (assembly GCF_003857765.1). Taxonomy (NCBI): domain Bacteria; kingdom Pseudomonadati; phylum Pseudomonadota; class Betaproteobacteria; order Burkholderiales; family Burkholderiaceae; genus Burkholderia; species Burkholderia sp. Bp9016. The sequence goes on from NZ_QTPY01000035.1 coordinate 25,020, forward strand.
CGAACTCGAACTACAAGAACCCGACCGGCAACGGCTATCTCGGCACGCCGGGCGCGATCATCGCGCCGGGGGCGACGGTCAGCGCAATCAAGTACCAGAACTTCGAAGTAAACGGCGCATACCAGATCACGCCGGCGTTCATGATCGGCGCGCAGTACGTGCTGTCGCTCGAGAAATACGACGCGTCGACCGGCGACGCGAAGCCGAAGATCCACTCGGTCGGGCTGATGGCCGACTACAACCTGTCGAAGCGTACCGACGTGTACGTGCAGGCCGCGTACCAGCACATCGCCGGCGACAAGACGGATTCGATCCTCGACCAGGCCTTCATCCCCGGCACCGACGCGCCGTCGTCGACATCGAATCAGGTGGCCGTGCGTCTCGCGCTGCGTCACAAGTTCTGACGCGGTTTCGCCGTCTTCACGCGACACCCCGCGCGGTCTGCCGCGGTGTCTTTGCCCGCTCGCAGGCGCATGCCTGCCGGCGGGCTTTTTGTTTCGGGGCGCGCTCAGGTGATTGGGCCGCCGGGCCGTGCACGCCCCCGTCAACGATGACAGGACAACCGCCCATGCTCCGCCGATACACTGTGGGCCATCTCGACCTTCGGCGTTCACGCTGCCGGACGTTGCTTTCATGGCGCATACGATCGGCCGCTTCCGGGCGGCCCGCCCCCACCCCGATCCGATGGAGTTTCGCTTGAGCTTGAATCACTCGCGCATCACGCTGCTCGACTTGCAACCGAACGCCGGCCTGCGCTCGCGCGACGCACTTCTCCCGGCGCCGCCCGCGTTCGCCCAACCAGGCCGCCCGCAATGAGTACCGGGCCGCGCAACGCGCGGATCGACATGCTGCGCGGCGTGTCGATCCTGCTCGTGCTGCTGCATCACTTCAACATCCCGTATTCGCTGCGCGACACATCCGTCGCGCGCCTGGTCGGCTGGGAGGCCCTGCATGCGGTGGTCCGCAACGGCAACTACGGCGTGACGATGTTCTTCGTGATTTCCGGCTACCTGATCACGTCGAATGCGCGCCGCCGCTGGGGCAGCCTCGCCGCGCTCGACGTGCGCGCGTTCTACGTGTCGCGCATCGCGCGTATCGTCCCGTGCCTGCTCCTGCTGCTCGCGCTCGTCAACGGGCTGGCCGCGGCCGGCGTGCCCATCTTCGAAAATCACGCGCCGCAAGGTGTCGCCGTGTCGTTCTGGCTCGTGAATCTCGCGTCGCTCACGTTCTGGATGAACGTGTTGATCGGCGCGGCCGGATGGGTGAACTACGCACTCGGCGTGCTGTGGTCGCTGTCGGTGGAGGAAGTGTTTTACCTGTCGTTTCCGCTGCTGTGCCTCGCACTGCGCCGCGAAGCGCGGCTGTTCGCGTTCTGGACGGTGGTCATCGCGATCGGTCCTGTGTACCGCTTCACGCATGCGGGCGACGAAGGCGGATTTCTCTATGCGTATTTCGCGTGCTTCGACGGCATCGCGATCGGCTGCTGCACCGCGCTGCTTGCAGCGCGCGCCCGCTGGCAGGTGCTCGCCGCAGCGCCCGTGCAATGGCTGGCGGCGCTTGCGATGAGCGTGCTCTATCTCGCATGGCCGATCTCGGAAAGCCATGTCGTCGGCGTGTCCGCGATGGCGCTCGGCACCGCGGTGCTGCTGATCGGCGCGCACGCCAACGGCACGAACACGCCGGGCCGCGCACTGGCGCCGCTGCGCTGGAGCGGCCGGCTCAGCTACGAGCTGTATCTGTTCCACCTGATCGTGCTCGGTGCATTGCGCACGTTCTGGCCGCCATCGGCCACTCATGGCGATCACAAGCTGCTGTTGCTGATCGCGTATCTGCTGCTGTCGGCTGCCTTGAGCGCGGCGATCGCGCGCGGGATTGCGACACCGCTGGAACGCGTCGTCAAGCGCGCGGGGATGCGCCCGTCGGCGCGTGTGCCCGACGGCGCGCGGTTCTGATTCCGGGATGACCGCGTCACGACTCACAATCGTTTGCAATGACGCGTCAGGTCGATCGCTATGATTTGCCGGTCGCTATCGCACCGGGATCGGCCTGTGTCATCCCGCCAGCGACAATCAAACATCAACGATTCGACCAACACGATGCATTCGGGGGCCACTGCCATGGAGCGCAACGAAGACTTCAAACCGCCAGGCACCGCCGGCTTCTGGCGGAGAACCGCCGCCTTTGCGATCGACTCGATCGTCATCGGACTGATCGGGCTCGCGCTCGCGATCGTGTTTTTCGATGTCCTGTCGGCGATCGGCGAATGGGGAAGGCTGATCGGCTTCGCGATCGGCTCCATTTACTTCGCCCTGCTCGAAGGCGGGCGTCGGCATCAGTCGCTCGGCAAGCGGGTGATGAAGATCCGCGTTGCCGACAACGCCGGCCCCGGCCATGCCGGCCCGGGATACCTGCGCGCGTGGGCGCGGTACGCGTTGATCGCCGTTCCGCTGATTCTCGGCGGCATCGGCTTCATCGACCTGCCCGCGCTTCAGGACCCGGGCATGGCGTGGCTGACCACCGCGAACGGCGTGATCGTGTTCTTCTGGGGCGTGGCGCTGCTTTATCTGCTCGCGTTCAACCGGCCGAGCCGCCAGTCCGTCCAGGACCTGCTGACCGCCACCCGGGTCTTGCATGTCGGGGGCGACGTCGAGCATGCCGCGCCGGTTGGCCGGAAACACTGGGCGATTCTGGCTGTCGTTGGCGTGCTGCTGATCGTCGGCGGCCGTGTTGCCGCCACGCGGTTCGCCGCGACCGATCACCTCGCTGACGTCCAGCGGATCCAGCGCGCTGTCTCCGCCGTTCCGGGCGTGCTCCAGAGCGGTGTCTGGATCGGCAACATGCGCGCGGCTACACCGGCGGGCGACACGTCGACCACCCTCACCACCATCACCGTGAGCGCGAGCACGCCAACGCTGCTGAACAAGACCGGCACCACCGCCGTCGCGCATGCGGCGCTTGCCGCATCGCCATGGCTGAAGACGCAGGATCGGGTCACCGTGGTGAGCGTGCGCGCGGTCAGCCTCGGTATCGCGACGTGGCGAAAGCAGTTTTTCATGAGCCGGTCACCTGCCGAATGGGCCGCGACGCCCGGCGCCGCTGAGGAGCCCGCCCAATGAGCGACATCAGCATCGACCTGCCGTTCTGGATCTTCCCGGTGATCTATGGCGCCATCTACTGGCCACTGACGCTTTTTTTCGGATTGCTCTGCCTGTATGTCGGCGCGATGCGCGTGCGCGGCATCGGTCGCGCCGCGTTTATCGTCATCGGGCTCCTGCTCGTCGGCGATGCGGCCATCGGGATCTACCACGCCTTTTTCGTCAGTTGAGCAGCGTCGGTGCTGCCGTACCCGCGGCCGGCATTGCATGCCATCCGGTCCGCGGGTCCGCCGTCGCTCCTGCACGGTGACGGCAAACTCGTGCGGCTGCGTTGTCTGCCGCATTGAGAGCGGCATCGGCGCGCATGCCGGACGCCGCGGCATGACCGTCAGCCGCAAGCGTCCGCAGGTTAAATGAAAGAAAAGGAAGCGGTTCGCTGTATCGCCATCACGCTGTCTGCCCGACCTCGGCCCGGCGCATGGTTACGATTCGCGCGGGCGGAATGTTGGCCCACACGATGCGGCTGTCGGCGGCGGCCAAGCCCGAATTGCCCAGCGGGTGGCGATCGGGCGGTCGCAAGTCGTAGGTGAACTGGATCATCGCACCGTCGTCCGACAGCACGCGCCGGCACTGCTCGACGATCGCCGTCACGGCGTCACGCGGCAGCGTGCGCAACGGCAGGCACGATACGATCGCGTCGACCCGCGCGGCCGGCGGCAGCAGCCGCTCGAGCTGCCGCGCATCGCCCGACACGATCGTGATGCCCGGAAAGCGCGTGCGCAGGTGCCGCACGAACGCGGGCGACCGCTCGACCACGACCAGCCGCCTCGGCGCGATGCCGCGTTCGAGCAACGCGGCCGTCACCGCGCCGGTTCCGCCGCCGAGTTCGACGACGAGCCCGTCGCCGTCCGGCACGGCATCGGCCATCTCGCGCGCAAGATGCCGCGAACTGGGACATAACGCGCCCACCGAGGCAGGACGGCCAACCCACTCGCGCACGAACAGCGCCGAGACACGCAACGCGTTCGGCCAGGTCATCGAACCTCCGTGCCCTGTCGCGCGTCCTGCGTCGACGTGCCGACGACTTCGCCGCGCCATGCAACGGCCATACGGGTCTTCTTCATGCGCATCCTCCCGACGAATCGTTCCGCCGCAGGAAGCGCGACGATGAAACGATTCTAGGAAACGCGAACTTAAGATGACGTGAAGATTGCCGGCCGATCCGGCCCGCCGCCCGCTGCGGGCCGCACCGCCGCCGACTCAGCGATCGACGCGCTGCTGAAAATGCGCGGGGTAGCGCTCGCCGACGATCGTGATCTGCCGCAGCGTCACCTCGATCGCCGACAACTCGTCGGTCGTCAGCACAACCGCGGCCGCACCCACGTTCTCGTCGAGCCGATGCAGCTTCGTCGTGCCCGGAATCGGCACGATCCACGGCTTGCGGGTCAGCAGCCACGCGAGCGCGATCTGCGCACGCGTCACGCCCTTGTCGGCGGCGATCCGGCCGAGCAGGTCGACGAGGCCCGCATTGGCCTTGCGGTTTTCCTCCGAGAAGCGCGGCACGACGTTGCGGAAGTCGGTCGCGTCGAACGTGGTGTTCGCATCGATCGCCCCCGTCAGGAAGCCCTTGCCGAGCGGGCTGAACGGCACGAAGCCGATGCCGAGTTCCTCGAGCGTCGGCAGGATCCGCTCTTCGGGCTCGCGCCACCACAGCGAGTACTCGCTTTGCAGCGCCGCCACCGGCTGCACCGCATGTGCGCGGCGAATCGTCTTCTCGCCGGCCTCCGACAGCCCGAAGTGAGCGACCTTGCCCTCGCCGATCAGATCCTTGACCGTGCCCGCGACGTCCTCGATCGGCACGTTCGGATCGACGCGATGCTGGTAGAACAGGTCGATGCGATCGACCTTCAATCGCTTGAGCGCCGCATCGGCCACTTCGCGGATATGCGACGGACGGCTATCGACGCCCTTCATCGCCTCGCCGTTCTCGAAACCGAACTTGGTCGCAATCACGACCTGGTCGCGAAACGGTGCAACCGCCTCGCCGACCAGTTCCTCGTTGACGAACGGGCCATACGCTTCGGCCGTATCGAAGAACGTCACGCCGCGCTCGAACGCCGCGCGAATCAGTGCGATGCCGCTCGCCTTGTCGGTCGCCGGGCCGTAGCCGTAGCTCAATCCCATGCAGCCGAGCCCGATTGCCGAGACTTCGAGGCCGCTCTTCCCGAGCTTGCGTGTTTGCATGAATCTCTCCTGCTGAAAGTGAATGACGATCGACGGATGCTGTGGAAACCAGTGTAGGTCGATGTATTTCACTCAACAATCGGCGTACCATTTCATGCGTTACTGAGGAAATTTCATCAATGTTGCGCACTGGCCTCGGCGAACTGACCACCTTCATCACGATCGCGGAACAGCGCAGCTTCAGCGGCGCCGCCCGCATCCTCGGCGTGTCGCCGTCGGCGCTCAGTCATGCGATCCGCCATCTCGAAGCGCGGCTCGGCGTGCGCCTGTTCAATCGCACGACCCGCTCGGTCGCGCTGACCGAAGCCGGCGAGCAATTGCTGCTGCGCGTACGGCCTGCCGTCGCCGATCTCGAAGACGCGATGAACGACGCCGCGACCGCCCGCAACCGGCCGTCAGGCCAGATCCGGATCAGCGCGTCGGAATCCGCGGCGCGGCCGCTGATCCGCCATGTGCTGCCCGGTTTCGTCGCGCGCTACCCGGACATTCACGTCGAGTTCGTCGTCGACTCGCGGCTGATCGACATCGTCGAACACGGTTTCGACGCGGGCATCCGCGTACGCGAGGATGTGCCGCGCGACATGATCGCGGTGCGCTACGGCGACGCGGTCCGCTTCGTCGCCGTAGCGTCACCCGACTACCTGGCCCGGCACGCGGCGCCGGCCACCCCGCAGGACCTGACGCACCATCGATGCATCCGGTTCCGGTTCGAAAGCGGCGCGCTCTATCGATGGGACCTGACGCGCGACGGCAAGCGCGTCAGCGTCGACGTCGACGGGCCGATGACGCTCGGCAACCTGAGCCTGATGGTCGAAGCGGCGCTCGCCGGCATCGGGATTGCATGGGTCACGCAATCGCGGGTCGCCGAACATCTGGCCGCCGGCCGGCTGGTGCGCGTGCTGCCCGAATGGGCGCAGGCATTCGACAGCCTGTGTCTGTACTATCCGGCGAACCGGCATCCGCCGACCGCGCTACGGCTGTTCGTGGAAGCCGTGCGCGAATGGGCGGCCGGCGCAGGCGACGCGTTGCACGACTGACGCGCCGCCGCCCTGCTATCTCACCGCAGATTGGTCTTCGCCAGCTCGACGATCTCGTCGCCGCGCCCGCTCAGGATCGCGCGCAGCATGAACAGGCTGAAGCCCTTCGCGTGCGCGATCTCGATCTTCGGCGGCATCGCGAGTTCGTACTTCGACGTGACGACGTCGACGACCGCCGGCCCGTCATGCGCGAACGCGGTACGCAATGCCTGTTCGACGTTCTCCGAATGCTCGACGCGCACGCTGAAAATCCCCGCGCCCTTCGCGATTGCCGCGAAATCGGTCGGGCTCAGGTCGACGTTCGTGTCGAGATAGCCGGCCGCCTTCAGCTCCATCGACACGAAGCCGAGCAGGCTGTTGTTGTAGACGACGATCTTGATCGGCAGGTTGAGCTGGCGTGCGCTCAGCAGATCGCCGAGCAGCATCGACAGGCCGCCGTCGCCCGACAGCGACACGACCTGGCGCCCCGGGTGCGCGCCTTGCGCACCGAGCGCCTGCGGCATCGCGTTCGCCATCGAGCCGTGATTGAACGAGCCGTGCAACTGGCGCTTGCCGTTCATCGTCAGGTAGCGCGCGGCCCATAGCGTCGGCGTGCCGACGTCCGCCGTGAAGATCGCATCCTCCGCCGCGACTTCGTCGACGATCTTCGTCAGGTACTGCGGATGAATTGCGCGGCCGGGCGGCGCGGCCACCGCGAGATCGTCGAGCCCCTTGCGGGCGGCGGCATAGTGCTTCAGCGCGTTCTCCAGGAAGCGCCGCTGCGTCTTGCGCGTGAGGCGCGGCAGCAGCGCCGCGATCGTTTCCTTCACGGTGCCGACGAGCCCGAGCGCGAGCGGCGCGCGATGGCCGAGCTGCGACCCCTTCCAGTCGATCTGCGCGACCTTCGCATTGGCTGGATAGAACGGCCGGTACGGGAAGTCCGTGCCGAGCATCAGCAGCGTATCGCACGACTCCATCGCGTGATAGCCCGAGCTGAAGCCGATCAGCCCGGTCATCCCGACGTCGAACGGGTTGTCCCATTCGACGAACTGCTTGCCGCGCAGCGCATGCACGACCGGCGCGCCGAGCGTGTCGGCCAGCGCGACCACTTCGTCGTGCGCGCCCTGCGTGCCGCTGCCGCACAGCAGCGTGACCGCATCGGAACCGTTGAGCAGCGCCGCGAGCCGGTCGAGGTCGGCATCCGCCGGCAGGATCGACGGCGGCGCCGATTCGCTCCACGCCGGCGTTTCTTCCGGGCCGTCGCCGAGCGCAATGTCGCCCGGCAGCACGATCACCGCGACGCCACGCGCCTCGATCGCGGTGCGCATCGCGCGCGCGAGCACGCGCGGAAATTGCGACGCGTTGGTCACGAGTTCCGCGAAATGGCTGCATTCGCGGAACAGCGCCTGCGGATGGGTTTCCTGGAAATAGCCGAGGCCGATCTCGGTCGACGGGATGTGCGCGGCGATCGCGAGCACCGGCTGGTGATTGCGGTGACAGTCGTACAGCCCGTTGATCAGGTGCAGGTTGCCGGGGCCGCAGCTGCCCGCGCATACGGCGAGCCGCCCGGTCGATGCGGCATCCGCGCCGGCCGCGAACGCAGCGCTTTCCTCATGCCGCGTATGCATCCAGCGGATCGTGCCGAGCTGGCTCAGGCTGAACGACAGGCCGTTCAGGCTGTCGCCCGTCACGCCCCAGATCCGTTCGATGCCCGCTGCCGCCAGCGTCTTCGCCAGGTATTCCGCCATCGTCTGTCGTGCCATGATGCCCTCGCTCGTCGATGCGTCGTCACGCGACTGATCCGGCAACGGCCGCCGCCGCCGCTGACGGGACGAGCATACGCGATCGCGCCGCGCGGTGTCGCGACGACGCAGACATCATGTGCCGCCATGCGGTCGCGCCCCGCCGCGCGACCGTTTGCCCCTTACGCTCCTTTCGGCACTGTCGGGCAATCGTCGCCGTTTCGTCGGCGCTTGGTCCGAAATCTGAAACCCGCCCGCCGTTCAGCTCCAGTCGGACGCCGACTCGTCCGGGTCGACCAGCGTGAGCCCCGCCGCCGGCAGCGGCAGCGCGGTCTTGTAGCGCACCTGTTTCAGCGCGAAGCTCGACCGGATGTTCGACACGCCGGGAATCGTCGTCAGCCGCTCGATGATGAAGCGCTCGAGCGTGCGCATGTCGGGCATCACGACGCGCAGCAGGTAGTCGGCGTCGCCCGACATCAGGTAGCACTCCATCACCTCGGGACGCTGCGAGATCGCTTCCTCGAACCGCTGCAGCGCGTCCTCGACCTGTTTCTCGAGGCTGACCTGGATGAACACGTTGATCCGCAGCCCGAGTGGCTCGGGATCCAGCAGCGTGACCTGCTGGCGGAACAGCCCGAGCTTCTCCAGCGCGCGCACGCGGTTGAAGCACGGCGTGGCCGACAGGTTCACCGCGCGCGCGAGTTCCGCGTTCGTGATCCGCGCGTTCTGCTGAAGCTGGTTCAGGATGCCGATGTCGATGCGGTCGAGCCGCCTGGGGTTGCTGCTCATGGTCGAAATATTCCGCAAGAGTGGCCACAACCGGAATATTTACACTATCCACGCACAAAATACCAATGAAATCAGACGCATATTTTGCAGATCGGCGGGTAACATGATTCGACCGATTGCCACTGATTGCGCGCCGCCCCGAAGCGGTGTGCGGGAGACCTGCGATGACGGACCTGTCCAACGGTATCGATGCCACGCGGCGCGCGGGCCTCGCCCACGCCCACGCCCACGCCGACGCCGACCCGGAAGAAACCGCCGAATGGCTGGAGTCGCTCGACGCCGTCGTCGCGCACGTGGGCAAGGAACGCGCGCAATACCTGCTCGACCGGCTCGCCGCGCATGCGCGCGGCCGCGGGCTCGCGGCGCCGCGCGGCCCCGTCACGCCGTACGTGAACACGATCGCCGCGCACGAACAGCCGCCCTATCCGGGCGACGTCGAGCTCGAAGAGCGGCTGTCCGCCGCGCTGCGCTGGAACGCGCTCGCGATGGTCGTGCGCGCGAACCGCGCGTATGGCGAACTGGGCGGCCACATTGCGAGCTATGCATCCGCGTCCGACCTGTTCGAAACCGGCTTCAACCATTTCTTCCGCGCGGCAACGGCCGACAGCCACGATGCAGGCGGCTCGGGCGGCGACCTCGTGTACTTCCAGCCGCATTCGTCGCCGGGCGTCTATGCGCGTGCGTTTCTCGAAGGCTTTCTCGACGAAGCGCATCTCACGCACTACCGCCGCGAAATCGCCGGCCCCGGGCTGTGTTCGTATCCGCATCCGTGGCTGATGCCCGACTTCTGGCAGTTCCCGACCGGCTCGATGGGCATCGGCCCGATCAACGCGATCTATCAGGCGCGCTTCATGCGCTACCTGCAGCATCGCGGGCTCGCGAACACCGGCGGTCGCACCGTGTGGGGCTTTTTCGGCGACGGCGAAATGGACGAACCCGAGTCGCTCGGCGCGCTGTCGCTCGCCGCGCGCGAAGGGCTCGACAATCTCGTGTTCGTGATCAACTGCAACCTGCAGCGGCTCGACGGCCCCGTGCGCGGCAACGGCCGCGTGATCGACGAGCTCGAGGCGCTGTTCGCCGGCGCCGGCTGGAACACGATCAAGGTGCTGTGGGGCTCCGACTGGGATCCGCTGTTCGCGCACGACCACGCCGGCGCGCTCGCGCGCGCGTTCGCCGGCACCGTCGACGGCCAGTTCCAGACTTTCTCCGCGAACGACGGCGCATACAACCGCGCGCGCTTCTTCAGCCGCGACCCGGCGCTCGAAGCGCTCGCCGCGCAGCTCACCGACGCTCAGATCGACCGCCTGCGCCGCGGCGGCCACGACGCACGCAAGCTGCACGCCGCGTATGCACGCGCGCTCGCGCATCGCGGCCAGCCGACCGTGATCCTCGCGAAAACGATGAAGGGTTACGGGATGGGCGCGGCCGGTCAGGGGCGGATGACGACCCATCAGCAGAAGAAGCTCGACGTCGACGACCTGAAGGCGTTCCGCGACCGCTTCCGGTTGCCGCTGTCGGATCTCGACGTCGAGCAGCTAACGTTCTACAAACCAGCCGAAGACAGTCCGGAGATGCGTTACCTGCATGCTCGCCGGGCTGCCCTGGGCGGCTATCTGCCCAGAAGGCGGATGGCGGCGTCGAAGGGGCTGACCGTCCCGCCGACGCCTGCCTGGGGTGCGTTCGCGCTGGACGCGGCGGGCCGCGAGATGTCGACGACGATGGCGCTGGTGCGCATGCTCGGTGCGCTACTGAAGGATCCCGAGCTCGGCCCGCGCGTCGTGCCGATCGTCGCAGACGAAGCGCGCACGTTCGGGATGGCGAACCTGTTCCGGCAGGTCGGCATCTACTCGCCGGTCGGACAGCGCTACGAACCCGAGGATCTCGGCTCGATGCTCTACTACCGCGAGGACACGCGCGGGCAGATTCTCGAGGAAGGGATTTCGGAAGCGGGCGCGGTGTCGTCGTGGATCGCCGCCGCGACCGCGTACAGCGTGCACGACCTGCCGATGCTGCCGTTCTACATCTACTACTCGATGTTCGGCTTCCAGCGCATCGGCGACCTGATCTGGGCCGCCGCCGACCAGCGCTCGCGCGGCTTTCTCGTCGGCGCGACGTCGGGCCGCACGACGCTCGGCGGCGAGGGCCTGCAGCATCAGGACGGCAGCAGCCATCTCGCCGCATCGACGATTCCGAACTGCCGCGCGTACGATCCGGCGTTTGCCTACGAAGTCGCGACCATCGTCGATGCCGGCATGCGCGAGATGGTCGAGCAGCAGCACGACGTGTTCTATTACGTGACCGTCATGAACGAGAACTACGCGCAGCCGTCGATGCCCGACGACGATCCGGCCGCACGACGCGCCGGTATCCTGAAGGGCATGCACCGGCTGCCGTCCACGTCGAGCGCGACCGCACACGTGCAGTTGCTCGGCGCGGGCGCGATCCTCGGCGAAGTGCTTGCCGCGCAGCGGATGCTGAAGGACGACTGGGGCATCGATGCAGACGTGTGGAGCGTCACGAGCTTCAGCGAACTGCAGCGCGACGGGATGGAAGCCGAGCGGCTGTCACGGCTCGGTGCGACGGCGGAGGCGTCGTACGTCACACGGCTGCTTGAAGCAACGCAAGGCCCGGTGATCGCCGCGACCGACTATGTTCGCGCGGTGCCCGAACTGATCCGCGCGTACGTGCCGCGCCGCTACGTGACGCTCGGCACCGACGGGTTCGGCCGCAGCGACACGCGCGATGCACTGCGCGCGTTCTTCGAAGTGGATCGCGCGAGCATCGTGCTCACCGCGCTGAAGGCGCTCGCGGATGACGGCGAACTCGATGCGGCCATCCTGCGCACAGCGCGCGAGCGGCTCGGCAAGACGGCGCAGCAGCAGCCGGGGGCGGCGCCGTGGCAACGTTGACGGCGCGCCAGGCGCTGCTTGCATCCTGTCTTTTGCGTATACGGGATGGGACGATTCGAACACGGCGACGCGCGGGGCCATGCCTGTACTGCCGCATTCGAACGCGTTGAGACTCGCGCCGGATCACACCGACGCGCCCCGCTTGCCGATCGCGCGAAGCCGTTGCGCGAATCCTGTGCGATGAGTCGTCGACAAAGCGCCCGGATCCTGTTGCGAGCGCCGCCCGCGCGGCACATGCGGAAGGTTGGCGCAATACCGCCTTCGCATGTGGTAAATAAAACTACACGAGTCATCACGGGCCGCGCCGCCCACCACGTCTAACACGCTCTGCTCCATCACCATGCGCTACAACGGCAGCGCATGCGTCGACAGAATCTCCTTGAGCACCATGAACGAACGCACCTGCCGCACCCCGGGCAGGTACAGCAGTTGATCGGCGTGCAGCCGGTTGAAGCTCTCGTTGTCGCGCGTGCGCACCAGCATGAAGTAGTCGAACTCGCCGGTCACCACGTGGCATTCGACGCACCCCGACACTTTCTGCGCGGCCTTCTCGAATTCGGCGAACGCCTCCGGCGTCGAACGATCGAGCACGAAGCCGATCACGACCAGCATCCCCGCACCGAGCGGCTTCGGATCGAGCAGCGCGACGATGCCGCGGATCAACCCTATTTCCTTCAATCGCTCGACGCGCCTCAGGCACGCCGGCGCGCTCAGCTTCACCTTCGCGGCGAGACTCACGTTCGAGATCGACGCGTCCTGCTGCAACTGCCGCAGGATCGCACGGTCGATGCGATCGAGCGCCGGCGCGGCGTCGACCGGCACTGCGTTACCGCGATCTAATTTCATTGCGTCTCCTGTTGATTTCACGAATCAAAATTATTTCAATCATTCATATCTCATCGATAACGTAGGTCTTCACGATTTATTTCGCAAGCTCATTTCTCGCGGTCCTGCCTATCATTTTTCCATCGGGACACGGGCCGCGCACCGCGCCCCACCGATCCGGTTTCCCGCCCACCGCCCTTCGGAGCTTGTCGATGAATCTGCACCGTTTTCCCCGTTATCCGCTCACGTTCGGCCCGACGCCGATCCAGCCGCTCAAGCGCCTGAGCGCGCATCTCGGCGGCAAGGTCGAGCTGTATGCGAAGCGCGAGGACTGCAACAGCGGCCTCGCGTTCGGCGGCAACAAGACGCGCAAGCTCGAATACCTCGTCCCCGACGCGCTCGCGCAAGGCGCCGACACGCTCGTGTCGATCGGCGGCGTGCAGTCGAACCAGACCCGCCAGGTCGCGGCCGTCGCCGCCCATCTCGGGATGAAGTGCGTGCTCGTGCAGGAGCACTGGGTCAACTACGAAGATCCGGTGTACGACCGCGTCGGCAATATCCAGTTGTCGCGGATGATGGGCGCCGACGTACGGCTCGTGTCGGACGGCTTCGACATCGGCATTCGCCGCAGCTGGGAAGAAGCGATGGAGAGCGTGCGGCAGGCCGGCGGCAAGCCGTATCCGGTTCCGGCCGGGTGTTCCGAACATCCGCTCGGCGGCCTCGGGTTCGTCGGCTTCGCGGAAGAAGTACGCGAGCAGGAAGCGCAACTCGGGTTCAGGTTCGATTACGTCGTGGTCTGCTCGGTCACGGGCAGCACGCAAGCAGGGATGGTCGTCGGCTTCGCTGCCGACGGGCGCGCGGATCGCGTGATCGGCATCGACGCGTCGGCAACCCCCGAGCGCACGCACGAACAGATCACGCGCATCGCACGGCATACGGCCGAACTGGTGAGCCTCGGTCGCGATATCGACGAAAAGGATGTGGTACTCGACACGCGCTATGCCGGACCCGAATACGGGCTACCGAACGACGGCACGCTGGACGCGATTCGTCTGTGCGCACGGCTGGAAGGCATGCTGACCGACCCAGTCTACGAAGGGAAATCGATGCACGGAATGATCGACAAGGTGCGCCGCGGCGAATTCGAGCCGGGATCGAAAGTGCTCTATGCGCATCTCGGCGGGGTGCCCGCGTTGAGCGCGTATGCGGAGATCTTCCGCAACGGCTGATGTCCGGTCGATGTCGGTCCGGCGCGCGTCGGTGCGCGCCATGAGATGGAACCGGCCCGGGCGGTGATTGTCCGCATCGGGCCGCGGTCATTTTGCGATTCGGCGCATCCCGCGCCGCCGCTTCCCATCCCTTCCAGCGCCCCTTCCCACTACGTTCGAGCGCTCGCGCCAAACTCGGTGCATGCTCGCAGCGATTCGAACTTTCTCGTAAAAAAAATTCAACGATGCGGATCGATTCGAAATCATTCGTACGTGTACGAACATCTGTCCGCCCTATTTAGTAGACGTTCTATTTAAATCGGTACCCCACTTACCGAAAATTGACCCGGTCAATTCGATCGCAACGTTTCGCAAACATTCGCGCCATGCGAATGCGAATCTCAAAACGTCGGCGCAACGCATCCGCCCGGCGGCAAGTCAGGCAGCGTCACCGTCCATCGATTGTCAATTCCGCGCAATAGAACCGCCGCATCCGGCATTCGCCGTTTGCACGATCTTGTGCGCCGAATCCGGGCGACAGCCGACGGGAGATCAAACAGAAGGTAGCAACTGGGTATATGGATACGTCTTTCGAAGTACGACGCGCCCGCGCGCCGCAGAACGCCGGGGGATCAATGGCACGGGCATCCGACGTCGCGCTGATTTCGGCTTGCGCGCTGGCCGCGACACTGGTTCTGCCCGCACCGGAAGGCGACGGGGCGGCTGAACTCGCAAACGTGGCCTGCGCGGCGACGTTCGCGCTGGTGCTGTTCCCCGCATTCCGCCTTTACCACGTGCGGCCGGGCCAGTCGGCATGCCGCGCCGCGGCCGTCACGGCGTTCGCATGGCTGCTCGCCCAGGCATGCGCCGCGCTCGTGATGCGGGCCCTGCCTCCCGCGCTGAGCGTTTCGCCGTACTGGCATCTGCTGTGGACCACCACGAGCGGCATTGCCCTGGTCGGATCGCGGCTCGTCGCCCGCACGACGCTCGACCGGATCGCACGCACCCACGACGGCGCTCGCCTGGTCGCCGTCGTCGGCGCCGGCACGCATCGCGACGCGCTGCTCGAGCGCATCGACCGGTTGCCCGCGGCCGGCTTTCGTGCGGCCGCGGCACTCGACTTCGGTGTCGAGACATACGGCAACAGCGTCGATGTGCCGTCGTTTCGCTCGCTCGACGCGTTCGCGCGGCATGTACGCGAACGCGGGATTCCGGAAATCTGGCTTGCGTTGCCGATCGACGACGCACGCACCGTGATGGCCGTGCTCGACGCGTTTCGCGACGATCTCGTCAGCATCCGGCTCGTACCGGACGTCAGCAAGCTCGCGATGTTCGACGGCGACGTGATCGATCTGGTCGGCGCACCGGCGATCAATCTCGTCGCATCGCCGCTGTCGTCGCGCGCGCTGCTGCACAAAGCCGTCTTCGACCGGCTGTTCGCGGCCGCCGTCCTGACCTTTACCGCACCGCTGCTGCTCGCGATCGCGCTGGCGATCCGGCTGTCGTCGAACGGGCCCGTGCTGTTCCGGCAGCAGCGCAAGGGCGCCAACGGCCAGACATTCACGATCCTCAAGTTCCGCACGATGCGGCTTCACGACGGCGGCGGCCCGGTCAGGCAGGCCACGCGCGACGATCCGCGCATTACGCGAGTCGGCGCATTCCTGCGCCGCACGAGCCTCGACGAGCTCCCGCAGTTCATCAACGTGCTGCGCGGCGAGATGTCCGTCGTCGGGCCGCGTCCGCATGCGCTCGAACACGACGACCTGTACCGGAAGATCGTCGACGGCTACATCCATCGCTATCGCGTGAAGCCCGGCATCACTGGGTGGGCGCAGGTCAACGGCCTGCGCGGCGAAACCGATCGTATCGAGAAGATGCAGCGCCGCATCGAAGCCGACCTCTACTACCTGCGCAACTGGTCCTTCGCACTCGACATGCGCATCGTCATGGCCACCGCGCTGCACGGCTGGACCCACCGCAACGCGTACTGACTCGCACGCGGCACGCAATCGCACGGCCCTCCATCAACGATAAGGATTGCAAATGAAAACCGCACTGAACGCGCGGAGCGGCTCCGCGTCTGCGTCCGTCTCGCGCGGGCTGCTGACCGCGACGCTCTGCATCGCGCTGTCGGCCTGCGCATTCGCGCCCGGCATGCGCATGAGCACCGCGCCCGACCCGAGCGGCGACACGGCCGCCGACGGCGCGCCGCCGTTCCGCATGACGCGGATCGACGCCGGCCTGATCCGCGATCTTGACGCCCGGGCCGCGCGCCAGCAGGACATCCAGTCCGGCCAGCTCGCCGCACCGGCCGGCCCGTACCGGATCGGCGCCGGTGACGTGCTGCAGGTCACCGTCTGGGATCACCCCGAACTCGCCGCCGCCCAAGGTGCCGCGCCGCAGGGAACGCCGCGCGCGGCCGACCCCGTTGCCGGCTTCGTCGTCGATCCGCACGGCAAGCTGTCGTTTCCGTTCGCGGGCGACGTGCAGGTGGCCGGCCTGACCGTCGACGCGGCCCAGGCCCGGATTGCCGCGGCGCTGGCACGCGTCTATCGCGATCCACAGGTGACGCTGCGCGTCGCATCGTTTCGTTCGCAGCAGGTCTACATCGACGGCGAGGTACGCACGCCGGGCGCGCAGCCCGTCAACGACGTGCCGATGACGCTCTACGAAGCGCTTGGCCGCGCGGGTGGCCTGAGCCCGAGCGCCGACCAGAGCCGCATGACGCTCGTGCGCAACGGCGAGACCCATTCGCTCGACCTGAGCCGGATGCTGCGACAAGGCGTCAACCCGGCCGACGTCGTTCTCGCGGCCGGCGATCTGCTGCACGTCCCCGCCCGCAGCGACTACGGCGTGTACGTGATGGGCGAAGTCAACAAGCCCGCGCTCGCGGTACCGCTGCGCGACGGCCGCCTGACGCTCTCCGACGCGCTGTCGCAAGCCGGCAGCATCAACGCCGGCACGGCCGACGCGGCCCAGATGTTCGTGATCCGCGGCTCCGGCACCGACCACCCGCAGGTGTTCCACCTCGACGCGCGCTCGCCGGTGTCGATGGTGCTCGCCAACGAGTTCGAGCTGCAGCCGAAGGACATCGTCTATGTCGACGGCAACGGCCTCGTGCGCTTCAGCCGCGTGCTCAGCCTGCTGCTGCCGGGCGTCAATACCAGCGCGGCCGCCGCGCTCGCCGTCAAATGACGCCCGTCGCCACCCTGCTCGTCGTATGCATCGGCAACCTGTGCCGCAGCCCGATGGCCGAGGCGCTCTTTCGCGTGCGCCTGCCCGGTATCGACGTGCAGTCGGCCGGCATCGGCGCGCGCGACGGTCAGCCGGCCGATCCGCACGCCGTTCACCTGATGCGCGAGCACGGCTTCGACCTTGCCGCGCATCGCGCACGCCGCCTGCCGCCGGCGCTCGGCGCGCGCGCCGACCTGATCCTGACGATGGACCTCGCGCAGAAGCGCTGGCTCGAGCAGTGCGTGCCGGCGCTGCGCGGCCGCGTGTTCAGGCTCGGCCTGCCCGACCCGGCGGCCGGTCTGCCGACCGGCTTCGACGTACCGGACCCGTATCTCGGCCCGCGTGCGGCGTTCGAGCACAGCCTGCGGCTCATCGAACGCGGCGTCGACGCGTGGTGCGCGCGCATCGCATCGCCGCCTTCCCTCCCTTCCTCGCATTCCGAGTCGAACCGATGACCTCCACTCCCTCTCGCGAGCGCGAGCACGCTCGCGACGCCGAACTCGACCTCGCTGGCGCGATCGACGTGCTCGTTTCCCGGCGCTGGCTGATCGCCGTCGTTACCGCCGCCTGCGTCGGCGCCGGTGCGCTGTACGCCTTCCTTGCGCATCGCCAGTACCAGACCGACATCATGGTGCAGGTCGAGGACAGCGGCGACACGTCCGCCGCCAAAAGCATGCTCGGCGACGTGTCGTCGCTGTTCGACATCAAGTCGAGCGCGTCGGCGGAAGCGCAGATTCTCGCGTCGCGGCTCGTCGTCACGCGCGCGGTCGACGAATTGCGCAGCTACATCGTCGTGCAGCCTAAGCGCTTCCCCGTCGTCGGCGAATTCGTGTCGCGCTTCCATCCCGGCCTTGCACGCCCCGGCGTGTTCGGCCTGGGCGGCTACGCGTGGGGTCGCGAGTCGGCCGAGCTCACGCGCTTCGACGTGCCGAAGTCGCTCGAAGGCGAACGCTTCGAGTTGTCGATGCTCGACGCCGGCCGCTACCGGCTCGCCGGCGCCGCGCTGCCCGCGCCCGTCACCGGCACGATCGGCCACCCGCAGGCGTTCGACACCACCGACGGTCCGGTCGCGATCGACGTCGCGCGCATCGATGCGCTGCCGGGCGCCCGCTTCACGCTCGTGCGGGAATCGCGCGCCGGGACGATCGACACGCTGCGCCGCGGGCTCGATGTCCAGGAGAAGCTCAAGCAGTCGGGCGTCATCGTCGCGACGCTGCGCGGCACCGATCCGCAGCGCGTCCAGGCACAGCTCCAGGCGATCGCGAATCACTACATCCGCCAGCATATTGAGCGCAAGTCCGCCGATGCCGCACAGTCCCTCGCGTTCCTCAATGCGCAGTTGCCGGTGCTCAAGAAGCAGCTTCAGGATGCCGAGCAGCGCTATACCGACCTGCGCAACGCGAACGGCACGATCGATCTCGACGCGGAGGCCACGCTGCTCCTGAAGCAATCGGCCGACGCGACGACACGCCGGCTCGAATTGCAGCAAAAACGCGACGAAATGGCGTCGCGCTTCGCGGCAGGCCATCCCGCCATGATCGCGCTCGACGCACAGATCGCGACGCTCGCGCGCGAGCGGCAGGCGTTCGAACACCGCATGCGCAGCCTGCCCGACCTGCAGCAGGACGCCGTGCGACTGATGCTCGACGTGAAGGTCGACACCGATCTCTACACGGCACTGCTCGCCAACGCACAGCAGCTCGAACTGGTCAGGGCCGGCAAGACCGGCAGCGTGCGGATCGTCGACATGCCGGTCGTGCCGGAGGACGCCGTTCGCCCGAACCGGCCCGTCGTGATCGCCGCGGCGGCGCTGATCGGCCTCGTGCTCGGCGTCGCGCTGGCGTTCGCTCGCGACTATCTGTTCGGCGGCGTGCGCGATGCCGACGAGATCGAGCGGCATCTCGGTATCGACGTTTACGCGACCGTCCCCGAATCGGTCGGCCAGCGGCGCATCGCACGACACATCGCGCAACACCTGCCCGCACCGCACCTGCTGAGCGCGCTCGATCCGCACGACCCCGCGGTCGAAAGCCTGCGCAGCCTGCACACCGCGCTGCGCTTCGCGATGCAGGGCGCGCGCAACAACGTACTCATGCTGACGGGCCCCGTGCCGGGCGCGGGCAAGTCGTTCGTCGCGGCGAATTTCGCCGCGCTGCTGGCCGCGGGCGGCGAACGCGTGCTGCTCGTCGACGGCGATCTCCGCAAGGGCTATCTTCACGAATCGCTGGGCGTCCCGCGCGAAGCGGGTTTCGCCGAGCTGCTGTCCGGGGCCATGCCCCCGGCGGACGCGATCCACCGAGACGTGCTCCCGAATCTCGACTTCATCGCGACCGGCACGCTTGCCGAGCATCCGGCGCAATGGCTCGCCGACCATCGCGTCGCGGCGCTGCTCGCCACGCTGTCGTCGCGTTACGACCGCGTCGTGATCGACGCGGCGCCGATTCTCGCCGTCAGCGACGCAGTCGCGCTCGGCAGGCATGCGGGCACCGTACTGCTCGTCGCGCGCGCCGCATCGACGCGCATCGCCGAACTCGGCGAAGCCGGCCGCCGCCTCGCGCACAACGGTGTCGCGGCAAGCGGCGTGGTGCTCAACGGCGTCGACCCGCGCACCGGCCGCTACGGTTCGCGCTACGGCGCGTATCGCTATTCGCAGTACCGCTACGGGCCGCCGGGCGACGGCGCCGGGTCGTCGGTCCGGCGCGCGCTGCGGGCCTGCCGCTCCCGATTCCATCGCGGAGGCGCGCGATGAGCGAAATCCGCAGCCTCGAACGCGCCGCCCCCAGCGAAACCCGTCACGCGGCGGTTCCGCACACCGCCGACACGCGCACCCAAGGCTCGCCGCCGCTGCGCATCGCGTTCGTCGTGGAAGCCGCCGGCGGCGGCGTAGCCGTTCATCTCGCCGACCTGATCGACGGGCTGGGCGCTTCCGACGGTGTCGAATTGCACCTGATCGTGCCCGACGGCGCGCGCTTCGACGAACGCATCCTCGACGAACGCGTACTGTCCCGTTGCGCGAGCGTGCATCGCATCCCGATGCAGCGGGCCGTGGGCTGGCGCGACGCGCTGGCTGTCGCGCGCGTATACCGCCGCCTGCTGCATATCCGGCCGGATATCGTGCACAGCCACAGCTCGAAGGCCGGTGCGATCGCGCGCCTGTGTGTCGGGCCATGGCGGCAGGTCTATACGCCGCATGCCGTCTACACGCTCAATCCGTCACTAACCGATACGCAGCGCCGCTTCTACGGCACGATCGAGCGGCTGCTCGGCCGGCTGTGCACGCACCGGATCATCGCGGTATCGCGTGACGAGGCACGGCATCTTCACGACGCGCTCGGCATCCCCGCTCACCGCGTGACGACGATCGTCAACGGCGTCAAGCCGCCGGACACGATGCCGCGACGCAACGCGCGGCATGCGCTCGGCCTCCCGGACGACGCGATCGTCGTCGGCTTCGTCGGTCGCTTCGACCACCAGAAAGGCGTCGACCGGCTCGTGCGGATCGCACGCGGCGTCTATCGACAGTGCGGGCGCGGCGTGCAGTTCGTCGCGATCGGTCCCGGCGATTTCAATGCAGCGGCCGGCCCCGAGGCCGAGTATCTGCCGCCGAACCTCCACGTCGCGGGCGCCGTCGAGCGCGCAAGCCGCTACTTCTCCGCATTCAACCTGTTCGCGCTGCCGAGCCGCTACGAAGGATTTCCGTACGTATGCCTCGAAGCGATGGCCGCGCGCGTGCCGATCGTCGCGTCGCGCGTTGCCGGCGCGGCCGAGCTGATCGATGCGTACGGCATCGGCATCGTCGTGCCGAACGAGGACGACACGACGTCGTTCGCGCGCACCGTCGTGGCGCTCGCCGACGAAGCGGCGCAACGCGATCGCATGCGCGCCAACTGCGCGGCGGCGCTCGCTCCGTTCTCGGCCGCGACGATGGTCCGACGCACGCTCGATCTCTATCGCGCACTTGTCGCACAAGGAAAAACCGCATGACGTCATCTCCCCATATCGCATTGCTGCATGCGTACAGCACGCGCAACTCGGGCGACGGCCTGCTCGTCGACCTGTCCGTCGGACTGCTGCGCGAGGCCTTCGGCAACGCGACCCGCGTGTCGATCGTCGCAGCCGACCCCGCATCGTTCCCCGCCTACGACGACGTGCGCGCGGCGCCCGTGCTCGCGGATCGCGGCTGGCGCCGGCTGACCGCCGCGGCCGGCGCCGTGCTGCACGGGCGCGCCAACGGCCGGCTGCGCCCGCTCGGCGAACTCCTCGGCGAGGTCGATCTGGTCGTCGGCGTCGGCGGCGGCTACCTGCGTGCACGCAACACCCTCGAAGCGATCAAGCTGGAAGCGGGCCATCTACTGCAGATGCGCGCCGCCCGTGCGTCCGGCAAGCCGGCCGTCTACCTGCCGCAGAGCATCGGCCCGGTGATGTCGGCACGCACTGTCGACGCGCACCTGCAAGCGCTGCTCGCGTCCTTCGACACGGTGTTCGTTCGCGACGATCGTTCCGCGGCGTGCCTTGCCGCGCATCCGAACGTGCGGCGAGCACCCGACCTCGCGGTGCTCGATTTCGCGCATCGCCACGGTGCGCTCGCGCCGCCCGCCGACGGCCCGATACGCCATGTCGCCTTCGTGTTGCGCCATGCCCCCGCGTGGAGCAAGGCGCGGCGCAACCTTTACGATGCGTCGATCGCGCAGCTCGTCGAGCGGGTGCGCGGATCGTGCCGCGTCAGCTTCGCGGTCCAGAGCACCGGGCGCGGCAACGACGACCCCTCCTACTACCGCAGCCTGGGCATCGAGGACGCCCTCGTTCCGTTCAAGACGCTACTGGCGCACGACCGGCCCGACGCAGCGGTATCGGTCCGGCTGCATGGCGCGCTCGAATCGATCCTGCATGGCGTGCCGGCCTTCCACATCGCCTACGAACGCAAGGGATTCGGCGCGTATGCAGACCTTCGGCTCGACGACTGGGTCGTCAACGGCGCCGACTTCGATCCGTCCCGCGTGACCGGAACACTGCTCGCCGACGGCGCGGCGAAAGCGTTCTGGTGCGCCGCGTACTCCGGCCTCGCGCCGATCCGTGCGGCGCGCGCCCGCGTGATCGACGCACTGCGCGCCGCCCTCGACACCGGTCGGACGTCCCGATGCTGACGCGCCTCCTGCTCCGGTTCTCAGCACTCGGCCTGAAGTTCGCGCTCGCGATCGTCATCGCGCATGCCCTCGGCTTCGCCGCGCTCGCCACCTACGGGCTCGCGGTCGCGGTATCCGTGATCGCGTCGAAAGCGCTCGGGCTCGGCTTCAGCCCCGAACTGAACCGCAGACTGAGCGAAATCAACCCGCTGGCCGCGATCGGCGAGGCACGCGCGCTGAGCGTCGGATACGGCGCGTTGTATCTGCTGATCGCCGCGTCGTTCGCCGTCTCGACGACGAACGGCGCCGTCGTCGCGCTGCTCGACCGGCTCTCGCTGTCGACGCCGCTCGCGTGGTGCGCGCTCCTCGTCGCGCTGTCCGAGCACGCGGCGTTCGAGGTCAACGGGTGGCTGTTCTCGCTGCACCGGCCGCGCGCCGGATCGGCCTTGCTGTTCGTGCGTACCGGCGTCTGGTCCGGCCTCGCGTGCGCCGGCCTGCTCACCGGCGTGCTGGATTCGATCGAGACGGTATTCGCGCTATGGATCGTGGCAAACGCAACGGTCGTCGCCATCGCGTGGCGCAAGATCGATTCGCTCTCGCGACAGATGCGCCGCACCGGGCTGCTCGCCCCCGAGCGACACCCGCGACGCATGTGGACCGTCTGGCGGCACGGCCTGCCGTTCTATGGGGCGGCCGTGATCCTGGCGTCGCTGCAATACGCGGAACGCTTCATCGCCGGCAGCGACATCGGCGCGGACGCGCTCGGCCAGTATGTCTTCGCGTGGTCGATCGCGAATGCCGTACAGACGATCGCATTCGCGACGGTGGCGGCCACGGCCGGCCCGCGCCTCGTGCGCACGCTCGCCGACGCGCCCGACGCCTTCCTGCGTCGCACGCTGCGCGCGGTCGCGGCAAGCGCCGCCGTGACGGTGCCCGTGTCGGCCGGCATCGTCGCGGCGCATCGCGAGCTGTTCGCGCTCGCGCACGCGCCCGCCGATCGGGGCCATCTCGCGTTGCTCGCGGTGCTGCTCGTGTCATTCGTGCTGCGCGCGGCCGCCGACGTTCTGTGGAGCGCCGCGATCGCGCTGCGTGCCGGCGGCATCGTGCTGACGGCGATTGCCGCGCTCGCGCTGCTCTACGTGCCGGCCGCCCGGTATCTGATCGGCGCGGCGGGCATCGAGGGCGCGGCACTCGCCCATCTCGCGACCAGTATCGGCGTCGTCGCCGCGCTCGCGCTTATCGTCGCGCGCCACGGCGGCGATCGGCATGCCGCACGCGCGCTGGAGGGGCCGTCGCATGCTGGATAAGCTGCTTCACGCGGGCCCTCGGCTAGGCAAGGGGCTAACACGCACCATCGCCACGCTGGCCGTGGCCGCGTACTGGATCATCTATGCAAAGGCCGGCGCGTTCCTGCCGGAATTCGTGTTTCGGGACGCGGAGAAAATCCAGACCCAGATCGGTGGCGCGAACACCTACGACGGCACGTCGTTCGATGCGGTGGCCAGGTTCTACGCCGCGCTCGGCACAACGGGCACGCACCTGTTCGTCGCCGCCGTCGGCGCGCTGTGCATCTGGCGCATGCTCGGCCACGGCAGGCGCGCAGGCGCGCTGGCGGCATCCATGGTCCTGCTCGCGCCCTGCGTGTTCTTCAACCTGTTCGTCGCGAGCAAGGACACGCTCGTCGTGCTGATGGCGCTCGCGCTGACCGGTGTCGCGCAACGCCGCTCGACGATTGCAACGCTCGCCGCGGCCGTCGCGCTGTACGGCGGCTACGCGCTGTTCGTGCGGCACTATTTCGCGCTGATTCTCGCGCTGGCGGTCGCCGCGCTGCTGTTTAGGCGCGCGTCGTGGCGCGGCAGGGCGTTGCTGGCGCTTGCCGTGCCGGCCGCGCTGTTCCT
Source organism: Burkholderia sp. Bp9016 (assembly GCF_003857765.1). Classification (NCBI taxonomy): domain Bacteria; kingdom Pseudomonadati; phylum Pseudomonadota; class Betaproteobacteria; order Burkholderiales; family Burkholderiaceae; genus Burkholderia; species Burkholderia sp. Bp9016. The sequence continues at coordinate 49,103 of NZ_QTPY01000035.1, forward strand.
GTTGCCGAACGATGTGTACTACCTGCTGCAACATCCGCGCGACATGGCCGCCGACTATCTCGCGTACGGTTCGCCGTTCGGCGCGCGCACGAGCTTTCGCAACCCGTTCCCCCCGGAATCGTTCATCGCTTTCTGCGCGAACTATGCATATGGCGTGTTGCGCCTGAACCTGCCGGTGCTTTTCATGCCGGGGCTCAAGGAATTCGCGATGCAGGCGTTCGTGTGGATCGCGCTGGCCGCCGTATGGCGACGCCCGCGCGGCAGCGCGCGACCGGCTGCCGACCTGCCCGCCTGTCTCGTCATCGGCCATGTCGCCGTGTCGATGCTGTTCGAGCCCGATCTCGGCAGCTATACGCGTCACCTGTCGAGCGTCGCGCTGTTCTGCGCGATGCAGTTCGACGCCCGCCTGCCGCGCCGCTTGCGGCCCGGCGGCGCGCCCGCTTCCGCCGCCGACCGGCGTCGCCCCTCGTCACCGCCCCGCTACCATCCATGACCACGCTCGACCGGCCACGCGCTTTCTTTCCGAATCTCCAGTGCGCGCGCGCCTGCGCGGCGCTCGCGGTCGTCGGCTATCACATGAACGTGCTGCCGTTCGGGCAGGCCGGCGTCGACGTGTTCTTCGTGATCAGCGGCTTCATCATGTCGGAGGTCGCGCCGCGCGAAGGCCGCGCGTTCCTGCGCAGGCGGCTGATCCGCATCGTGCCGCTGTACTGGCTGACGACGCTCGGCGTGTACGCGATCGCGACATGGCGGCCGCAGTGGCTCAATTCGACGACCGCACGCGTCGACTATCTCGTCAAGTCGCTGCTGTTCGTACCGTACGTGAAGGAAAACGGTCATTGGGGGCCGCTGAACCTGAACGGCTGGACGCTCGAGTACGAAATGCTGTTCTACGTCGTCGTTGCGCTTGCGCTCCTGCTGGTCCGCCCCCGCCGTGCAACCGTCTGCACGGCGCTGCTGCTCGCGCTGTTCTGTCTGTACGTCGCCGCCTGCGGTACGGGCAGCGCCACTGCCGATCATCTCGGGCAGCCGTTCCTGCTCGAATTCGGTCTCGGCGTGCTCGCCCATCGCGCGCTCGCAGCGGGAATCGCCGGCCGGGTCGCGCCACACGCATGGTTCGCGCTCGTTGCCGCAGGCGTCGCGGCGATCGCGCTGCTTCAGCTCGCCTGCGGCACCCCCGCCGGCTTCGTCCGTGTCGCGGCATGGGGCGTGCCGGCGTGCATGCTGATCGTCGCACTGGTCGCACTCGACCTGAACGGCCGCTCGGTCACGAACGCGCCGAGCGCGGCGCTCGGCGCGGCCAGCTATTCGATCTATCTGCTGCATCCGTACGTGATCGGCATCGGGACCCGAATCGCGGGTGCGCAAGCCAGCCTCGATACGCCGGCTGGCATCGTGACTGCACTCGCCATCCTGGGCGCCGTATGCGGAGCGGGATACGCCTGCCACGTCATGATCGAAAAACCGATGCTGGCGATGTTGAACAGGCTCGGCAGGCAGCCGCGGCGCGAGCGGACGGCGACCTGAATGCCGCGTGGCCGCCGTGCGACGCACGGGTGGCCGGCGCGATCCGTCGCACGGGACACGCTTCGCTCGCGTCGTGCCGACACCCGAAACCGCGCACGATCCGGGCGGGCAGAAATTGCCGATCTTGACGCCAATCGCCGATTTTGCGCGGCGCTCCGATACCGCAATTCATGCAACAAATGCACATCGGACCCAAAATCGTGCAAGACAGAGTGTTCTCGCATGCGCACTCGTACTTGTTCAATATCCACACCCGCAATCGTTTCGTAATATCCACGGCTATATCGACGAACCGGCACGAATGCTTGAGACCGGTCCACATTTTCCGATCCGGGGTGGAATATTCAGTTCATCCGTCGCACTGAAGCGCCGGCGATCGCCGGCATGTCGAGCGCCCTCTCCAGGTTGCCGGTCATGCCGCGGCCGGCAAACCCCGCTGCGTCGCGCGCACCTCGCGACCCGCACACCGGCGCTCGCGCACGGTGGGCCGTATCGCTGCACCCCTGGCGCTTCGCCGCGGCGCTGCTCCTGCCCGGCCTGGTCCATGCGCAGCAAATACCCAGCGCCGGGCAATCGATGCGCGACATCGAGACCGCGCGGCCGTCGCTGCCCGCCGTCACCGCCCCGAAGATCGACATCGCGCCCGCCGAACCCGAGCCTGCGTCGAACGACGATGCGGGCCCGCGCGTCACGGTCAGCGCCTTCGCCATCGAAGGCAATGCGGCCATACCCGCCGCCCGGCTCGCCCCGCTGCTCGGCGATCTCGTCGGACGCGACCTGAGCTTCGCCGATCTGCAGCGGGCCGCCAACCGGATCACGACGTACTACCGCGAACACGGCTACGTCCTTGCCCGCGCCTATCTCCCCGGCCAGGACATCGAACATGGCGTCGTGCGCATCGCCGTCGTCGAAGGTCGCTACGGACGGATCGAATTGCACAACGGCACGCGTGTATTCGACCGCGCCCTGCGTCAACCGCTGGCGTCGCTGCAACCCGGCGAGGTCGCGCACGGCAACCGCCTCGAACGCAGCCTCATCCTGTTGAACGAGATGCCCGGCGTCGTGGCGAAGAGCACGCTGCGGCCCGGCGCCGAACCGGGCACGACCGATCTCGTGATCGATGCCGAACGCGATCGCTTCGCCGCCGGCTCGATCGAACTCGACAACTTCGGTGATCCGCTGACCGGCCGCTACCGCGCGACCGGCAGCATCGACGTCAATGCACCGTTGCGCGTCGGCGACCGCTTCTCGCTGCGCGGACTGACGAGCAACACCAATCAGCGCTATTACCGCACGTCGTATCAACTGCCCGTCGGCCCGCTATCGACCCGCGTCGGCATCGCCTATTCGGACATGGACTACCGGATCGGCCGCGACCTCAAGGACCTGCGCTTCCACGGCGGCGCCGACGTTCGCTCGGCATTCGTCACGCAGCCGCTGCTGCGCAGCAGGCGCGCGAGCCTCGACGCGCAGTTCGTCTACGAAAACAAGCATCTGCGCGACGTGTACGGGGCATTCGACGTGGTCAACGACAAGACCGTCGATCTGTGGTCGTTCGGCGTGAGCGGCAACCAGCAGGATGCCTTCGGCGGCGGCGGCAGGAGCGGCTTCTCCGCCACGCTCGGCATCGGCCATCTGAGCGGCAACGATCCGCTCGACATGGACTACTACGTTCATACCCAAGGCCAGTTCGCGAAGCTGAACGTCAGCGCGCTGCGGCTCCAGGCGCTCGGCTCGCGATTCCAGCTCTATACCCAGTTCAGCGCGCAGCTGTCGTCGCGCAATCTCGATGCTTCGGAAAAATTCAACCTCGGCGGCCCGTACGGCGTGCGTGCATTCGCGCTCGGCGCCGGCAGCGGCGATCAGGGTTGGCAGGCCACGGCCGAACTGCGCTATCTCGTCGCGCCCGGCTGGCAATTGAGCGCATTCGTCGACACGGGACGCATTCAGCTCAGCAAGCAGCGATGGTCGCGCGAGCGCAACACCGTGCAGTTGTCGTCGCTCGGCGTCGGGGCGAGCTGGTTCGGCACGCGCCACCAAGTCAGCGTGACCGCCGCGCTGCCGGTCGGTTACGCCGATCCGGTAGCGTCGGCCACACGTTCGCCGAGCGTCTGGCTTCAGGCCGCGCAGTATTTCTGAGCGGCGGTCGACGTGCGGCCCGCCAGACAGGGGCGGGCTGCAAGTAATGCGGGCGGCATAGCCGCCCGCATCATCGGGATTCGCACTTTTTGCGTCTCTTCGATTTCTCCATTTCGTTAGGTATACATACCAATACGAAGCGGCCACCCTGTATTTTTTTCAGAGGAACACAACTCCATGAACAAGACCTACGCACTGGTATGGAACCCGACTCAGGGATGCTGGCGCGCCGTTGGGGAAACCGCGCGCCGGCGCGCCAAGCCCGGTAGCGCCAAGCG
>NZ_QTPY01000036.1:0-49954 GCF_003857765.1 Burkholderia sp. Bp9016
AGGTGATCGTCGCGATCAACAAGGATCCGGAGGCGCCGATCTTCAGCGTGGCCGATTACGGTCTCGTCGGCGATCTGCACGAGCTTGTCCCGCAACTGACCGCGTCGCTCTGATCCCTGCAACTCATCAGGATCCACTGATCCTGCCCGCATGCCGTGTCATTGCAACCGGCATGCGATTCACGCGAAGGACCGCGGCCTGATGCCTCTGGTCCGAGCGAACCCCCAAGCGCAGTTTTCCACCGGTCAGGAGCCGAGCATGGAACGTACCGCTTCACCTGTCGCCAATCCGTCGCTGATCGAGCGTCGTTCGATCGACCATATTCCCGATGCCGAGCGCCACGGCAACCTGTTCAGTCAATTCACCCTGTGGTTCGGCGCGAACCTTCAGGTCACGGCAGTCGTCGTCGGCGCGCTGGCGGTGGTGCTCGGCGGCGACGTGTTCTGGTCGCTGATCGGTTTGCTGGCAGGCCAGGTGCTTGGCGGCGCGGTGATGGCGCTGCACGGGGCGCAAGGGCCGCAGCTCGGGCTGCCGCAGATGGTGTCGAGCCGCGTGCAGTTCGGCGTGTACGGCGCGATCGTGCCGCTCGCACTCGTCTGCGTGATGTATGTCGGATTCTCCGCGGGCGGAACGGTCCTCGCCGGGCAGGCGATCGCCGAATTGCTGCATGTCGGCCATACCGCCGCGATCCTGATCTTCTCCGCGCTCGTCGTGCTGCTCACCGGTCTCGGCTACCGGACGATTCATGCAATGGGGCGCATATCGAGCATCGTCGGCACGCTCGCATTCCTGTATCTGTTTGCGAGCCTGCTGAACGGGCCCGCGCTCGGCGCGTTGCTCGCGAATCGCCACTTCACGCCCGCGTCGTTCCTGCTCGCGGTGTCGTTGTCCGCGTCGTGGCAGATCGCGTACGGACCGTACGTCGCCGACTATTCCCGTTACCTGCCCAGAGCGACGTCGCCCGTCAAGACCTTTGCCGCCGTATTCTGCGGCACCGTGATCGGCGCGCAGGTATCGATGACGTTCGGCGTGCTGGCCGCGGCGCTCGCCGGCGATCGCTTCGCCGGGCACGAGGTCGCGTTCATCGTCGGCCTCGGCGCGACGGGTACGATCGCAGCGGTGCTCTATTTCACGATCGCGTTGGGCAAGCTGACGATCACGACGCTCAACGCGTACGGCAGTGTGATGTCGGTTGCGGCGATCCTGACCGGCTTCGGCGGGCGACGCGAGATCTCGCCGCGCACGCGCATCGCGTTCGTGCTGCTGACCGTCGCCGCATCGAGCGGGATCGCGCTGGCCGGGCAGCACGATTTCCTCAAGGCGTTCTCGTCGTTCCTGCTGTTTCTGCTAGTGTTCTTCACCCCGTGGAGCGCGATCAATCTCGTCGACTATTACTGCGTCACCCGCGAGCGTTACGACGTGCCGGCATTGTTCGACCCCGACGGCCGGTACGGCCGCTGGAACGTCGTCGGTATCGCGGTCTACGCGGTCGGCGTGCTCGTGCAGATGCCGTTCGTCGCGACGGGGTTCTACACCGGGCCGTGGGTCGATGCGCTAGGCGGCGTCGACGTGTCGTGGATCGTCGGCATCGTCGTGCCGGGCTTGTTGTACTACGTCGCGTCGCGCGGCGCCGTGGCGAGCGTGCCGGATCGCCTGATCCTGTCCGACTCGGCGCGCGACGTCGACTAGGTCACGGTTCGCTCGCGATTGCGCGTAACGGGCGGCGGCGTGTCGGGGTCGTGCGATGCGGCCCGCGCCGCCTCCATCGCCCCCGCAAGCGCATCGAACACCGCTGGCCCCTTGCAGCGCGACACGTTGAAGCGCATGAACGACGTCGCGCTGCGCGCCGCACTGAACACGTTCCCCGGCGCGAGCACCACGTCGTGATCGAGCGCGTGGCGCGCGACGTGCGCGGCGTCGAGCCCGTCGGGCAACTCCGCCCATACGAACAGTCCGCCGCGCGGTTCCGTCCAGATCCCGAGCCCGGCGCGCGCGAGCCGCCGGATCGTCTCGCCCATCGCGTCCGCGAGCTGCGCGCGCAGGCTGTCGAGATGGCGCCGGTACGTGCCGTCGACGAGCAGCCGATGCACGACGTTCGCGCCGATCTGCGCATTGCCGAACGACGTCGCGAGCTTCAGGTCGACGAGCGCATCGATCCATTCGGGACGCGCGGCGACATAGCCGCAGCGGATCGCAGCCGACAGCGTCTTCGAGAAGCTGCCGATCGACACGACGCGCGACAGCCCGTCGAACGCCGCGAGGCGCGGCGCGGGCGTGCTCTCGAAGTCCGCGAAGATGTCGTCCTCGACGATCAGCAGCCCATGCTCGGCCGCGAGCGTCAGCATCCGGTGCGCGACCGGCGGCGCGAGCGTTGCGCCGGTCGGGTTGTGCAGTGCCGCGTTCGTGATGTAGAGCCGCGGACGATGCTCGACGAGCACCTGCTCGAAGCGCGCGAGGTCGGGGCCGTTCGGCGTGTACGGGACGCTGACGATCCGCGCACGATGCGCGCGCAGCAGCGCCTGGAAGTTGAAGTAGCACGGGTCGTCGAGCACGACGGTGTCGCCGGGCTCCAGCAGCAGCCGGCACACCAGATCGAGCGCATGCGTGCCGCCGTCGGTCAGCATGATCTGCGCGGGCTCCGCATGGATGCCGTGCTGCGCGAGGCGCCACGCGAGCTGCTGGCGCAGTGCGGGCAGCCCGAGTGGTGTCGCATAGTCGGTCAGTGCGTCGGGTTCGTCGCGCGATACGGCGCGCAGCGCGCGGCGCAGGCTCTCGTCGGGCAGCCACGACGATGGCAGCCAGCCGCAGCCGGGTTTCACCGAGCCGGGCGCCGCTTCAAGCGCCTGGCGCGACAGCCACAGCGGATCGAGCTCGCGATCGAGGCGGGGCCCGAGTTCGGCGAGCGCGAGCGGCGGCGCATGGCCCGACACGTAGAAGCCGGAGCCGCGCCGCGCGACGAGCACGCCTTCGCTCGCGAGCCGTTCGTACGCGTCGACGACGGTCGATTTCGACACATGCAGCGCGTCGGCCATCATCCGGATCGACGGCACGCGCGCGCCAGGCATCAGCGCGCGGCTCGCGATCCGCGCGCGCAGCGTGTCCATCACGGTTTCCACACGCGTGCGCGATGCCGCGGGCGGGGCGAGGTGCTGGGCGGATTGGCTCATGGCGAAGGGTGAACTGTACGGCCGGTTGTTCAGTACAGTTTGTCCGAATTGTATTGAGCTGTAGCTTACGCGCATTTCGCGGGCGGCGGATTATCAGACATCCCCCTTTTTCCGATCAGGATGTGCCGTGCAAAAGACGACCGACGGATGGCTCAGCGGCTTGCTGGGCGTGATCATTTTCAGTGGCTCGCTGCCTGCGACACGCGTCGCGGTGCAGGGGCTCGACCCGCTGTTCCTCACGTTCGCGCGTGCGACGATTGCCGGCGTGCTCGGCCTGGGGTTGCTCGTCGCGCTGAAGCAGAAGCGGCCCACGCGCGCCGAGACCGCGTCGCTCGTCGTCGTCGCACTAGGGGTCGTGGTCGGTTTTCCGTTGCTGACCGCGCTTGCGTTAAAGCACGTGACGTCCGCGCACGCGATCGTGTTCGTCGGGCTGCTGCCGCTGGCGACCGCGCTGTTCGGCGTGTGGCGCGGCGGCGAACGGCCGAGGCTGCCGTTCTGGATCTTCTCGCTGCTCGGCAGCGGCGCGGTGGCCGCGTTTGCGCTGCGCAACGGCGGCAGTGCGTCGGTGGTCGGCGACGCGCTGATGCTGGCCGCGATCGTCGCATGCGGGCTCGGCTACGCGGAAGGCGCGCGCCTGTCGCGCCAGCTCGGCGGCTGGCAGGTGATCTCGTGGGCGCTGGTGCTGTCGCTGCCGGTGATGCTGCCGCTCGCGTGGTTCACGTGGCCGGCCACGTTCGACGGCGTCGACGCCGCCGCGCTGTGGGGGCTCGCCTACGTGTCGCTGTTCAGCATGCTGATCGGCTTCGTGTTCTGGTATCGCGGGCTCGCCCTCGGCGGGATCGCGGGCGTCGGCCAGTTGCAACTGCTGCAGCCGTTCTTCGGTTTCCTGCTCGCAGCCGGGCTGCTGCACGAGGCGGTGCCGCCGTCGATGCTCGTCGTGACGGTCGTGGTCGTCGGCTGCGTCGCGGGCGCGAAGTACTTTTCGAAAATGGCGCCGATGCAGCGCGCGGGCTGACGCGCGGTGCACGGCGACGTGACGGGCCAAGCCGAACGAGCGGCTCTGCCGCGCGCCGAGCGTCGCGCAAGACGGGCCGCGCATGTTGCGCGGCCCGTTCGCCGGCGCCCGTCGACATCAGGCGTCGGCGTGCTTACGCAACGTGCGCAACGCCGTATTGCGACGACAGATAGCGCCGGATATCGGCGGGCGAATCGATGAAGCGACGGCCGTTGTGCTCGCGCACGCCGAGCGCATCATCCTTCGGTGTCTGCCCGTTGGCCAGCACGAGCACGGGTGCCGACTGATTGTCCTCGCCGATCAGCGCGACGATCGGCTGGCGCGGCCGCGGCGCGTCGATGTACTCGACCGCGACCGCGTCGCGCAATTGCGGATAGAAACTGAGCAATCCTTCGACGGCAACCGAGTCGCCGCAGTAAAACGGACCTTCGGAGTCCTTGAAGAAACCCGGGCGGAGAATGAACAGCGTGTCTTTCATGATGGCCTCGCTATCAGTGGTGGTCGAACGTTGAAAAAGATGTGATGCGTCGTGGCACGAACAGGCGTGCGCGAGATGCGCTGCGTTGCCCGATGTCAGGCTTCCACGAATGCGGCCGCGGCGGCACGCATTCTCGCGAAACCGGCGTCGAGGTCGGCGATCATGTCGTCCGGATGCTCGAGCCCCGCGTGAATGCGCAGCAGCGGGCCGGCGGCAGCCCATGACGTCGCGGTGCGATGACGCGACGGGTTCGACGGGATGATCAGGCTTTCGAAGCCGCCCCAGCTGTAGCCCATGCCGAAGCACGTCATCCCGTCGAGCAGCGCACGCACGGCCTCGTCGGGCTGCGGATGCAGCACCAGGCCGAACAGCCCGCACGCGCCCGTGAAGTCGCGCTGCCACAGCGCGTGGCCGGCATCGCCTGGCCGCGCCGGATAGAGGATCTGCGCGACTTCCGGCTGCTGCGCGAGCCATTCGGTCAACACGTGCGCATTGCGCTGGTGCCGCTCGAGCCGCACCGACAGCGTGCGCAGGCCGCGCAGCGCGAGATACGCATCGTCGCCGCTGACGGTCATCCCGAGCTGCCGGTAGCAGCGCGTGACTTTCGGCGCGAGCGCCTCGGTGGTCAGGATTACACCCATCAGCACGTCGGAATGCCCGGCGATGTATTTCGTTGCCGCGTGGATCGACACGTCGACGCCATGCGAGAACGAACGGAAATTCAGCGGCGTGCCCCACGTGTTGTCGAGCAGCACGACCGCGCCGTGCTCGTGTGCGACGTGGCAGATCGCGGGGATGTCCTGCACCTCGAAGGTCAGCGAGCCGGGCGATTCGGTGAATATCGCGCGCGTGTTGGGTCGCATCAGCGACGCGATGCCGGCGCCGATCGACGGATCGTAGTACGTCGTTTCGATGCCGAGGCGCGCGAGCGTTTCGTCGCAGAACGAGCGCGTCGGGTCGTACGCGGAGTCGACCATCAGCAGATGGTCGCCGGGATCGAGCACCGCGAGCAGCGCGGTCGTGATCGCGCTGAGTCCGCTCGGTGTCAGCAGTGCGGCGTGCGCGCCTTCGAGACGCGCGAGCGCCTTCTCGAGCGCGCGCGTGGTCGGGCTGCCGTGCCGTCCGTAAGCGAGCGGCGTGCCGCGCACCGCGTCGAGCGCATCGGTGCCGTGAAAGAGCAGCGTCGACTGGCGGTACACGGGCGGATTCACCGGCGAGCCGGGCTGGCCGTGCGAGCGGCCTTCGTGAGCGAGGAGTGTGTCGGTCGAGTGCGGGTGGTTCAAGATGTCGTCCTTTGAAAGTCGGTCAATCGAAGCAGTGCGGCCGTCGTGTGCTCAGTGCAGGATCTTGTCGAGGAAGTCGCGGGCGCGATCGGAGCGCGGCGCGGCGAAGAACGCATCGCTTGCCGCATCCTCGACCACCGCACCCTGATCCATGAAGATCACGCGATGTGCGACCTTCCGCGCGAAGCCCATCTCGTGCGTGACGCACACCATCGTCATTCCGTCGCGGGCGAGCTCGACCATCACGTCGAGCACTTCGTTGATCATCTCGGGGTCGAGCGCGGAGGTCGGTTCGTCGAACAGCATCGCGACCGGGTTCATCGACAGCGCGCGCGCGATCGCGACGCGCTGCTGCTGCCCGCCGGACAACTGCCCCGGATACTTGTGCGCATGGGCCTTCAGGCCGACGCGATCGAGCAGCTTCATCGCGTTCTCGATCGCCTCGTCCTTGCGGCGACCGAGCACCTTGACCTGCGCGAGCGTCAGGTTGTCGGTAATCGACAGGTGCGGAAACAGCTCGAAATGCTGAAACACCATGCCGACCCGCGCACGCAGTTGCGCGAGTTTCGCGGCGGGATCGCCGAGCCGCATGCCGTCGACGACGATGCTGCCTTTCTGGAACGGCTCGAGGCCGTTGATCGTCTTGATCAGTGTCGACTTGCCGGAGCCCGACGGCCCGCACACGACGACCACTTCGCCTTTCGATACCGCCGCGCTGCATGCGGAAAGGACCTGATGCTTGCCATACCACTTCGAAACGTTGTCGAGCGTGATCATGTTGTGTCCGTGGTTGAGGTTCATGTCGATGGGCGCGCGCCTGCTCAATGCGTGGACGGCAGCGCGAGACGCGTTTCGACGCGGCCCTGCAGGCGCGTGAGCAGCGTGCTGAGAACCCAGTAGATCGCGGCGGCGGCGAGGTAGAGCGGCAGCGGCTGGAAGGTCGCGGCGATCACTTCCTGCGTCGAGCGCAGCAACTCGGTGACGGTGATCACCGACACGAGCGAGGTGTCCTTGATCAGGCTGATCAGCGTGTTGCCGAGGCTCGGCACGGCCAGGCGCAGCGCCTGCGGGCAGACGATATAGCGCAGCGTCTGCACGTGCGTGAGGCCGAGGCTGTGCGCCGCCGCCCATTGTCCGCGGCCGATGCCGAGGATCGCGCCCCGCATGCTTTCGGACAGGTACGCGCCGGCATTGAGCGTCAGCGTGAAGATGCCCGCCGTCGTCGGGTCGAGCGTGATGCCGAGATCGGGCAGTCCGTAGTAGACGACGAACATCTGCACGAGCAGCGGCGTGCCGCGCATCAGGCTCACGTAGCCTTGTGCGAGGCCGGACGCGAGCCGGTTGCTGCCGATGCGCATGATGGCGGCCACGAGCCCGACGACGAGGCCGAGCGCCATCGACGCCACCGCGAACTTCAGCGTGAGCAGCGCGCCCTTCACCATGACGGGCAGCGTATGTATGATCAGATCGAGTGCTTCCACCACGTGTCTCCTGATTGTGTTTTCGACGGCCCGCGCATCGGGGTGCGCGGGCCCTTGCAGCGCTGCGTTATTGCGTGACCGGCCGGGAGGTGTCCGCACCGAACCACTGCATCGAGATCTTCTTCAGCGTGCCGTCCTGCTGCAGCGATGCGACCGCGTCGTCGATCGCCTTCGCGAATTTCGGATTGCCCTTGCGGAACGGGATGCCCATTTGGTCTTCGCCGCCGGGGAGCACGGAGCCGGGGCGCAGCGGCAGGTGCGAGTTCTTGATCAGGTAGCTCAGCATCAGGCGGTCGTTGACCGCCGCATCGATGCGGCCCGCCGCGAGGTCGCGCAGGTTTTCCGGCGTGCCCGGATACACCTGCAGATCGATCGCTGGCACGGTTTTCACGAGGTCGACGTAGTTGCTGCCCATCGTCACGCCGACTTTCCTGCCCTTCAGTTCGCCGAGCGACTTGAACGCACGCGTGTCGTTCTGGCGTTGCAGCAGTTGCGCGGACGAATACACGTACGGTGTGCTGAAATCGAGCGCCTGCCGGCGCGACGGCGTGATCGCCACCTGGTTCACGATCACGTCGAACTTGCCGGCCTGCAGCCCGGCGAGAATCCCGCTCCATTCGGTCGTGACGAACTGCGGCTTCACGCCGAGCCGGGCGGCGACCGCCTTCGCGACGTCGACGTCGAACCCTTCGAGCTGCCCGTCGGCATTGCGGTAGTCGAACGGCGGGTAGGTGCCTTCGAGCGCGATCTTCAGCACGCCGGCCTGCTTGACGGTGTCGAGCAGGTCCGCCGCGTGCGAGGCCGTGGCCGCAACGCAGAGGAGGGCGGCGGCGAGGCCTTGCTTGAGCGTCGGGTTGAAGTGTTTCTTCATGGTCGTCTCCGTGGTCGTTGTCGAAAATTCAGGGTGTGCGTGTCCGCAGCGACGGGCGGCGTCGCCGTGGGCGGGAATCGGATCGAAGGAGCCGCGGCGAGACGCGGCGCGCGACGGTGTGGCGGCGAGTGCGGCGCGAGCCGTTCGCCGCGATGCGTTACGGCTTGCGTTCGCGCGCGCAGGCGGACCGCACGGCGTTCGTATCGAACGGGTTCCGGTGTGCGGCGAGGAGTTCAAGCATCGTGTTCATGATTGCCCGTGCGGCTTGCGAGTGAGGTAGACCGGCTGCATCGTCGATGCGTATCCGGCGACGCAAATGCTGAACGACTGAGGGCAATCTTAGTTTTGTCAAAAAGGAAAGTGCTTCCAAAAATGCAGGCACTTTCCACGCGCCGTGGAATGTTTTTCTCTCTGTGTGGAACGTGATGCAGGCGATCTGCTGCGGTTGCACGGGGTGCGCAGCATGAGGTGCTACGGCGTGCGCGAGCGGTTGCCCTGCGCGAGCGGCACGCGCCAAAAGCAAAACGGCCAGGCATGCCTGAAGCGGCAAGCCTGGCCGTGAGCGTTCGAGCGGTGTCGAACGCGGCGTGAAGGCGCGGTTACTCGAACGTTTCGAGCGCGAGCAGTTCGTCGATCGTCTGCCGGCGGCGAATCAGCCGCGGGGTGCCGCGATCGACGAGCACTTCCGGTGCGAGCGGCCGGCTGTTGTAGTTCGAGGACATCGATGCGCCGTACGCGCCCGCGTCGTGCAGGAACAGCAGGTCGCCGATCTGCGGCTGCGCGAGCTTGCGGTGCGTGACCACGCCGCCTGCGTCCTGCGTGAACACGTCGCCGGATTCGCACAGCGGTCCGGCGATCGCGATGTCGACGAGCGGCCGGCCGGCGGGCAGTGCGCCATCGTGCGCATGCACGGACACCGCGTGATAGCTGCCGTACATCGACGGACGCATCAGGTCGTTGAAGCCCGCATCGATCAGCACGAAGTCGTGCTTTGGCCGGCGGTTCACGCCCTGCACTTCGGTGACGAGCGTGCCGGCTTCCGCAACGAGGAAGCGGCCCGGTTCGATCTCGATGCGCACCGCGTGGCCGAGATGCCGTTCGATCCGCTTGCGCGCGGCATCCCACTGGCTGAAGTAGTGGCCGACGTCGACGCGCGGCTCGCCGTCGCGATACGGGATCGACAGGCCGCCGCCCGCGGAGATCGCTTCGATGTCGTGGCCGAGCGACGTGACGAGGTCGACCATCGCATCGCACACCTGCGACAGGTGGCCGTAGTCGACGCCCGAGCCGATGTGCATGTGGATGCCGACCAGCTTCAGCCCGTACTGGCGCACGATCTCGATCGCGCGCGGCACGTCGTCGATCCAGATCCCGTGCTTGCTTTGCGGGCCGCCGGTGTTGGTCTTGTTGCTGTGGCCGTGGCCGAAACCCGGATTCACGCGCAGCCATACGCGATGGCCGGGCGCATGCTCGCCCACGCGCGCGAGCATGTCGAGCGAGCCGGCGTTCACGGTTACGCCGTGCTTGAGCACGGCCGCGAGCGTCGGGCGGTCGATCAGGTCGGCCGTGAACACGACGCCTTCCGGTTCGCCTGCCGGACTGAATCCGGCCGCGAGGCTGCGTTCGATTTCGCCGAGCGACACGGCATCGACGCACGCGCCTTCCTCGCGCATCAGCTTCAGGATATGCAGGTTCGAGTTCGCCTTCTGCGCATAACGGATCACGTCGAATTGGCGCAGTTGGGCGATGCGGTCGCGGATGACGTCGGCGTCATACACCCACAGCGGGGTGCCGTATTGCTGCGCGAGCGCCGCGAGCTGGCGGGAATCGAGAGACATGGCGGATGAATCGGATCGAATGAACGGATAGCGTGAATGATGCGCCTGAAAGGCTATGCGGTAAAATGCCTGTTTATCGATATTCGATTCATTCTGGATATAGGGTGCCATGCTTACACACCGGCATATCGAGGTTTTTCGCGCGCTGATGGTCACCGGCAGCACGACGCGAGCGGCCGAGATGCTCTATACGTCGCAGCCGACCATCAGCCGCGAACTCGCCCGCATGGAGCATGTGGTCGGCTTTGCACTGTTCGAGCGCTCGCATGGCCGGCTGCGGCCGACGATGGCCGCGCTCACGCTGTTCGACGACGTGCGGCTCGCCTATGTGGGGCTCGAGCGGGTCGCGGCGACGGCCGCGCGGCTGCGCGAGTTTCGCGACGGACAATTGTCGGTGATCGCGCTGCCGGCGTTCTCGCACGCGATCCTGCCCGGGGCGTGCCGGCGTTTTCACGACGCGCATGCGGGCGTCAGCGTGTCGGTCGCGACGCAGGAGTCGCCGGTGCTCGAGGAGTGGCTGACGGCGCAACGCTACGACCTCGGGCTGACCGAGCACGACGTCGCGCCGGCCGGCACCCTGCTCACGCCGCTGCTCGAAGTCGACGAGGTGTGCGTGCTGCCCGACGGCCATCCGCTGCTGGCGAAGGATGCGATCGATCTCGCGGATCTCGCCGATCGCCCGTTCGTGAGCCTGTCGCTGAACGACCCGTACCGGATCATGATCGACGAGGCGTTCGCGCAGCTCGGTGTCGCACCGCGCTCGGTGATCGAAACGCCGTCGGCGGTGTCGGTGTGCGCGTTCGTGCGGCAGGGGCTCGGCACCGCGATCGTCAATCCGCTGACTGCGCTCGATTTCGTCGGGCGCGATCTGCACGTGCGGCCGCTCACGCGGGCGTTCCCGTATCGCGTCAGCGTGATCGTGCCGGAGCACCGGCCGAAGAGCCTCCTCGTCGACGCATTCGCCGACGCGCTGCGCGGCGAAGCGAAAGCGATCCGGCGCCGGCTCGCTGCGCTGCCCGGTTAGCGGCGGCCGTATGATGAGCGTTTCGCCGCAGTCGTTGCCATCCTCGTCCTCACTTTCACGGAAACGGAACCCGTCATGAACGACGCTTCATCCTCCCTCGCACAACCGACGCTCACCGGCGAGCGCATCGAACTGCGGCCGCTCGAAGCGTCCGACCGGCAGGCGCTGCTGGATGCCGCCGCCGATGGTCGACTGTGGAACCTGAAGGTCACGGTCGTGCCGGGCGAGGAGACGGTCGACGCGTATATCGACACCGCGCTGCAAGGGCGCGCGAGCGGCACCGTGATGCCGTTCGCGATCGTCGATCGCGCGTCGGGCCGCGTGATCGGCAGCACGCGCTTCTGGAAGATCGACCGCCAGCATCGCAAGCTCGAGATCGGTCATACGTGGCTCGGCGAATCGTCGCAGCGCACGCGCGCGAATACCGAAGCGAAATGGCTGCTGCTCGCGTACGCGTTCGACACGCTGCATTGCGTGCGCGTGCAGTTCACGACCGACGAACTGAACGAGAAGTCCCGTGCGGCGATTCTGCGGCTCGGTGCGAAGCAGGAAGGGATCGTGCGTCACGAACGGATCATGCCCGACGGCCGCAAGCGCAATTCGGTGCGCTTCAGCATCATCGACGACGAATGGCCGGAAGTGCGCGAGCGGTTGAAGGCGAAGCTTGCGACGTGACGCGTAACGGGTGTTGTATGCATCGCGCCGCCGGAAGGGGCGGCGCGACGATGGGGGGACGTCGTGTGCCGCGCGCGATGCGCGGCCATGCATCGCGTTACTGTGCCGATGCGAGGTGGTGACGCTGCGCGAGCTTCTGCGCGTCCGCGTAGTGCGCCTGCAGGATCGGCAGCGACTGGCGTGCGACTTCCTTCAGCTTCGTGTCGCGGCCCGAGGCGATTTCGGCCTGGAACGCCGAAATCGTCTTCTGCTCGCCGGCGAGCGCGACCTGTTCGATATACGCCTTGTCGAAATCCGCGCCGCGCAGGCTCTTGATGCTGTCCAGCACGGTGGTGTCGGGATTGTTGGCCGGCACGTCGACGCCGCGCGGGCTCGCTGCGCGCATCGCCTGGATGATTTTTTCATCGTCGGTCGACACGCGTTGCGCGAATGCCTTCACCTGGCTGTCCGACGTGCGCGAATCGGCGATGCGCGCTGCGTCGTGCTGCGTCGACACGGTCTTCGTGCCGTTCGTTATGAAGGTCTGGTCGGCTTCGTGGATGCGTGTCTCTGCGGCGGCCGGTGCGGACGGCGACGGTTGCGCGGTTTGCGCATTCGCCGTCACGGCGACGAGCAGCAGGCCAGCGGCAGACAATGCAAGGCGCGAGAGGGTGGGAAAGCGGTTCATGGGACCTCCTTTCGATCGGGGCTCTGATTAACGGACGGATCGCGTGATCCGCAGCTTTGCGAGAGACCGGGCGCGCCCGGGCCGGAATCGACCGCCGCTCTGCCGCGATGGCGGTCGAAGTGTTTCGCGGCCCGACTGATTCTAGGAGAGCGTCCGGGTAGCAGGTGCAACCGCGCTGTGCCTTGTGTAACGGTTGGTAAGACGAGTCGATGGGCGCGCGAACGGGCAGGTAGCGCGTACCTGTCGCGCGTATCGCGGCGGCAATTCTTGCGTGCACGGTGTGCTTGAAATGGATGCGGCGTGCACGCGTGTCGTCGGCGTTTCATCGTCGCGCGGGTCGGACACGTAGCGGATGCACACCGTATGCGCGACGTCGCATCGAATCGCGCGACGTCGGTCACACGCGATCGAGCAGGGCGTCGAGGCGCGGGAGCAGCGGCGTCGCGCAATGCGACTGCAATGCGTCGGGCGCCGTATAGCCCCATGCGACGCCCAGGAACGCGATGCCCGCGCGGCGTGCCGCATCGGCATCGCGGATTTCGTCGCCGACGTACAGCACCTCGGCGGGTTGCATGCCGGCTTCGCGCACGAGTGCGCGAAGCCGGTGCGCCTTGCCGAACAACGGAATGCCGCACGCGAAGAGATCGACGTGACGGCTGGCGCGCGGGCCGAGCCGGTCGCGCACGATGTCCTCGGTGTTCGACGTCGCGATCGCGATACGGATCCCGCGCGCGGCGAGCGCATCGAACGTGTCGTCGACGCCGGGGAACAGCTTCACCCGCGCAATGTGCGGCCGCATCAGGCGACGCATGTCGACCGTCACGCGCGGCACTTTCCACATCGGCACCTCGAGCGCGCGGATGATCTCGCGCGCCGACATCCCGCGCAGCGCGGGGCGCAGTTCGGGCGTGGCGTCGCGAAAGCCGTGCAGGCGCGACGCCTGCGTCAGCGCCGCGAGAAAGCAGTCGAGCGAATCGGCGAGCGTGCCGTCGAAGTCGAACGCGATGAGTCGGTAGGGCATGAGACAGCGTGGTGGCGTTATCGGGCGGCGAGCGCGGCGCGGCCGCGCATTGAAGTGTCTTCTTCCAGTCGGGCGTGGCCGGCGGCCGGCGCCGCAAGCAGGTTGCGCACAGGCTACCCGATTCGCAGGAATTCGTGCATGGGCAGGAAAGGGCGCGTAACGGACGCGTAACGGACGCAAAGGCGGGTATGCTGTCGGCGTTTCTTCCGTCCGCATTCACCGACATGAAAATCGCGCGTACTCGCCCTGCGACGTGGGTTCTCGGGGCGGCCTTCGCCTTGACCGTCGCGATGCCCGCCGCCGCCGCGCCGGAAAAGCGCTGCGGATGGCTCGAGAATCCGACGCCGGCCAACTGGTGGCTGGTCGACAAGGACGCCAGCTGGACGCTGTCGACGCAGGGCAGTCCGCCGGTGCCGGGCCTCGACGAGATGCCCGACATGTCGACGCGCGGGTGGGTCGTGACCAACGCGGGGATGCACGGCTACGGCTGCGCATGCCTCGATCTGGAAATCGACCCGCGCACTCGCGAGGTGACGCGGATCGTCGCGGCCCGGCCGCTGCCGTTGAAGCGTTGCAAGGCCGATCGCGCGTTGCCGGCGCCGTGAGCGGGGAAAGCGGCGGATTGAAGCCAATCGCTTGTCGCCCACCCCGCACCGCGCTATCGTGGCTGCTCCGCCCCGATCCGACCGGAGAGCCGACGTGCCCGCAGCCACACCCGCCACGCTGAGATTTTCCACCGACAAGCGCGAGCTCGACATCGACGCGATCTTCGATTTCCTGCATCGCGACGCGTACTGGTCGCAGGGCATTCCGCGCGACGTCGTCGAACGCGCGATCGAAGGGTCGCTGTGCTTCGGCGCGTATGTCGGCGACCGGCTCGTCGGGTTTGCGCGGCTCGTCACCGATCACGCGACGTTCGCGTACCTGTGCGACGTGTTCGTGTTGCCGGCCGAGCGCGGCAACGGCTACGGCCGCGCGCTGATCGACCACGTCTTCGCGCAGCCGATGGTGCAGGGCCTGCGCCGCATCATGCTGGTGACGACCGATGCCCACGAGTTGTACCGCCCGGTCGGCTTCGGGCCGTCCGCGAATCCCGAGCGGCTGATGGAGATCCGCCGCCCCGACATCTACGCGAAACGCTGACGCACGGCGAGCGCATACGAGCGCATACAATACGCGCTTTCGTTTTTGCCGAAGGAAAGCAGATATGACCGAACAGGAAGCCGAACAGCTCGCCACACATCGTCACTACAAGGGCGGGCTGTATCGCTACATCGGCGTCGCCCGTCATTCCGAAACCGAGGAATCGGTGGTCGTATACGAGCATCTGTGGCCGCATGCGCGCGGTCTGTGGGTGCGCCCGGAAGCGATGTTCAACGAGAACCTGCAGGACGGCACGCCGCGTTTTCGCAAGCTGCGCGACTGAGCGGCAGCAGGTGACGTTCGCGCAAGCGGAGCATACATCGTCGCCGGCCGACGCAATGACGCAGGCGTTACACGCCCGCCAGCGCCTTCTCCAGCTCGGGCGGCGCGTGCGCGACCGTCACCGCGGGCGTCCCGTGCCATGCCGCAAGCTTTTTCACGGCCTTCGCGACATCGGCCGCGAGCCCGGCGCCGAACCGCACACCGGGCTCGACATGGAAAGCCTTCAGCTCGAACGTGCCGAGCATGCGATGCGCCTTGGCGTCGACGCGCCCGATCAGCCGGCCGCGATGCAGCACCGGCAGGCAGAAGTAGCCGTAGCGCCGCTTGTGCGCGGGTGTATAGCACTCGATCGTGTAGTCGAACCCGAACAGCGTCGATGCGCGCCGCCGGTCCCACACCACCGGATCGAACGGCGACAGCAGCGTCGTGACCGTCGAGCGCAGCGTGTCGGCCGCGGCGGCCGGCAGCAGCGATTCGAGCGAGCGATGCACGTAGGCGGGCTCTTTCCAGTCGGCGATCTCCACCGGAATCAGGTCGCCCGCGTCGGCGAGCCGATCGAGCTCCGCGCGGTATGAACGGCGCGGCAGCCGATAGTAGTCGGCCACCCAGTCGGCCCGCACGACACCGAGCGCGCGACACGTGTAGTCGAGCAGCGCGGGCAGCACGGCTTCGCGCGGCGGCAGGTCGCGCGCATCGTCCCAGCCGGGCAGCACGCGCTCGCGCACGTCGTACACGCGCTGGAAGTTGCGGCGTTCGGACACCATCAGGTCGCCGGTCGTGAACAGCACCTCGAGATGCTTCTTCTCCGGCTTGCGGTCCCACCAGCCGTTGCCCTTTGCGCCGTCTTCGCGGATGAAGTCCGCCGAGCGCACCGGGCCTTCGTCGCGAATCCGCGCGAGCAGCTGTTCGATGTCGGGGAGATTCTGTTCGTGCCATTCGGCTGCGTATTTCCAGCCCATCCCGGACGGATCGAGCATCTTGTAGCGCATCAGCCCGAACTGCTCGACGGGCAGGAAGCACGCTTCATGCGACCAGTATTCGAACAGGCGCGCCTCGGCGAGATGTTCGTCGAGCCACTGCGGGGTGAAGTCGCCGAGGCGGCTGAACAGCACGAGATACGGGCTGCGCGCGACGACGTGAATGGTATCGATCTGTAACTGCGCCATCCGGCGGATCGTGTCGAGCACGTCGGCCTTGGTCGCCTTGCGGCGCGGCGGAGTCAGCAGGCCCTGCGCGGCGAGATGCAGCGCGCGGGCGGCGACGGGCGAGAGCGTAAGCATCGGAACGGCAACTGAGGGTGACGGTCGGGCACCACTTTAGCGCGAAAGCGGCGCGCGTGTGCGGCGCGGGCAAGGGTTGGCGTCTGACAATGGTTGACAGATGCGCGGCGCGAGTTTCCCTATAGTGCAGTCATGGCGCGACGAAATGTGCGCGCAACGATTCCGCTTCCGACGCACGATATGTCCATGGCACGCAGGAAGCGAATCCGGGATTCTCAACCCCCAACGAGAGACCCGGAGCCCTGAGCGGACATCCATGCGGCTGTGCACCGGCCCCGTGTGGATGTCCGCTGATTTTTTTGTTTTTCCGGTTTCTCGCCGCCGACCTCGCCGACTTTTTTCCCGCCAGTCCGTTTATTGCCGCTTGCCCCGCGCGACTTCGTCGCCGGCGCCGGGCGGCAGCCGCCGCGTGATCGGAATCGACGCGAACGAGCACAGCCCGACCACGACGAACGCCGGCCAGAAATCCGACCACACCATCGTCTGGTGTCCTTGCAGCCAGTGCGAGATGTGCAGCACGAGGCCCGCGACCGTCACGCCGAGCCCGAGCGACATCTGTTGCACGACGCTGCCGAGGCTGGTGGCGCGGCCCGCGTCGCTTTGCGAGATGTCCGCGTAGATCATCGAATTCAGGCTGGTGAACTGCAGCGCGGGGAAAATGCCGCCGACCAGCACGATCGTCCAGATCGCCCAGGTCGCCATGCCCGGATGGAACAGGCCGTAGGCGGCGATCGCGAGCCCGGCGAATGCCGCGTTGTAGATCAGCACCGTGCGAAAGCCGAAGCGGCGCAGCGTATGCGTGGCCGTCGAGCGGCTCACCGCGCCGCCGAGCGCGGACGCGCACGTGATCAGGCCGGAGTGGAAAGCGCTCATCCCGAGCCCTTCCTGCAGCGCGAGCGGCAACAGGAACGGCACCGCGCCGAGGCCGATCCGGAACAGCGACCCGCCGACCACGCTCGCGTGGTACGTCGGTATCTTCAGGAAGCTGAGGTCGAGCACCGGCCGCTCCTTGCGGCGCGCGTACGGCACGTAGAGCGCGAGCATCGCGGCACCTGCCACGCACATCATGACCGCGTTGCCGCGCGACGTGAGCGAACCGTCGATCAGCGTCAGCCCCATCAGCAGCAGCGCGGCGCCGCTCGCCGACAGCAGGAAGCCGAACCAGTCGAGCGGCCCCGGATCGGGCTCGTGCGTGTTCGCGATGTGCTTGCTCGCGAGGTAGATCCCGTAGATCCCGATCGGCACGTTGATGAAGAAGATCATCCGCCAGTGCAGATAGGTCGTGATGAAGCCGCCGACGAGCGGCCCGAACGTGGGCCCGAACAGCGCGGGAATGGCGAGGTAGTTCATCGCGCGCACGAGATCGGCGCGCGGCACCGCGCGGAAGATGATGATCCGGCCGACCGGCACCATCATCGCGCCGCCGACGCCCTGCACGAAGCGCGCGAACGTGAGCAGACCTAGGGAATTGGATGCCGCGCACATCAGCGAGCCGGCGACGAAGATGCCGATCGCGGTACGGAACACGGAGCGCGCGCCGAAGCGGTCGGCGAGCCATCCGCAGATCGGGATGAACACGCCGAGGCCGACCACGTAGGCCGTGATCGCAATGTTCAGGGTGACGGGGCTGTGCCCGAAGTCCCTCGCCATCGCGGGCAGCGCGGTGACGATGATGTTCGCGTCGACGCTTTCCATGAACAACGCACAGGCAACGATGAGCGGTGCTAGAAAGACGGGCGACATGGGCAGGGCGCGCGGTAAAGATGCCATTATGCCCACAATGTGGTCGTTGCGTCACGCGAGGCAACGCTTGTTCCGCATGTTGCAACAGTCGTTCCTGCTACGGTGCCCGTGAAAAGAGACGACTGCCGCTGCGGTGCGGAACATGACACGACACATGACGGCGACGGGCGGCCACGGCAGCGAAGCTTGCATGCGCTGCGCGTTTCGTGCGACAGTCGGCACTCATCTGCGGAACACAACCACGCGCATCGATCGACGGCCATCGAGACGGGCGCACGCGCGAAAGAGACCCCTGCCGATCCACTCACCATCGAAAGGAGGGGACACGTCATGACGCCACGTCGTGCCGCATCGACCGAATCGCATCCCGCATCGCAACCCGACTCGCAACCCGACTCGCATCCGTCCATGCCCGCGCCGCGTCTGCGCTGGGCGGCCGTCATGGCAGTCGCGTACCTGGCCGTTGCCGGCTGCGCCGCACAGGCCGACAGCGCGAACCGGGCCGCTGCGCAACAGGCCGCGCAGGCTTCCGAGCCTGCCGCGACGGCGTTCGCGAGCCCGGCATCCGGCACGCTGCTGCCGCCGCCGAGCCAGCTCTACGGCGACCTGTTCGTCGCGGTGCAGACGGCCCAGCTCTATCCCGACCAGAAGACCTTCGTCGATGCGACGCCCGATACCGATCCCGCGACGATCGTGCAGTTGTATCAGCAACAAAAATCGCAGCCGGGCTTTTCGCTGAAGGCGTTCGTCGACCAGCACTTCACGCTGCCGCCCGAAGGCGGGGTCACGCCGCCGGCGAACCAGACGCTGCGCCAGCACATCGACTGGTTGTGGCCGCAACTCACGCGCACGAGCGCAACGGTGCCGTCGTACAGTTCGCTGATCCCGATGCCGAAACCGTACGTGGTGCCCGGCGGCCGCTTCCGCGAAGGCTACTACTGGGATACCTATTTCACGATGCTCGGGCTGCAGGTGTCGGGTCGCGAGGATCTCGTCGACGACATGCTCGACAACTTCGCGCACCTGATCGACACGGTCGGCCACATCCCGAACGGCAACCGCACGTACTATGCGAGCCGCTCGCAGCCGCCGTTCTTCGCATACATGGTCACGCTCGCCGCGCAGGCCGAGGGCGACCAGGTCTACCAGAAATACCTGCCGGAGCTGCGCAAGGAATACGGGTACTGGATGCAGGGCGAAACCACGACGCCGCGCGGGCGGGCCGCGCGCCACGTGGTCGCGATGCCCGACGGCGCGATGCTGAACCGCTACTGGGACGCGAGCGACACGCCGCGCGACGAATCGTATCTGGAGGACGTAACGACGGCGAAGGCCGTGCCGAACCGTCCGGCGAACGAGGTGTACCGCGACCTGCGCGCGGGCGCCGAAAGCGGCTGGGACTACAGCTCGCGCTGGTTCGGCGACGGCAAGACGCTCGCGACGATCCGCACGACGTCGATCGTGCCGGTCGACCTGAACAGCCTGATGTTCCATCTCGAGCGCACGATCGTGAAGGGCTGCACGGTATCGCACGACGTCGCGTGCGTGGCGGACTTCTCCGGGCGTGCGGCGCGCCGCGCGGCCGCGATCAACCGCTATCTGTGGAACCGTCGCGGCTATTACGGCGACTACGACTGGCAACTGCGCAAGCCGCGCGACGCCGTGTCGGCCGCTGCGCTGTATCCGCTGTTCACGGGCGTCGCATGGCCCGAGCGCGCGAAGGCGACCGCGCGCGAGGTGCGCAAGACGTTGCTGCAGCCGGGCGGCCTCGCGACGACGACCGGGAATACGGGCCAGCAGTGGGACGCGCCGAACGGCTGGGCGCCGCTGCAGTGGATCGCGATCGAAGGGCTGCGCCGCTACGGCGAACCGGCGTTCGCGAAGGACATCGGCACGCGCTTCCTGACCGACGTGCGGCATGTGTATGCGACCGAAGGCAAGCTCGTCGAGAAGTACGTGGTCGAAGGTGCGGGCGAAGGCGGCGGCGGTGGCGGTGAATATCCGCTGCAGGACGGCTTCGGCTGGACCAACGGCGTCACGCTGAAGCTGCTCGGGCTGTACGGCGACAATGGACAGTAGCGGGCAGCGGCGGACAAGCCGCCGGCACGACGCTCGCGTGGCGCACGAGGCATGCTGAAAGGTTGCGGCACGTGTTTTCGGGGGTAAATCTTTCAGTGCGGCAATGCGCAAAATTTATTTCGGGAAATGGGGCTTCAAGGGGTTGACTTCACTTTCGGGGCGTCCATAGAATCCGCCATCTTCACTCTTGGGGCCGCCGCCTTGGACGCCTGCAGTAGTCGATCTTCGAACGAAATTTCCGCCTGAGCGACCGACGTCCGCGCCTCATCGAAGCCGCCGTTTGTCACCCAGGCAAACGGTGCGCGCAGCATTACTCCGCAGTAACTCCCTACGTGCACCCTGATTCGCGCCGGTTAGCGTGATGCGTTTTCGCATGCGCCGTCCGGTTTTACCGCCGCCTGGCAGGCGGCCGCATTCGTGCATCCCGTTTCCGGGCGCGCGAATACAGGCCCGCATGCCGTGTGGCGGTCAACCGTGTTCGCCGGAACACCGCACAGGAGCCGCCATGAACGACAGTGACAGTTGTCCCTTATGCCCGTTGCACCAACAGACCCTTTTGAACCCGGGTCGCAGGGACACTCCGGCTCACTAGCCTGACACGACGTTCAGGCCCCGGACTGGCCCCGCGTCCACCACGCGGCCGGCACGCATGCCGTCGCCGCCAGGAGCCAGACCATGAACTTCGGCCTTCTGCTGTCGAACCTCCCGCACGTCACGGAATCGCGTCCGCACTACGACGCGATGCTGACGCTCGACGCCCGTCCGCGAGTGTTCTCCCGTTTGCTGAACCACCTGAAATCGTTGATCCGCTGAAGCAGCGCCGAGCGCGCCTCGGCATGCGCACGCGTGGCCGCCGTCGAGCGGCCGCCCGCGTGCATTCCAAGGTCGCATGCTTGCCAGATAACCATTAGCCGTACGGAATTCATCATGTCGACGCCATCCAACATCTCTCCACCCGTTGCTGTCGAACGCAGCGCCGTGCTCGACGAAGCCCATCTGGGCGACATCCGCGGCGCGCTCGGCACGATCGCGCATCACGATACCGCCGCGCGTGGCACGTGGTGGGCGCGCCTGCGCACGCTGCTCGCGATCATCGGCCCCGGCCTCATCGTGATGGTCGGCGACAACGACGCCGGCGCATTCGGCACCTATACGCAGGCCGGCCAGAACTACGGCACGACGCTGCTGTGGACGCTGCTGCTGCTCGTGCCGGTGTTGTACGTGAACCAGGAAATGGTGTTGCGCCTGGGCGCGGTTACCGGCGTCGGCCATGCGCGCCTGATCTTCGAGCGCTTCGGCAAGTTCTGGGGCGCTTTCAGCGTGATCGACCTGTTCCTGCTCAACGCGCTGACGATCGTCACCGAGTTCATCGGTATCACGTTCGTGCTGGATTTCTTCGGCTTGCCGAAGGTGGCCGGCGTGTGCGTAGCCGCCGCGCTGACGATGGCCGCGGTGAGTACCGGAGACTTCAGGCGCTTCGAGCGGTTCGCGATCGTGCTGTGTCTGATGAGCCTGCTGCTCGTGCCGGTGCTGGTGACGATCCACCCGCCGGTCGCGCAGATGTCGCGCGATTTCTTCATGCCGAACTGGCCCGCGCACGCGAAGCTGTCCGACGTGATGCTGCTCGTGATCGGCATCGTCGGCACGACGGTCGCGCCGTGGCAGCTGTTCTTCCAGCAGAGCTACGTGATCGACAAGCGCATCACGCCGCGCTTCATGAAATATGAAAAGGCCGACCTGTGGATCGGCATCGCCTTCGTGCTGGTCGGCGCGGTCGCGATGATCGCGTTCTCGGCGCAACTGTTCTCGGGTCATCCGGAATTCGGCAATTTCACCGACGCGGGCGGCATCATCGCGGGCCTCGAGAAGTATGCGGGCCATACGAGCGCGACGCTGTTCGCGATCGCGCTGCTCGACGCGTGCATCATCGGCGCGGCGGCGGTGTCGCTGTCGACCGCCTATGCGATCGGCGACGTGTTCAAGATCCGTCATTCGCTGCATCGCGGTGTGTCGGATGCGAAGGGCTTCTATCTCGTCTACTTCGGGATCGTCGCGGCGGCCGCTGCGCTGGTGCTGATTCCGGGCAGCCCGCTCGGCCTGCTGACCGAAGCGGTGCAGACGCTCGCGGGCGTGCTGCTGCCGAGCGCGACCGTGTTCCTGCTGCTGCTCTGCAATGACAGGCAGGTGCTCGGGCCGTGGATCAATTCGACGAAGCTCAATATCTTCACGGGCGCGGTGATCTGGGTGCTGGTGATGCTGTCGATCATCCTGACCGCATCGGTGATGTATCCGGACATCAGCGGCGAAGCGATCCTCGATGTGCTGGTGGGCGGTAGCGTGTTCGCCATCGTCGGCTATCTCGCGACGGTGCTGATTCGTCGCCACAAGCGGGTCGTCGAACCGGGCGTCGATCGCGCACTGCGCGACACGTGGCGCATGCCGCCGCTCGGCACGCTCGAGCCGCAGAAGATGACGCTGTCGACGCGCGTCTGGATGACCGTGCTGCGCGGCTATCTGGTGATCGCGGTCGGTCTGGTGATCGTCAAGGTCGTGCAGATGACGCTGCTGAAGTAACGGAAGTAACGGCGATCATCTGTCTGGAAGCGGCGCCGGACCCGGCACCGCGCCGCAACCCGCACATGCCGGCCCGCGAGGCCGGCATGTGCGTTTACGCGGGACGCTGCGCCCGCGTCAGATCAGTTCGAGCTTCGACGTCAGGTACGTGAGCTGGATCCGGTTCGCGACGCCGAAGCGTTTGCGCAGCTTGCGCAGGTGATAGTCGACGTTGTGCGCGCTGGTGTCGAGGCGTCGCCCGATTTCCTTGTCGGACGCGCCTTCCGCGATGCCGAGCAGCAGTTCCTGCTCGAACGGCGTGAGCCCGTTGACCGCGCGCGCGCGCGACGTCGCGATCAGTTGCGGCGACGCGAACTTGTGCACCGACAGCCCGATCGACAGTGCCTGCTCGATCGTCGCCGGCGTGATCCATTCGCGCGTGCGACGCGGTGCGGTGAAGCTCATGAACGCATGCAGCCGCGTGCCGGGCACGGCCATCGAATACATGATGCCGCTGCACATGCCGTCGTCCTGCATCGTCTGCAGGAAGCCGTCGAGCGCGGCGGGCGCGACGCACGGGCCGGCGTCGCGTTTGCGCTCGCGATGTTCGCGGCGCAGTTGCTCCAGGTCCCACACGATCGGCATGTTGCATGCGCGGGCGTCGAGCGTGCGTGGATCGATGTCGTGGTGGTTGCGGCGCACGTAGTCGCCGCGATAGGTGGCGGGCGTGAATGCCTCGTGAAGATACAGACTCTCGACGCGCTCGCGCGCGAATTCGAGCGCGAAGTACGCAAACGTCGAGAAGCCCGTCAGATGCAGCAGACTCGCGACGATCCGGCTGCGCTCGGCGGTGCTCTGCGCATGGGCGAGCGTATCGGCGACGCCGAGCTTCGGCGCATTCGGTTGCGCGACGTCGCCGCGCTTCACGTCGTCGCACCAGACGACCTGTACCGGGCGCGCGCTCGATGCATCGGGGCACGCGGCCGCGCGCCGCAGCGAACGGGACAAGGTTGGGGCGACCGCTTCTTCATGCACTGCAATGTCGGACATGAGCCATCCTCGGAATCGACGCGCATCGCCTGACGGCGGCCGTATCGTGTACGGCGTTCGCGGCGGTGCGATCGAGCATCGTTGTGGTATGCGCCGATCGTCATCCCTGACGAAACGCGGGGGCATTGTACAAAAATGCCGGTGTGCACGTAATATGCCGTAATATTTGTCGCGGCGAAAGATTCATGTTCGCGCTCATACAAAGACGACCCGAAGTTATTCATAAAGAAAAGACCAGATCGTGACGGGGCAGGTTCACATATTGGGAAAGGGTGGGCTCCTCATGACGTACGCTGACGACGCGCCACGTGTCGAGTGGTTCTCGCAAGCCGAGATTGCGGCCGCTGCCGCTTATTCGAAAGAAATTCATCCGGCCGATCGCGATGTTTTTACCGGCGCGCAATTGATGCCCGGTAATTCCGACCTTGTTTCTGTCGATTTCGCTCAATGTCACGAGCGCTTGCGGCAAATCGGTTTCAGCACACTCGGTTACGGCGCATACGAGATGATCGGGCGGCGCATTCTGTGCGCGCATCTGCTGCGCGACCTCGCGCCCGCGACGTTCATGCAGCCGTACATCGACGGAATGCTGTACGAGAGCGACCCGCGCTTCGCGCAGGTGCGCCAGAGCGGCTTGCCGGTCGCGTGGCGGCTCGACGAGATCGCGGCGGCCGCGCACGGCAGCGGCGATCGCAAGGTGCTCGCGCTGGCCGGCCATCTGCGTGCGCACGCGATGAACAGCGGCGTGATCTTCAGTTTGTCCGCGCCACGGCTCGACCTGCGCGTCGCGGTGAACGTGACGTCGGAAACCCATGGCACCGAGTGGATCGACGATCGCGTGATCGGCGGTGCGCTGTCGGTGTGCCTCGCGGTGCATCGCGTCGCGCTGCCGTTTCTCGAGGCGCGCATCGCGCGCATGCGCGGCTTCGCGCTCGGCGACGAACAGCAGCAGGTGCTCGAGCGTCTCGTGCACGGGCTGTCCGACCAGGAGATCGCCAGCGCGCTGCGCACGTCGCTGCACAAGGTCGGTCACCATATCCGCTCGCTCGAAAAACTCTTCAACGTCCAGAATCGCGCGCAGCTCGCATATCTCGCCGCACGGCGTATGGAGTCCTGAATTCATCTGCGGATGTGCTGCGGCCACCGTGCGGGGTGCCGTGCGGGCGGAGCTTGCAGGAGACGATCGGGAGCGCGGTGCGGGGCAATCTTGCGCTGCCGGGCACGGTCAGGCAGGGCATCTGCGTCGCGATGCGGCCGATCGCCGTGATGGTCGCGCTCGTGCTGCGCTCGGACGGGTTCGGCAGCGAGATGCTGCGCTTCGCGCAGCAGGCGCTGGCGCCTAGGTTAGTTTCTTCCACTTGAGTCCGGTGATGCGTCGCCCCGATCCGGCTGCACCCGCGGCGCCTGCAGCAGACTGCGTCGCGGTGCTTGACGCCGGTTTTTTTCGGTCCTGGGCGACATTCACCCATGAATTATTGCTGATTTATTTCTTCGTAATATGGCTCGACCGTCAGGCGGACGATCGGCCGCAAGGTCGCGCCCCGCGTGACGGAACAGGTCAACAGGGGCGGACAAATCAATGTGCGGAATCGACGGCTTTCTGAATAGCGTCGCCTTCGATGAGGAGACAGCGCGCGGCACGCTCGCGCGGATGACGACGAGCCTCGCGCATCGCGGGCCCGACGGTCAAGGCGTCTGGGTCGACCCGGACGCCGGCATTGCGCTCGGCCACCGGCGGCTCGCGATCGTCGATCTGTCGGTGCACGGCCGGCAGCCGATGGCTTCCGCGTGCGGCCGTTACGTCATGGTCTTCAACGGCGAAATCTACAACCATCGCGAATTGCGCGCGGAGCTCGAGCGCGCGGGTCGCGCACCGGCGTGGCGCGGCCGCTCCGACAGCGAGGTACTGATCGCGGCGATCGCCGCATGGGGTGTCGAGGCGACGCTGCGGCGCACGACCGGGATGTTCGCGTTGGCGCTGTGGAATCGCGCGTCGCGGGTGCTCACGCTCGCACGCGACCGGATCGGCGAGAAGCCGCTCTATTACGGCCGGGTCGGCGACGCGCTGGTGTTCGCGTCGGAGCTCAAGGCGCTGCGCGGCTATCCGGGTTTCGACGGCGAGATCGATCGCGATGCGCTGTGCCTGTATCTGCGTCAGTCGGGCGTGCCCGCGCCGCATACGATCTATCGCGGCATCAGCAAGCTGCCGCCGGGCACCTACATCCAGTTCGAGCATGCGCGCGACATGCCGCACGTGCGTGCGTACTGGACGCTCGAGCAGGCGATCGAAGCGGGGCGCGAGGCGCCGTTCGACGGCAGCGCCGACGATGCCGTCGGGCAGCTCGACGCGATCCTGCGGCAGGCGGTTGCACGGCAGATGGAAGCCGACGTGCCGCTCGGCGCGTTCCTGTCGGGCGGCGTCGACTCGTCGGCGATCGTCGCGCTGATGCAGGCGCAATCGGCGCATCCCGTCGACACGTTCACGATCGGCTTTCACGAGGCCGGCTACGACGAGGCCGGTTACGCGAAGGCGGTGGCGCGCCATCTCGGCACGCGGCACACCGAACTCTACGTGACGGCCGATCACGCGCTCGGCGTCGTGCCGAAGCTGCCGGCGATCTACGACGAACCGTTCGCCGACGCGTCGCAGATCCCGACCTTCCTCGTGTCGGAGCTGACGCGCCGGCACGTGAAGGTGAGCCTGTCCGGTGACGGCGGCGACGAACTGTTCGGCGGCTATACACGCTACTTCCTGACGCCGCGCCTGTGGCGCAAGCTGCATCGCGTGCCGGCGGCGGTGCGTGCGCGGATCGCCGCCGCGCTGCATGCGTTGCGCCCCGATCACGCGGACCAGCTCGCGGCGGTCGCGCAGGGCGCGTGGGGCGGCGTGGAGGCACGCGAATCGGCGACGCGCATCGGCGACCGGCTGCACAAGCTCGGCCACGTGATGACGGCCGAGAGCCGGATCGGCTTGTACCGGCTGCTGATGTCGTCGGTGCACCATCCGGAGCGCATCGCGCTCGCCGGCCAGGAGCCGCCGACGCCGCTCGATACGGTGTCCGCGTGGCCCGCGCACCTGAGCTTCGCCGAACAGGCGATGGCGATCGACACGCTCGCGTACCTGCCGACCGACATCCTCGCGAAGGTCGATCGCGCGGCAATGGCGGTGAGCCTCGAGACGCGCATGCCTTTCCTCGATCATCACGTCGTGGAATTCGCGTGGCGGCTGCCGGCGTCCGTGCGCTTGCCGGAAGGACAGTCGAAGGCGCTGCTGCGCCGGCTGCTGGACCGGTACGTGCCGTCGGCGCTCATCGACCGGCCGAAGCAGGGATTCTGCGCGCCCGTCGATCACTGGCTGCGCGGCGCGTTGCGCGACTGGGCCGAGGCGCTGCTGCAGCCGTCGCGGTTGCGCGACGAGGGGTTCTTCGACGCGCAGGCGATCGAGCGGCTGTGGCGGCAGCACCAGACGGGCCGGATGAACTGGCAGCACCCGCTGTGGACGGTGCTGATGTTCCAGGCGTGGCTCGACGCGCAGCGCGCCGGGTGAGGCGGGGCGCCGACAAAGGCGACCGCCGCCCGGAGGC
The DNA here is from genome assembly GCF_003857765.1 of Burkholderia sp. Bp9016. Taxonomy (NCBI): domain Bacteria; kingdom Pseudomonadati; phylum Pseudomonadota; class Betaproteobacteria; order Burkholderiales; family Burkholderiaceae; genus Burkholderia; species Burkholderia sp. Bp9016. The sequence goes on from NZ_QTPY01000036.1 coordinate 27,235, forward strand.
GGCGGTCGTGTCGCGGCGCGGCAGGCACGCCGGGTCGCGATGCGCTGCACGGCGAGGCGCAGCGCTTCGGGGGGACCTTGCCGGCGCGCCGCGCAGCGGCGGCGCGCGGGTCGGCCGCTACGCGTTACGCGTAGTCGGCGGCCATCGCCGGCTGCGGCGCGGCACGCAGGATCGGCGCCGCGTCGTGGCGTTCGACGTGTGTCATGGCCGCACCGAACAGCACCAGCCGGTAGCCGACCGCGTAGATCGGGATGATCCGCAGGTTCTTGTCGTGATCGAGCTGCAGCTTCGAGCGGATGCGCGAGATATGGGTGTCGAGCGTGCGCGACGACACGCTGAGCTCGCGGCCCCAGACCGCTTCCTGGATCGCTTGCCGCGGCACGATCTTGTTCATGTTGTCGAGCAGGAATTCGACGACGTCGAATTCACGCGGGGTTACGTCGACGACTTGGTTGTCGATTTCGATCGTGCGGCGCACGAAGTTGATTTTTATGTCGTCGATGTACAGGTATTTGCAATCCATGTTGGCCCTCGCATGTCCGTAAAGGAGTGTTTGCGGGAACATATGAAGCAACTTTCGGACCAAGGATTTTCTGTCGGGAAGCGACGGTCAGCGGCGGTGGTGCGATCGGCCTGCCAGCCTTGAATTTAAAAGAATTTTTAACGCGGGAGGCGTGGCGGGAGTGGAAGGGTCGGAGCCGCATTGAAGGATTGTTACGTAGCGTGAAGCGGGAACGTTACGTGCGTTACGGGCGGCGTAACGTCGGAACGGGCGGCCCGTGACGCGAATCGGGCGGTGGCGCGGGAGGGGGCCGGCCGCGCGACGTCCCCGCCCCGCGGCTGGCCTTTCTCCCGCCATCAAGCCTTCGCGGTATCCGTCGCATCGAACGGCAGCACGTAATGCCGCTTGCCCGTCGCCGCGAAGATCGCATTGGCCACCGCCGGCCCGACCGGCGCGACGCCGGGCTCGCCGACGCCGGTCGGCGCCTCGGCCGACGGCACGATGTGCACATCGACCTTCGGCATCTCCGCCATCCGCAGCACGTGGTAGCCGTCGAAGTTGCGCTGCTCGACCTGGCCGTCCTTCAGCGTGATCGCGCTGTGCAGCACCGCGCCGAGGCCGAAGCCGATCCCGCCTTCCATCTGCGCGGCGACGATGTCGGGATTGATCGCGATCCCGCAGTCGACCGCGCACACCACGCGCTCGACCTTCACCTTGCCGTCGGCGTCGACCGACACCTCGGCCACCTGCGCGACATGGCTCTTGAACGCCTCGGCGACCGCGATGCCGCGCCCGCGGCCTTTCGGCAGCGGCTTCGCCGGGTCCCAGCCGGCCTTCTGCGCGGCCAGGTCCAGCACCGCGCGCATGCGCGGCTCCTTCGCGAGCAGGTCGCGGCGGAACAGGTACGGATCCTTGCCGGCCGCGTGCGCGGCCTCGTCGACGAACGCCTCGACCGCGTAGGCCGTGTGCGAGCTGCCGACCACGCGCCACCACAGCACGGGCACGCCGACCTTGGTGGTGGTGAGTTCGACCGACACGTTCGGCACCGCGTACGGCAGGTTCGCCGCGCCCTCGACCGACGTCGCGTCGACCCCGTTCTTGACCATGAACGCCTCGAACGGCGTGCCGGCGAGGATCGACTGGCCGACGATCCGGTGGCGCCAGCCGACCAGCCGTCCGTCCGCGGTCAGCCCGGCGTCCATCTTGTGGAAGTACATCGGGCGATAGAAGCCGCCCTGGATGTCGTCCTCGCGCGTCCACTGCAGCTTGACCGGCTTGCCGTCCGCGCCGAGCGCCTTCGCGATCGACACGGCCTCGACCACGTAGTCCGACCACGCGTTCGCGCGCCGGCCGAAGCTGCCGCCCGCGTACAGCGTGTGGATCTGCACCTGCTCGGGCTTCAGGCCCGCGACCTTCGCCGCGTTGCCCTGGTCGACTGTCTGGAACTGGTCGCCGGCCCAGATTTCGCAACTGTTGGCGCTCAGCTTGACCACCGCGTCGAGCGGCTCCATCGGCGCGTGCGCGAGATACGGGAATTCGTACGTCGCGCTGATCTTGCGCGCGGCGCCGGCGATTGCCGCGTCGGCATCGCCATCCTTGCGCGCCGACGCGCCTGGCTTTGCGGCGAGCTGCCGGTATTCGCGCATGATCTCGTCCGAGCCGCGCTTTTCGGCGTTCGTTTCGTCCCAGTCGACCTTCAGCGCGTCGCGTCCCTGTTTGGCGGCCCAGAAGCCGGTCGCGACGACCGCGATGCCGCCCGGCACCTGCACGACCGACACCACGCCCGGCACGGCCTTCGCGGCCGTCGCATCGAACGACCTGACCGTCGCGCCGAAGCGCGGCGGGCGCTGCAGCAACGCGACGCGCATCCCGGGGAAGGCGGTGTCGAGCGTGAAGTGCGCGGTGCCGTTCGATTTTGCCGATGCGTCGACGCGCGGAATGCGATGGCCGATCAGCCTGAAATCGGCCGGTTGCTTCAGCACGACCTTCTCGGGCACCGGCAGTTTCGACGCGTCGGCCACGAGCGTGCCGTATGCGGCCGTCTTGCCGCTTTTCGCGTGCGTGACGACGCCGTCGGCGGTGCTCAGCTCGCTCGCCGGTACTTTCCAGCGCGCGGCGGCGGCCGACACCAGCATCGCGCGCGCCTTGCCGCCCGCTTCGCGCAGTTGTTGCCACGAGTTCGACATGGCCGAGCTGCCGCCCGTGCCCTGCATCGTGCCGAACGCGAGGTTCGCGTAGCGCTTCGCATCGGCCGGTGCGCTTTCGACGCGCACGCTCGACCAGTCGGCGTCGAGTTCCTCGGCGACGATCGTCGCGATGCCCGTGTATGCGCCCTGGCCGAGTTCGACGTGTTTGGCGATCACGGTCACGGCGCCGTCGGGCGTGATGCGCAGGAACGCGTTCGGCGCGAAGTCGGCGGCGGGCGGCGTCGCGGCGAGCGCGCGGCGGCCGAGGCCGGCCCATTCGAAGCCGATCGTCAGGCTGACCGCGGCCGCGGCGCCCGCGGCTTTCAGGAACGTGCGACGCGACGGTCGCACCGAACCGGGATTGTCGAGTTCGATCGTCATGGTCAGGCTCCCAGCGTCGCGGCTGCGTCGTGGATCGCGGCCCGGATGCGGGCGTAGGTCGCGCAGCGGCAGATATTGCCGTTCATCGCGGCATCGATGTCCGCGTCGGTCGGTTTCGGGTTTTGCTCGAGCAGCGCGGTGGCCGACATGATCTGGCCGGACTGGCAGTAGCCGCACTGCGGCACCTGCAGCTTGACCCAGGCGGCCTGCACGGCGTGCGCGGGCTGGCTCTGCAGCCCTTCGATCGTCGTGACGTGCTTGCCAGCGATGCCGGCGAGCGGCAGCACGCACGAGCGCACGGCCTGGCCTTCGAGATGCACGGTGCACGCGCCGCACTGCGCCATGCCGCAGCCGAACTTCGTGCCGGTCAGCCCCGCGTGCTCGCGGATCGCCCAGAGGACGGGCATCGACGGATCGGCGTCGAGCGTGACGCTCTTGCCGTTCAGGACAAACGTGGTGGGCATTTTTTGTCTCCGTGGGGAAAACCCGGCGTACGCCGGATCAGGTGGCAGTGTGCGCGAGCGCCCGATTTTTCCGTCTACCCAATCCTGCAAATTTATTGAACAATCCTGCAAATCCCCGGCGCGTCGCGGACCGTTTCGCTATGCTCCCGCGACACAGGGAAATGAATCGAGGATGGCGTCATGGACATGACCGATATCGCGGCGTCGCGCGAATCCGGGCGGCGCGAGCTGGCCTCGCTGATCGGCCGCTTCGCGCCGACGGACGGCTCACACTCGACGGCCGTGCCGGCGCTGCTGCTGCACCGGCACACGCATCCGGTCGATCTCGGCTGCGGCGTGTCGCGCGCCGCGCTCGTGATCGCCGCGCAGGGCGCGAAGCGCGTCATCGTCGCCGGCCAGGCTTACGAATACGATACGCAAAACTGCCTGATTACGTCGATCGACTTGCCGATCCTCTCGCGCGTGACGCAGGCATCGCCCGATGCGCCTTACCTTTGCCTGTCGCTGACGCTCGATCCGCAGCGCATCGTCGAGCTCGCGGCCGAGATGCGGCTGCCGGAGCCCGACGCGGGCCCCGAAGGCGAAGGCATCGCCCTTACCGAACTCACGCCGCCGCTGCTCGATGCCGCGCTGCGGCTGTTGCGGCTGCTGGACACGCCGGCCGACATTCCGGTGGTCGCACCGCTGATCGAAAAGGAGCTGCTGTACCGGCTGATGACGAGCGGGCAGGGCACGCGATTGCGGCACATGGCCGTCGCGGGCAGCCAGACGCACCGGATCGCGCGCGCGATCGAGTGGATCCGCGATCACTACGCGGAACCGATGCGCGTCGACACGCTCGCGCAGGCGGTCAACATGAGTGTGTCGTCGCTGCACCATCACTTCAAGCACGTGACGACGCTGAGCCCGTTGCAGTACCAGAAGCAGTTGCGGTTGCACGAGGCGCGGCGGCTGTTGCTGCGCCAGGGCGGCGACGTCGGGTCGGTGGCGGCGACCGTCGGTTACGAAAGCGCGTCGCAGTTCAGCCGCGAATACAGCCGGCTGTTCGGCGCGCCGCCGCTGCGCGACGTCGTGCACCTGCGCAGGAAGGAACTGCTCGGCACTTAGCGGCGCGGCGGCTCATTTCGCGATGACGCTCGTCTGCAGGAACGTCGGAGCGATCCGCCAGTCCGGCACATAGTTCGCCGGCCACGCGCCGGGCGTATCGACCGCGTTGAAATAGAACACGGCCGTGAGCAGCGGATAGCGCCACAACGACCGCTGGAATTCGTCGAGCTCCGCGCGTTTGCGCGCGTCCGACCCGTCGACGCCCAGCTCCGTGACCATCACCGGCAGCCCGTAGTCGGTCACCCGCGCGTACTTGGTCTTCAGGATGCCCGCCGCGGAGAACTGGCCGCCGGGCGGCCACACCGCGCAGCGCCGGCAGTCGAAAACGGACAGCCCGATGTCGTCCACGTAGCCGCGGCCGGGGAAATAGTCGTCGAGGTTGCGATTGCCGGCCGGCGACCACACGAAGCGGATCTGGTTGGTCACCATCCGGCATGCGGTCACGACGCGCCGATAGGCGTCGACGTACGCGGGCCCGTCGCCGTTCGCCCATGGATAGCGTCCGGTGTCGACATCCATCTCGTGGCCCCAGCGCACGAACACCGGGCCCTTGAGCGCGGCGAGCGCCGCGCAGGTCCCCGCGATGCGCGTGTCGTAGCGGCCGTGCGCGATGTCCTCGAGCAAGTCGCCGTGCCGTGTGTCGCCGCCGATCGCCCACGGTTCGATGGTCAACATCAGCGACCGGTTGCGGGCCTGCGCGGTGCGGTACGCGAGGTCGATTTCCGCGCCGAGGTCCGGTGCGTTCCACGACACGAACACGTGATCGAACGCGAGGTCCGGATCGTCCGCGAACGCATGGCCCGGGTCGTACGCGCCGAACTCCGGCTGCTTTACCGGTTGCCCCGGTGCGGGCGCGACCACCGCGGGCAGCCCCGAACGCCACATCATCGCCTGCCAGCCCTTCGGCGCGCGCAGCCCGATGCCCGTCAGCAGCATCGCGAGCGCGAACACGAACAGCGCGTTGCGCACGGGCAGGCGGCTGAAGAACATCTGCCGGAGCGCCGATGCGGTGCGCCCCTGTTCCCTGCCGTGATTGACGGTGACGATGCCGGCGATCACGAGGTACAGGATGCTCGTGAGCGTCGAGAACAGGTAGAAGCCGGCCGCGTTGTGCGGATTGTCGATCGCGACGACGGGCAGGCTGCAGAACAGCGAGATCAGCAGGTATGGCGACACGACGCGCAGCGGCGCGTCCTGTTCGATCGTGCCGCCCTTGGGCGTGACCTTGAATGCGAATTCCTTGCCGCGCAGGCAGTCCAGCACCGCCGATCCGCAGCCGAGCACGACCCACGGCCAGCGCGCGAACACGAACGACAGGCCTTCCCACGACAGCAGCTTCGTATCGAGCGGCCGGCACGACCGGGTCGTGCGCGTGACCCACGTGACGACGCAGAGGAGCAGCACGGTGAGCGGCAGCGCATAGGTCAGGTACGTGAGGTAGTCGACGTGCGCCCACACGCGCCCGGTGAGGAGCGCGACGACCGGAATCACGACGCTGCCGGCCATCGCGAGCGCGCACAGCGGATACCAGAGCTGGCAGAACAGGAACTGTATCTTCAGCTTCGGCGGCAGGCCCATGAAATAGTGGCGCGTGTAGCGCAGCATGATGATCATCACGCTCTTCGACCACTGGAATTCCTGCGTCGCGAGATCGGCGAAGGTGCGCGGCCCTTCGCCGTTCGCGATCGCGTTCAGCGCATGCATGCCGCGCCAGCCATTCGCGTTGAAGATCATCGTCGTCGAGTGATCCTCGGCCAGCTCGGGCCCGATCCCGCCGATCTCGCGCAGCGCGCGGCAGCGCACTGCGTAGTGCGAGCCGATGCAAAGCGGCGCGAGCCCGGCCGCGTAGCCGGCCTGCATCGTGCCGTGCAGCGGCCCCTCGACGTTGACGCGTCCGCGCGCGCTCCAGCTGGTGGCCGCGTTGCTGTCGCAGATGCTTGGCGCCGACACGTAGCCGACCTTCGGATCGAGAAACGGCCGCAGCATCTCCTCGAGATACGTATGGGTCGGCACGTGGTCCGCATCGAGCTGCGACACGAAATCGTAGTTGTCGTAGCCGTACTTATCGTAGAAGTACGCGAGATTGCCTTCCTTGCATTTCGTGCGGCGCGGCCAGCTCGTGCGGTGGTACTCGGCGATGCCGCGCCGCGTCGACACGCGCACGCCGTGTAGGGCGCACCATTCGAGCGTTTCCGGCGCGGGATCCTCGTCGGCCAGCCACGTGTCGTGCGGATAGCTCTGGTCGAGCATCGCGAGCAGCGTCGTGCGCACGATGTCGAACGGCTCGGACGGCGCCTTGGTGACCACCATCGCGACGCGCCAGTCGCGCGGCACCGCGAGTGCCGGGTTCGGCACGACCGCCGAGCGGATGATGAAGATGAAGTAACCGGGAATGAAGGTGGTCCAGAACAGCACGAAGCAGTTGACGCCGAAGCGGAACGCATCGACGTAGTGCTCGTCGCGCAGCCACCACTGCCAGAAGATCGCCAGCGCGCCGAACCAGCACAGCGCGAGGAGCTGGAACACCGTCTTCGTCTCGGCGTCCATCAGCGGGACGAGGAGGGGAGCTTCCGTGTGCGGGCTGTCGACGTGTTCTGCTTCGGTATCCAATGTTTCCCGGGCAGGGCCGCCGGCAAGCGACGCAACCAGATTCTTCATGGCGTTCTCCCGCAACGGTTGGGTAACGGTTACTTCGAGTCGACCATCTGGGTTGAAGCAAGGGGTGCCGCGGGCGCGTCCGCGGACGGGGTGCGCGGCGCGTTCGCACGGTCCGCGCTCGGATGTTCGCCGCACGAGCGGCCCACGCGTTCGTAGCGGCGAAAGCCGCTGTCGACCGCGAGCCGCTCGCTGAACAGGTTGCGCATGTCGAGCATCACGGGGTCGGCCATGTGGTCCGCGAGATCCGCGAGATCGAGCGCTTCGAACGCCTTCCATTCGGTCATCACGACGACCGCGTCCGCGCTGCGCACCGCGTCGACCGCCGAGCCTTCCATGAACACCTGCGGCAGCAGCCGCGACGCCTCGTGCGGGCGTGCCGGGTCGTAAGCGCGGATATGCGCGCCGGCGCCGACCAGCAGCTGGATCACGTCGATGCTCGGGCTTTCGCGCACGTCGTCGGTCTGGCCTTTGAAGGTCAGACCGAGCACGGCGATGCGCTTGCCCTTGATCGAACCGCCGCACGCCTTCTCGATGCGGTGGAGGATCTGTTCCTTGCGCAGCGCGTTCGATTCGATCGCCGCGCTGACGATGCGCAGCGGCACCGCGTATTCGGACGCCGTCGCCTTCAGCGCGCGCGTGTCCTTCGGGAAGCACGAGCCGCCCCAGCCGGGGCCGGCCTTCAGGAAGGACGCGCCGATGCGCCGGTCGAGGCCCATGCCGTTCGCGACCAGCTCGACGTCCGCGCCGACCGCTTCGCACAGGTCGGAGATTTCGTTGATGTAGCTGATCTTCACGGCTAGGAATGCATTCGCCGCGTACTTGACCAGCTCGGCCGTCTCGATCTCGGTGGCGAGCACAAGATGGCCCATCGCCTCGAGCGGCGCGTAGATCGTCTTCATGATCTCGATCGCGCGCGGATGCTCGGCGCCGAACACGATGCGATCCGGATGCATGAAATCGTCGAGCGCTGATCCTTCGCGAAGGAATTCCGGATTCGACGCGATCGCCGCTTCGATACCGGCGGGGGCGTGATGCTCGACGATGTGTTCGATGACCCGGTTGGTGCCGACGGGGACCGTCGACTTCGTGACGACGACCGTGAACCCGTTCAGGTTCGAGGCGATTTCCCGTGCGGCCGCCTCGACGTACCGTAAGTCCGCGCGGTCGGTGCCCGGCAGCGTCGGCGTACCGACCGCGATGAACACCGCGTCGCGGTCGCGCACGCTCGCCGCCAGGTCGCTGCTGAAGCGCAGCGTGCCGCGTTCGACGTTGCGTGCGACCACGGCGTCGAGGCCCGGCTCGTAGATCGGCATGCAGCCGTCGTTGAGCGCGTCGATCTTGCCGCGATTGTTGTCGATGCACACGACGTCATGCCCGAGATCCGCAAAGCAGGCGCCGCTGACGAGCCCGACGTAGCCGGTGCCGACGATGGCAATCCGCACATTCATGGTGATTCCCCTGCGTGGGTTTGTCTGATGCCTGCGTGACTATCGGATGGCTTCGCGATGCCGTTCCTTCTGAAACCACCGTGCTGCGTGTTCGACCATCTGTTCGATTGCGATGAAGCGCGGCCGCCAGCCGAGCACGAGCCCGGCCTTCGTCGCGTCCGCATACAGCGCGGGCGGGTCGCCCGGGCGGCGCGCGGCGATCACCGTCGGCACCGCGCGTCCGGTTGCCGCTTCGACGGCGCGAACCGCTTCGAGCACCGACGTGCCGGTGCCGGTGCCGAGATTCAGCGCGACGCTGTCGCCTCCGCCGCACAGGTGCGCGGTGGCCCTCACGTGCGCGTCCGCCAGGTCGCTTACGTGGATGTAGTCGCGAATCGCCGAACCGTCGGGTGTCGGGTAGTCGGTGCCCATCACGCGAAATACGCTGCCGGTGCCGAGCGCCGCACGGATCGCGAGCGGCAGCGCATGCGTTTCCGGGTCGTGGTTCTCGCCGATCGTGCCGTCCGGGTCCGCGCCCGCCGCGTTGAAGTAGCGCAGCGCGACCCACTTCAGCCCGTACGCACGCTCGAAATCCGCGGCCATCCGTTCCATCGCATACTTGCTGAAGCCGTACGGGTTGATCGGCTGCTGCGGCGTGCGCTCCGAGATCGGCAGCGTGTCCGGGATGCCGTAGGTCGCGCACGACGACGACATCACGAGCCGGTTCACGCCGGCCTCGCGCATCGCGCCGAGCAGCGTGCAGGTGCCCGTCACGTTCACCGTGTAGTAGCGCTCGGGAAGCAGCACCGATTCGCCGACGTAGGCGAGCGCGGCGAAATGGATCACTACCTCGGGCCGGTACCGGGCCATCGCGATCGCGAGCGCGTCGCGGTCGAGGATGTCGGCCACGACGAGCGGTCCCCATTGGACCGCGTCGCGATGGCCGGTCGACAGGTTGTCGTAGGCGACCGGCTCGTGCCCTGCCTGTGCGAGCGCCTTGCACGTATGGCTGCCGATATAGCCTGCGCCGCCTGTCACGAGCACGTTCATGCGATGGCTCCGGTCATGCGCAGCACCGGCTCGAGCCACAGTTCGCGGCTGAAGTAGTCGACGGTGCGGCGCAGCCCCTCGTCGAGATCGACGTCCGGGTGCCAGTCGAGCTCGGTGGCGGCGACGGCGATGTCGGGCTTGCGCTGGTGCGGATCGTCGATCGGCAGCGGACGGAACACGATTTCGGACGACGAGCCGGTTATCTCCAGCACTTTCTCCGCGAGCTCGATCATCGTGAATTCGCCGGGATTGCCGAGATTGACCGGCGTGCCGACATTGCGCGCGGCGCCCATCAGCGAGAAGAAGCCGTCGATCAGGTCGCTGACGAAGCAGAACGAGCGTGTCTGCTTGCCGTCGCCGTAGATCTCGAGCGGTTCGCCGTTCAGCGCGCCGACGATGAAGTTCGACACGACGCGGCCGTCGCGCGGCGACATCCGCGGGCCGTACGTGTTGAAGATGCGTGCGACGCGCACGTCGATGCCGTGTGCGCGATAGTAGTCGTAGCACAGCGCCTCGGCGGCGCGTTTGCCTTCGTCGTAGCACGCGCGCGGGCCGATCGTGTTCACGTTGCCGCGATAGGTCTCGATCTGCGGATGCACGCCGGGGTCGCCGTAGATCTCGCTCGTCGACGCCTGGAACACCCGTGCGCCCGTCTTGCGCGCGAGCGCGAGACAGTGGTTCATGCCGAGCACGTTGGTCATCATCGTGTGGACGGGATCGATCTGATACGTCGGCGGCGAAGCGGCACACGCGAGATTCCAGATCTCGTCCACCTGCAGTTGCGGCAGGCCGAGCGACACGTCGCCCTTCACGAACTCGAAGCGGCCCGACGCCTTCAGGTCGGCGATGTTGAGCTTGCGCCCGGTCAGCAGGTTGTCGACGCACGTGACGCTTGCGCCTTCCATCACGAGGCGTTCGCAGACATAGCTGCCGAGAAAGCCGGCGCCGCCCGTTACGAGCACGCGCTGACCGACGCGCGTTTCGATCGAAACCCGGTCATTCATGGTCCTCTCCGTCGTCGAGCATCGTCGGCAGCGCGAGATCGAGGTGTGTGAAGAGCGCACGAACGGGCGCCATCGCGTTGTGCGGGCATTGAGTCGGCGCACGCCGGCCCATGTAGGCGGAGTTCGCCGAAGTGCCGTGACCGGCACTCCGGTTTCGCTGATTGCCACGCTGATGCCTGAGCGACGCGAACGCCGCTCGATCGCTGGTGAGCTTCATTGCCTTACCCCGGATGGCTTATTGACGATGCCGCCGCCGCCCGCCTTCTTCGGGGCGTGACGTGCGGCTCGCCAGGATCGGATATCAGGCAATCGGCATGCCAGGGACGCTGGCTGAACGCGTCGTCCCGGCATTGCGTCCGCGCGGCCGCGCGGCATGCGCATTTCTGTTTCAGACGTGAATCGTCGGGACAGTTCGATGCGCCTGGAGATGGTCGCCGCGACACGGATCGATCACACGAAATGCACGGCAGATCCTGCTGCGACGGATGTTCAGCGGTCGATCGGACGTTGGAATGCGCATGTTGCAGCAATGAGATTGACGTTGGTCGTCGATTAAAAAATGTATCGTCCGTGAACTGTGTCCCGATCGATTCGATATAAAAATAATCATCGAAAAGGCGTTTTTTATTGAAAGAAAGTGAATTGAATGGGATGGAATGGATGGATAAGGAAACTGCAATAGATGGTAATGAGGGCGCGTCGATGGTTTATCTCGGGTGCTGGGTCGGGGTGGCGGCCGTGCTGGCGCAGTGCGAATGGATTTGTTTTTTCGCCGGCTTCGTCTTCCATGCGACATGTCGCTCGCGGGCGAGTCTGGCGGTATTTTCACGGATGAATCAATTGCGTTCGGGTTCTGAGGCAGCGCGTATCGTGTAAACGTATCGATGCCCGTCGCGCCGGGCCTCCGGAACTGCGGGTTGTGCACTTCGATTTACTGCTGTCCGGGCGATCCGGGGCCGCCGCGGCCGTTTCGCGACAGCCGTGCAGGGCGCTGCCTCGAGCGCACGGCGGCGCGTTTCTCAAGTTTGAAACACCCGTTCGCGGACCCGTTCCAGGCCCGGCTGCATGCCGCATTCGTCCGTCTATTGCCGGGATTGCTTCGTGGCGTTCAATGATCGCGGAGCGTTCCCGACGGTTGTCGCGATACATTCCTGAAACAAAAAGTGCGATTTATGACGCTGCGTTTCGCGGTCGTTGTAGCGCATCGTGCGCAACGGTTGGTGGAATAACGCATGGCATGCTGCTTGCGACATTCGGGGCATCGGCGGGCGGTCGACATCACGTAACAAAGATGTGGGGCGGCCAACTCGTCAATAAGCCAGTCGGGGAAACGGCGATGAAGACCATAAGCAGCAGCTTGATCCGCGCGTTCTTGGCGCAACAGTGGGGTAGTCGGACAAATAGGGGTATCGCTCGCGACGCAGTGCCAGCTTCGCGGGTTACACCTTGCCGGTTTCATGGTCTCCGCGCGGTGCACGCGCTGGAGCGCCTTTCGCTGCGGACGACGACCGGCCGACAGCGACGCTCGCCTTCATTCAGTTCACCCGGCTGGACCATGCTGTTCGTGCCGAACAGCTTGACGCCGATTCGTCTTCGACCATGCAGGGCCGCTTCGATTGCGTCGGACCAATGCCGGCGCTGGCTGGATTAGCTCGAATGCCCTCGGCCGGATTGCCAGGAAGACCTTTGATCGGTTTCTCAGGGAGATGCGATGCCATCTGACCGTGAAGCAGCCCCGTTATCGCTGTAATAAGGCAGATATTGCCGGCGGCCCTGTGTTTGCGGTAGATAATTATATTCACGCATTTTCGATCGCTGAAACGGGATGCCATGTGCCGGCATGCCGCTGGCAGGGTGTCGAATAAAATAATCCGGTATATCGAATTAGTTAATCCGGATTTTGTGAATGTGTTGACTTTTGGTAATCGCGGAGTATTGCGGGTATTATCGAAAACACCTACAAGAAATTTCGGAAAACTAAGAAATAAGAACTACACTTCGCTTGGCAAAAATTATGAAGCGGAGAATTCGAATCGATGCTTCGTAATTAGATGGTGGTCCTAATTTATTGGGATTGCTCAAGGCGGGAGGGTTGAAGGCGTGCAACCTTCCTCGCTTATTCCGTCCACGCCGTTATGGAGTCGACCATGAAGAAGCTTCTGATTGCAGCAGCAGTTCTGGCCGTTTCGGGTGCAGCGTTCGCAGGTGGCGGCACGGTGTCGAGCAGCAGCTCGTCGAGCGGTGGTGCGACGTCGGCCGGCGTCGTCGGGTTCGGTCACTTCACTGCGACCGATTCGGGCTCGGCACTCGGCGCAGCTGGCGCAGTTGCCGGCGGCCCGGGCAGCGGTTCGATCTCGTACACGAGCCACACCCAAACCTCGTCGGTTGGCGGCTTCGGGTTCGGCGGCTCGCAAGCTGGCGGCAGCAGCGGCGCGAACGCCGGCTCGATCGGCTGGACGACGTATCACCACTAAGCCGCGGCGCGTAGCGTTCGTCATTGGCTGGCGGTGCGGATGCCGGGCGGCGTCTGGTTGAGGCGGGCCCGGCACCGGACTGCTGAACTTCATCACAGCAAGGAATTGCTATGAAAGCCAACGTCTTTGTAGCTGCAGCGCTCACAGCCCTATCGTCGGCCGTACTGGCCGCCGGGCCGTCGACAGTGAACCAGACGCAATCCGTCGCAGCGGGTGTGTCCGGTTCGGTATTGGTCGGCTCCGGCAGCTATACGAGCAATTCGAATTCGGTCGCGGGTGCCAGCGCAGGAAGTACCGTCACACCCAGTGGTTCCGCCGGAACGGCATCCGCCTTCCACAACTCGACTTCGACGGCCAGCGGTTCAGGCACGAACGGGGGCGCGTTCGCAGCAGGCGGCGGTATCGGTGCCGCAGGCTCGTACGGCGGGAACAGCACGACCAGCGAGAACGCAAATGCGCTGTCGGGCGGTGTTACCGCCACGATCGTACTCGGCGCAAATCACTACACGGCAACGGGTGCGAACGACAACGGCATTGCCAACGCTGGCGCTGCTGGCGGAACCGGCAGTGGCGGGTCGGGGACGATCGCTGGTTCCAACCACTACAACTCGTCCACCGTGTGGAGTACCGGTTCGGCAGGATCACCGTCCGCATCGGGCGGCAGCCAGGGAAGTTCTGGCGCAACCGCAAGCAGTCCATAACAGTGTGTTGGGGGGACCAGTTTCCCAGCGACGCTGGTCTCTTGCCTCACCTGTTGTCACCGTAAGGAGTTGGCATGAAGCAGAAACTGATTGCCGCCGCTCTGATGCTCGCGTCTCTGACGGCATATGGCGCTGACCGTGCTGCCGAGGACGTGCAATCAAATTTGCAGACGTCAAACCCTACAACCAACCCGTCAGAACAACAATCGCTTTCGTCGGGCAATGCCATCGGGGCACCGGACTCTCAGCCATGGCCGGGAATGTCGGGCGGCTCGTGGTCCCAGCTGGGTAGTGGCTGGAAGCAGTTCGGGGAAGCAGGCAAAGCTGAAGGAATTCAGGGGAATTAGTACGGTTGCCTGGGTGGGAGGTCAAACCTCGTCCGGAGATTGAAATGAACAGCAACAAGATCAAGGTGGCATGCGCGGCAATGTTCGCGATGACCACGATCGGTGCCCAAGCGCAAACCGCCGACTCGACCTCAAGCGCGCAGTCGTCGACATCGTCGACGTCGATCAGCCAGGGCGGCGGTTCGAGCATGAATACGAACACCTCGACCGGCGGCAGTGCGACCAGCAGCAGCGGCGTGCGCGGGAGCGGCAATTCGAACGTGAACGTGAACGTGACGATGCCGTCCAGCACGAGCGGCGGTTCGAACGTGACACCGCAAGGCGTGAGCTCTCTCGCGTCGGCTGGCTCACCCGGCACCAACCCGTACAACACCCAGTCGGCGGAAAACGTCAACTATTCGGGTACCCAGACAATCAAGACGAACCCGGCGATCCAGGCGCCCGGCCTCACGACCACGCTGTCCGATACCTGCATGGGCTCGGTGAGCGTCGGCGTGTCGTTCCCGGGATTCGGCGCGACCGGCGGCACGACGCTCGTCGACCAGGCGTGCGTGCGTCGCCTCGATGCGCGTGAATTCCGTGCGATGGGGTTGACCGACGTTGCGCTCGCGCTGCTCTGCCAGAGCGATGCGAACCGGCGTGCAGTGGAAGCGACCGGCCACCTGTGCCCGGGCACGACCGCGCCGCTGGCGCGCTCGAACGTGGCGCCGGCTGCCGAAGCGACCGTCGCCGACGACGTGAAGTATCGCGATCCGCTGGTGCGCAACCGCATGGGTCTGCCGCCGCTCGACGCGGCCGCGCCGGCACCCGCACAGACGCGCCCGGTGGCGACGACCGCCGTCCAGTCAGCACCGATCGCCGCACCGATGCCCGCACCGTCGATCGCCGCACCTGCTGTCAGCGCAGTGCCGGTCGCCGCACAGGCGGCCGCCGCGAAGGCGTCCCAGGCCGCGGCAGCCGTGCCGGCTGCCGCCGCTGCGCCGGTTGCGGCAGCAGCACCTGCGGCAGCGCCTGCGGTTGCGGCTGCACCTGCCGTCGTACCGGCCGCGATGGCCGCGGTCCCTGCGGCCGCCGTCGTCGCTGCGCCGGCCGTCGCCGACAAGGCAGCCGAACCTGCGCCGGCCGTTGCCGACAAGGCACCGGAGCCCGCACCTGCGGTTGCCGACACGGCACCGGCACCGGAACCAGTGCCGGCAGTGGCCGACAAGGCACCGGAACCTGCGCCGGCCGCGACCGACACCGCCGCGCAAGCAGCGGCGCAGCCGGCCGTCGACACGAAGACGCAGGATGCCGCGCAAGCCGCTCCGGCCACGACCGACGCCGCACCGCAGGCCGACGCTGCTGCAATGCCCGCGCCCGCGGTCGATGCGAAGGCTGCCGATGCGGCACCGCAAGCGGCTGCTGAAGCGCCGGCTGCCGAAGCGCCGGCCCCCGAAGCCGCCCAGCCCGCCGCGCCGGTACCGGCCGCCGATTCGCCGGCCGTGACCGACCAGGCGAAGGATCTCGCGCCGGCAGTCGACCAGCAGGCTGCACCGGCCGCTCCGGCCATGCCGGCTCCGGCCGTCATCTCGACGAGCACGTCGTCGTAAGCAAGCGGGTCCGGCTCCCGCGCGACCGCACGCCGGCCGTGCGGGAGCCGCCGGAACCCGCTGCGCGACGCGCGTTGCAGGTTTGACGGGTGTTGGTCCCATCCCCGAGGTCAACACCTCTTTTTGCCTGTCGAGGGTACAAGGAGGCCTCAATCATGAGGATCTTTTTGGTCGCTCTGTTGCTGTACGGCACGCAAGCTGCCGCACAGTCGGTTTTCCAGAACCCTGCGGTTTTCGTCATCCTGAGCGAGCAGACCCTTGCGAACGCAGCGAGCGTGCAGCAGGCGCTGACCACGCTCGGCCGCCCGGACAACACGGCATGCGTGCCGATGATGATGGTCGGCGATCCGCAGATGATTTACATGATGCCGGAGGAAGGCCATGCGCCTTCGTGGCAATCGCCGGTATACGGCCGCGGCACGCCGTTCGAAGCGCAGAACGGGCCGGCGTCGACCGGCAAGACGGTCGGCGCGATGCAGCACGCGGAGGACATGCAGACGCAACCGTGGAGCGACAGCAGCGCGATCACGCAGAAGATCGCCGGCGAGTCGAGCGTATCGGCGTCGGACCGCGTCAGCGACTGGCAACGCAACAGTCTGAACACGATCGAGACGGCGCGTGCGACGGACGTGACAGTGAACGGCAAGGTCTACCGGCCCTACAACCATGAACTCAACCAGCCCGCGGGGCCAGTCGCAGAACCGCAAATCTATACGCAGCGGGTCGTGTTCTGCCGATAACGAAACACTACCGTGCGGACACGCCGGCAGCGCCGCGCGCGGGCAGGGAGACCCGTCGCGCATCGTGGCGCGCCGGGCGGCCCGACGGACAATCCCACGCGGCGAGGCCATCGTGAACTATTGCTGCCCGATCAGACTGTCAGGCCCGGAGGAGGACGAACCGGACGCATGCATGCCGCCGTTCGTGCCGGCCCGGCGCCACCACACCGCGCCGTCGCGTCCGCTCATCTATCTGTCGCAGCATCCCGCCCCTGCGCTGATCGACTGTCTCGCGTCGCGCGGCTGGGACGTATGGCGTGCGAAAACCGTTGCGGACGCACTCAATCTCGTCAAGGCGAACCGGCTGCATGCGGGTATCGTCGATTTCGGCGACTTCGCGTCGCCCGACGTCGGAGCGTTCGAGACGTTGCTGCGCGATCCGCGCGTCGGCTGGGTCGCGCTCGCGGATGACGACGGGCTGCGCGATACGACGGTTGCGCGCCTGATCCGCCAGTGCTGCTTCGACTACGTGCGCTACGGGAGCGCGGACGCGACCATCGGTTATCTCGTCGGCCACGCATACGGGATGGTGAAACTGTCGGAGGGCGACCCGGCCGCGGATGCCGCACTACCCGGCGGTACGATGATCGGCGCCTGCGACGCGATGCGTCGCCTGTTCGCGACGATCCGCAAGGTCGCCAACACCGAGGCGACTGTCTTCATCGCCGGCGAATCCGGCACCGGCAAGGAGCTGACCGCGGCCGCGATCCATCAGCAGTCGTCGCGCGCCGATGCGCCGTTCGTCGCCGTGAATTGCGCGGCGATTCCGTCGACGCTGCTGCAGGCCGAGCTGTTCGGTCATGAGCGCGGGGCATTTACCGGCGCGCATCAGCGCAAGATCGGGCGTATCGAGGCCGCGCACGGCGGCACGCTGTTTCTCGACGAGATCGGCGACATGCCGTTCGAGAGCCAGGCGAGCCTGCTGCGCTTTCTGCAGGAAGGCAAGATCGAGCGGCTGGGCGGCCATGCGTTGATTCCGGTGGACGTGCGGATCGTATCCGCGACCCACGTCGATCTCGAGGCCGCGATGCAGGCAGGGCGCTTTCGCCCGGACCTGTATTACCGCCTGTGCGTGCTGCGCATCGACGAGCCGCCGCTGCGCGCGCGCGGCCGCGACATCATGCTGCTCGCCGAGCACGTGCTCAGGCGCTATCGCGGCGACAGCTCGCACCGGATCCGCGGCTTCATGCCGAGTGCGATCGAGGCGATCCACAACTATGCATGGCCCGGCAACGTGCGCGAGCTGATCAACCGAATCCGGTTCGCGGTCGTGATGACGAACGGCCCGCTGATCTCGGCTGCCGACCTCGAATTGAACCAGTACACGTCGCGCCAGCCGCCGACGCTCGCGGAAGTGCGCCGGCAGGCGGAGCGGCGCACGATCGAGGAAACGCTGCTGCGCCACCGGCACCAGCACGCGGACGTCGCGGCGGAGCTGGGCGTCTCGCGCGCGACGCTGTACCGCCTGATGATCGCGCACGGGTTGCACGGCTGACGCCGATCGTGCCGATCGCGCCGGATGCGCCGCCCACGGTGCGGGCCCGGCGGCGTCGGGCCGCCGGCGCAGGCGTCAGGCCGGACGTTCGAAGCCCGATTCGACCCAGCGTTGGGCACTGGCCTTGTTGAGCTTGAACCCCGGGGACACTTTCGCGTCGGCCAGCAGCTCGCCATACGGGTCGAACGCCTTCAGCTCCGCGTACGGCTCGAACTCGTCCGGCACGATGTCGAGCGTGACCGACACATCCTGTCCGTCTTCGCCCTGAACCGTCACTTCCTTGTGCAGCAGCGCGCGGCGTTGCTGCGCGTGCCGCATCAGCACCTCGGTCGCGGTTTTCACGAGCGTGCGGAACGCGTTCGCGTCCATCGGTTTCGGATTCTTCTTGTCGCGGCCCATCGTCCACGGGCCGACGAGCGCTGGCTCGGCCTCGCCGTCCTTGATCATCTCGACGGCCCAGCCGTCGTCGTCTTCGTTCTTGATGATGCGTGCCGTCCAGCCGTTGTCGCGCCAGAGGCCGTCTTCGTGGATGGAGGTGTCGTCGGATTGCAGGTCGGATTCGGTCATGGGAGAAGCGGGGAGTACGGGCTGCCGGCGAGCGGGCGCGGCGCGCTGCCGCGATCGGCGCGCTGCCGCTGGCCGGTCGCCCGGAATGGCATGCAAAGGGGGCAATTTTACCCCGCGGGCCGGCCATGCGGCCCGCGCAGCCTGCAACGTTGGCCGTCCGGCCGACTCCGGTTGCCGCCGAACGAGCGAATCGGCGCAAATATCAAACTCGTATTACGTTCCTGAGGGCTGTCCTATACGTCGTCCGATATCCCTGCCGCGCACGGCTTCATAGAATAACGACCGGGATAAAAATATCTCGCTTGCCGATTCAACGCCGATCCGGCCGCGCGCGCATTCCGCGCTACGCGGCCCGGCGAACCTTCTGGAACTGCGCATGGGGAAATTCAGTATTCGCACCGTTTTCGCGTACGACTGGCCGTTGACGCTGGCGGGCATGGAGCACATCGCCGTCGACGCGTGCGCGATCGATCTCGTCGGCGTCTACCGGTCCCCGGGCGAACTCGCCGCGGCGCTCGACAGCATCGAATGCGACATCGCACTGGTCGACTATTCGATCAGCGCCGACAGGCAAATGGATGGCCTCGCGCTGTTCGAGTGGCTGCGGCGCATGCGCCCGAACGTCGGCATCGTCGCGCTGGTCGGCAACGAGAATCCGGTGATCTTCCGCTCGATCCTCGCGCAAGGCGGCGCCAGCCTCGTCAGCAAGTTCGACGAAGTCGGCCACATTGTGACCGCGATCCATTCGAGCTACAGCGGCGGGCGCTATCTGTCGCCGCTCGTGCGGCGCGCGCTCGACTCGCTCGCCGAACCCGACCATCAGCCGGTGAAGCTGTCGGCGCGCGAGATCGAGGTGATTCGCATGTATCTGGCCGGCGTTCCGATCAAGACGATCGCTCAGCGGCTGAACAAGGGCAAGCAGACCGTCAGTGCGCAGAAGATCAGCGCGATGAAGAAGCTCGGCGTGACCAACGATATCGAGCTGGTCCAGCGGGCGGCCGGGCTCGGGTTCGCCGGCAACAGGGTGGCGATACGGTCGGGCGGGGTGCAATAGAGGTGGCCGGAAGCAAGCATGACGAGGGCATGGCGATGTCGACAGCAACCGCATTCCGGCATTTTGCGTCCGGTCTGGGTGACTTGAACCGGCGGCCGGTCGCCCTTCATTTCGGGCAGGCACAACACGCGGTCGGCCATCTGCTGGCGCTTCACCACGCGGATATCCGCGAAGGGCTGATGTCGGGCATCGAAGGCACGCTGACCTGCGTGTCCATCCACGATCATTTGTCGCCTGCGCTGTTTCTCGGCCTGCCCGTGTCGGTCCGGCTGACGACCGACCGGGGCGGCATTCGGGCGATCAACGCGATCGTGCGCGAAGTGCGGACCGGTCAGTCCGACGGCGAACTGACCGTGTATCAACTGCACGTGTGCGACGCGCTGTCGTTGATGGATCGCCGCACCAACGCCCGTGTGTTCCGGTCGCGCAGCGTGACGGAAATCCTGGCGACGCTGATGAACGAGTGGAAGCTGCGCAGCGTCGCGCTCGCGCGTGCGTTCGATTTCGACCTGTCGGGATTGCAGGCCGAACGCTATCCGGTGCGCGAGCTCACGCGGCAGGTCAACGAGTCCGATGCGCGTTTCATCCGGCGGCTGCTGCGCCGGGAGGGCATCACGGTCTTCGCGAAGGCCGGCCGGGGTGGCGAGCGGCCGACGCATACGCTCATATTCTGCGACGACCCGTATCGCGTGACGGAAGCACCGGCCGGTACGCTGCGCCTTCAGCCGCGCGACGCCCGGGCCGGACAACGCGACACCGTGACGCTGTTTGCGCACGGTCAAAGCCTGTCGTCCGGCAAGGTGCGCCGTCCGTCCTGGGATTACAAGACGGCTCGCGCAGACGATTCCATGGCCGTCACCGGCATCGACCAGGGTGACGCGGGGAACGACCTTGCGCACCTCTTGACCGACGTCGCGATCGACATTCCGCACGTCGGCGATTCATGGTGCGATCACGACCGCATCACGCGCGACCGGATACTGGCGCACCAGTTCGAAGCCGAGCGTTACGACGGGATCGGCAGCGTGCGCGATTTGCCGGTCGGTCACTGGTTCACGCTGACGGGCGACCCCGAGCTCGACATGAAGCCGGTCGATCGCCGTCAGTTCGTGGTCACGTCGGTTCGGCACGAGATCCTGAACAACCTGCCGAAGCATCTGACGGGGCGCGTGGGCGAGCTCTTCGCGGCGAGTCTGAACCTCGCGCAAACCGCTTCCCCGGCACCTGTCGACGGATCGGCGCACACCGACACGCGCTACGAGAACCGCTTCACGTGCGTGCGGCGCGGCGTGCCGCTCAAGCCTGCCTACGATCCGAACATCGATGTGCCGCCGGTTCACCTGCTGACCGGCACGATCGTCGGCACCGAGGGCGAGGAAGTGTTTTGCGACGCGGCCGGCCGTGTGCGCGTGCGCATACACGGCTTCGATCCGGCAGACCATGCGCACGCGCAAGGTGCCGGTACGAACGATTCGGCCGGCGACAGTGCACCCATTCGCGTTGGGGCAAGCCTGGCGGGCAGCGGGTTCGGTGCGCTGTTCCTGCCGCGGGTCGGTATGGAAGTCCTGTTGGGGTGTCTGTCGGGCGACCCCGACCGGCTGGTCATCATCGGGGTGTTGAGCAACGGTGCGAACCCGCCCGCGAATTTCAGCGATACCGGCGCGCTGCCCGGCAATCGCTACCTGTCCGGCATCAAGACCAGGGAAATCAAGGGCCGGCGTCATAACCAGCTTCGTCTGGACGATACCCCGTCGCAAATCTCCGCACAGCTGGCGAGCGAACACGCGCATACCCAATTGAATCTGGGCTATCTGACTCAGCCGCGCGACGGCGGGCACGGCAGCGACCGGGGGGAAGGTGCGGAACTGCGCACCGATGCCGCCGCGGCGTTGCGCGCGGCCCGCGGCATTTTGCTGTCGACCTATGCGCGTGCACGGGCTACCGGCGGCCAGCTTGATCGGGAGGAACTGATTCGCCTGCTCGATCAATGCACCGAACTCTTCAAGTCGCTCGGCGACCATGCCGGCCAGCACGGTGGGCGGACCGCCGATGCCGCGGGCCAGGACAGCATCGCCGACGCGTTTCGAAACTGGACACCCGACAGCGCGCAGCGCGGTGAGGGCGACGACGCGTCCGCCTTGATGGCATTCGGCGCGCAGTCGGGATCGCTCAACGTCACGCCGAAAACGCATGTCGTGTATGCGGGCGAGAACATCGATCAGATCGCGCAGCGGCACGTACAGGTCGCGAGCGGCGAGCGCATCAATCTGCATGCCGGTCGCGGTGTCGCGATGTTCGCGCACAGCGATGGCGTGTCGGCGATCGCGAATCACGGGAAGGTCACGATTCAGTCGCAGAACGACGATACGCAAGTCGATTCGGCGAAGAACATTCAATTGACCGCGGCGGGCGGAACGCTGACCGGCACGGCGAGCGATGAAGTCGTGTTCGTGACGTCCGGTGGCGCGTATCTGAAGCTGCGCGGCGGCGATATCGAGCTGGGGTGTCCGGGCACCTTTACGGTGAAGTCGGCGGGGCATTCGTGGGGTGGGGCGGCCAGCATGACGGCGGACATGCCGAAATTCGGTCGAGACAAGCTTGGCAGGGTGCCGAAGCTGATCCATCCCACCGACGGCAACGCGGCTGCGGGGGTCGACGGCCGGGTAAAGAAGTCGTCCACCGGGCTGCCGAATTCTATGACCGACGCGGCGGGCACGCTGCCGGCGGTTGATGCCGACCAGGTCGAGAGGCTGGCGGTGCAGTTCATCAAGAAAAACGTATAAGCATGCGTAGGAGTCTGAATGATCGATTCATTTCTCGATCCGCATCCGGTAGCGGACACACCCACCGACGAACCAGCCACTGAGGCCGGGTTGCCTGACGCACCTGCGTCGCGCCCTGAACCGCCATCGATCATCGTCGGTCGTGTCGAAGG